>JANNJZ010000079.1:0-45728 GCA_031396065.1 Pyrinomonadaceae bacterium | reverse complement strand
ACGCCGTTCCGGTATTCCGCCGTTGCCCCATCCGCCGAAACGGTTTGCGGCAAGGTGAAAGAACGGGTGAACGAGCCATAGGAGCGCTCGACGCGATGGTAGTTATCACCGTCGTCCTTTTTCTCGAATTGGCGCTCGCCTCGTAAGGTAATCACATTGTTCTCGACCGAAAGCTCAAACTCGTCACGGTTCATGCCTGGCAGTTCCGCCTCCAGCACAATGTGCTCTTTGTTTTCGTAGATGTCGACACTGGGATTCCAGGCGCCTCGGCCAATACCTTCCTCACCGAAACCGCGAGTCAGGTTAGTGGAAAAAAGGCGATTCACTTCCTCTTGTAAGGTTCGCAAGTCGCGAAAAGGGTCATAGCGAACGATAGTCATCTTGCTTACTTCCTCCTTAATTTCTTTACGCGCACCAACCGTGCAGCTTGATACTTCTTAAGCCTCCCGTTCTGTGAGCGTGCTGGGATAATAATATTTGAGTCTCATGCTGTCAAGTTGACAAAAGATGCCCGAAAGTCCAATGAATTCGCTTTTAAAATAACGTACTTCAGTGGGTCGCGGAGGTGGGCTTTGACAAAAACGGTGGTTACTTCATTCCGAAGAAGCGTTTGATCGAGGAGAGAATCCCTGCGGATGCGTCGCGCGGAGAACCAGCGTGATCTTCGGTTGCGGCAAGGCCTTGCCGGCGTTCGGCGATAATGTGACTCAGCGATTCGACGAGGTCAGGATTATTGTCGAAAACGCGTTTCATGGCCGCATGGCTGATCTCCAGCACTTCAGTTTCCTCGACGGCAACGACGCTGGCGGTTCTTGGTTCCCCGGTGAGTAGGGCCATTTCCCCGAAGAAGGCCCCTTCGCTCAGGGTCGCCACAGTGCGGGAGCGCTCGTTGTCGCTGATCTGAACACTCACTCGGCCATTGTGAACCACGAACATTGATGAGCCCGGATCGCCGGCCCTAATAACGGTTTCACCAGGAGCAAAGACGTGGCTGGACGCAGCCTGAGCCAGGATTGCAGTCTCTTCCGTTGAAAGCGGAGCAAAGATGTCGACCGCACCGAGACGCTCAACTATCGCGCTTTCCTCGCCGGCTCGCATTCCAGGCTTTGCAGGCCTCTCAATCAGTAGCGTCCTGGTGGGATAGGCGAAGTTGAGTTTGGCTCGACGAAACGCGTACCAGATTCGTTGGCGCACCAGTGCGTCGGTGTCGTTGTACTTTGCGTAATCGTTTAGCCAGTACTTCAATTCATAGTCGACGCCATTGTCACCAAGATTCCTGATGCGCACGATCGGAGTTATTTTCTGCGACACATTGTCAGCTTCGCGTACTGCTTCCCTGACGACATGAATTGTCTTGGCCGGTGAATCGGAATAAAGGGTGTTAAAGAACACCAGCCGAGCGTTGAGGTTCTCACGCGGACAAACTTCTATCGGCTCCCGGGCAGCAGTGCTGTTGCTTATCAGCACCACGTGGTTTTGAAAGGTCCTAATCTTGACGGCCCGCCAGGTGATTTCTTCAACCACGCCCGTGTGTTTCTCGGCCCCCACACTTATCACATCACCAACCTGGAAAGGGCGATCTGCTTGTAATGAGATGCCGGCGAAGAAATTTCCCAAGGTGTCCTGAAGGGCAAGACCGAGGATTACACCGAAGATCGCTGAGGTGGTAAACAGTGCCCCGAGGTTAATATCGGGGAACATCACACTGAAGATGAGGAAAAATAAGGCCGTGAAGACGATGATTGTAAAGATATTACGAACTAGCGTGGGGGCTTCAAATCCACGGCGAAAACGAAACGCGAGGCCAAATATGAGGACGTTGAGGGCTCGTACAACCAGATAAGCGAGGATCCCCAGAAAGACCAACTGTATTACATAGACAATGGTTACCGCTTTGGAACCCAGACTGCCCATCCGGGCACTGAGCAGACCCTGAAGTGCGAACTCAAAGTGAAAAACCAGATAGAGCGCCAACCCTACGATGGCCGTCGCTATGAAGAAAAGAGCGAATTTGTTTTTTTGACGAGTAGGGGTCACTTTGGTTGCTGAAGTTCTACCAGCTAAACCTTAGGCTTTGGAACCGCCAGAGAGCCCTATTCTTTTATCACTGATTCCAAGGCTTGGCGAGACGAATAACCGGAGCAACGCCGGACAACTCCAGACTCAAAATCGCAACAGATTTGGGAAAAGCGTGACGAGCATGTAAAGCAATGACAGGGCGGTAACGATAATGGCGGTCGCCCACGCACCGACGTTATAGAGTGGACCATTCACATGTGCGCCCATCAATTCGCGATTGTTAACCAGCCGCAGTATGGCAAAAAGAATGATGGGGAGCAGGAGGCCGTTGATTACCTGGGTGACCAGCAGCACGCGAATCAACGGTAGGTTTGGAATTACGGCAATGGCTGCCCCAACGGCGACTAGAAAAGTAAAGACTCCGATGAATATCGGGGCTTCACGAAAACTCCGGGACACACCTTTCTCAAAGCCCAGAGCCTCGCTGATCGAATACGCGGTGGCCAACGGCAACACGCCGGCGGCCAGCATTGAAGCGCCAAACAAACCAATCGCAAACAAGGTCTGCGCGTACGGTCCGGCGAGCGGTCGGAGCGCGCGCGCGGCATCTGCGGCACTCTCGATGTGGAGGCCGTGTTGATGTAATGTTGCGGACGTGGACACTACGATAAAGAAGACTACGAGAATGGCGAGAACGGTTCCGACCCAGACGTCCATTTTGGTTCTGGAATAGTTTTCCGGGGTAACTCCTCTTTCGACGACCGACGATTGCACATACACCTGCATGTACGGTGAGATCGTAGTGCCGACAACCGCGACGAAGGTAAACAAGTAAGCCTGATCTAAACTGAAACTCGGCCTCACGAGTCCCGCAGCCACAGCTCCCCAATCGGGCTTTGCCAGAAAAGCCGAAACGATATAACCAAGGAAGACGAGCGACATCAAAAGAAAAACTCGTTCTACTCGTTGATAAGAACTCTTTACGACGAGCCACCAGATGGCGACGGCAGACAAGGGCACGGAGATGAAGCGGGGCACTCCGAAGAGTTCGGTGGCGGCGGCGATGCCAACGAATTCTGAAACTGTGACACCGCCGTTAGCGATGAGGAGTGCGAGCATTACGAATGCGGTCCACCGAACTCCGAAGCGTTCGCGAATAAGATCTGCCAGACCTTTGCCAGTGACTGCGCCCATACGAGCGCACATCTCCTGTACCAGTCCAAGGCTGATCGTGATGGGGATGAGTATCCAGAGAAGTCGGTAGCCGTGTTCGGCTCCGACTGACGCAAACGTTGCAATGCCGCCTGCGTCATTGCCGGCGCTGGCCGCAATCATTCCAGGTCCCAGAATAGCCAGGTACCCTAGCAACCTCCGTCGCCGGGTGAGCGTTTCGCGCACACCACGACTGCGCCGCAACAAGCGTCGTCCGGTGAGTCTTACCGCTTCTCGTGATGCGGGCACTGGGAGGTTCTCCGTCGGTCATAGAATCTTTCTGAGTTCAGAATCTGAACTATCTGATCTGAAACCTATCCGATAAATCTCGGCAAGCGCTGCCGCCAGTCTTTTGGCAACAGGATTTCCATCGCGTCATCTACCGTAATAATTCCCAGAATATCACCGGTTTCATCCATCACCGGCAAGGCCAGAAGGTTATACTCGGCAATTCTTTGGGCCACTTCATCCGCCGGCTCGTCCGGATGCGCTGTTTGAAACTCCGTTCGCATCACATCTGCCAGCGGGACCGAAGGGTCAGCCAGGATCAAACTGCGCAAGGCGATCACCCCGAGGAGCTTCCATGAACCCTCACGCTCCACCACGTAGAGGTAGTAAATCATGTTAGGCGTTTTCGCCATTTCACGCAGACGCGCCAGGGCTTCCCCAACTGTTAGCTCGCGTGGCAGCGTCACAAACTCCGTAGTCATCAGACCGCCGGCCGTATCATCTTCGTAAGGCAACAACTCGGCGACGTCAGCCTGCTCTTCGTCGTCCATCAGTCCGAGCAGCTCTTCAGCCTTCTCCTCCGGCAAATCGCCGAGGACGTCGGCGGCCTCATCAGGTGACATCCATTCAAGTATGTCGGCCGCACGTTCTTCATCCATGTCTCCGATGATGCGGGCCTGCCGTTCGGAGGGCATCTCCTCCAGGGTTTCAGCGGCCGTTTCGTCATCGAGTGATTCCACAACTTCAGAGCCGTGATGATAAGAGAGGGCTTCAGCCAGCCTGGCGATCTCCACTGGATGGAGGCGTGCGAGTTTGCCACTGGAAGACTTGAGCTGGACCGTCGCAGCGTCCGTCGCCAGGTAACCCACGTCGGCCCAATCGAGGACCTCCACGGGTTTACGCGTACCTATGAAACCTGCCGGTGCAAGTCTTCTCCAAAGACCCTGCAGGCTCACGTCTGCGCCGGTGACTCTCCAGTCTCCGGCCGCCTCGATTAGTTGCACGTCATTTACCCGGACCACCCGTTTACCGTCGACGTCGATCAGTTGCTTATCCAGCACATCACGAGCAAGCAGGACCTCGCCATCCCGGCGGACGAAGGGACGTAGATTGAGTTTGTCTGAATTGAGTCGGACCCCATGCTCGTCGAGTTCGGTGATGCGCCAGCGCGAAAGAAAAAAATCGCGGCGGCCAAAGCGCGCCACTACCCCGGTCACGGGCGGGTGATCGTCCTCGCCAAGACGTACAATCACGTCCTTGATAGTGGCCACACGCTCGCCTTCAAGATCGCGTATCGGGCGACCTAGCACTTGCGACAGATAGAGCATTATTGATTCCACCGGGGTCTAGTTTCGACCGGAATCATACCATGGGCCATCGCCCACTGGGGCTGTTTGGGTTTCTGGTGAGACACGAGCGGGGGCAAGCCAGCCTCGACTCCCTCCCGGCAATTATTACAACGGAACTGGAATCAGCTCGTGGTTGGGAAGGTGGGCGAGCCAATCATCTGGCGCAGGGTCGTATAAAACTGCTGACTGGAGGTCGCCTGGGCTGTGAGCAAGCGGAAAGCGGTTCGCTGTGCTTCCCAGTCGAGGCCATGGAAATCGCGATCGTAGTAGCGAGCGTTGATCGTGGACCATGCGTCATCGAAAACCGCGAGCCGGCCTTCGGGAGTTGAGGTTGAAGCCAGTAAAGAATCGTGGACTGCGGCACGGGTAACAGAGGCAGAGCCGAAGAAGGGAACGGTGTAAAGGGAAACGGTGAAAGGGTAAATAAAGGACAGCACGATGATCGTGACAACTGGCGTCCGCCCACGAAACCGGTGCCAGTAATAGCCGGCCATCCCTTTTTTCCCGTTACCCATTTCCCTTTCCCCCGTGCTCATTTGGGCGGTTTGCGGAAGTTGTACCGCAACAAAATGCGCAGGGGAATCGCAACGCCATCGCGCAGAGCTGGAAAGAAATGCAATTGCCGCACGGTTGTGATTGTTACTTCGTCCAAGCCAAACCCGGCCCAGCGTGCGACTTCAACTCGGGTTACTTCGCCACTCGCGTCCAGATCCACGAGCACATCTACCATCGCTTCAGCCTCCGCGCGGGCAGCCGTTCCCGGGTAAGTTGGAACCAGCCGGCGATATGGTCGTGGTAAACGAAGGCCCTCAGCTTCAGCACTCCTAACGTCGTCAGGCGCAGCTTCGATCATTGGGGTTTGCTGATCGATAGTCAGCGCGCGCTCCCCCCGTTCAGTTTCTTGTGCGTGACGAAGTGATCTGACGAGCCGGAGCCGAGCATCCTCGCTGGATAGTTCGGCGATGAGAGATTTTTCAGCCTCAGCCGGAGTCGCAGACTGATAGTTTGGACGTTCCCAGTTGACAAGTCGTCCGGTGCGCGCGCTAACCAAAAACATCGACGCATAAGAGTCGAAATAAGATGAACCGGTTGAGGGTGAGCGCCGAAGAGTTTGCGCGTCTCCGAGAATAAAGAAGTCGCAGCCTAAGACAGCTCCAAGATTGCGTGCTTCGCTGAGCGACAGGTTCAACGAGCCGGAGTAACCTGCACCACGGGCCGCGGCCCTGGTCAGATCTCGGTCCAGAACAGTTAGCCCTGTAACCTGTTTTAGGTTTGCTGTCAGGTTTTGTGAAGTGAGTTTCCCAAAGGCCGCGTCGCCAAAGTCGAGGATTGCGAGACTCACGGGACGTTCTGTTGTCTGGGCCATCCCAGAGAGCTGAAGGCTCAGCAGAAGTGGTGTCACAACCAGCAAACGACTCCAAGCCGGAAAGCTGGTACAGAATCTAATCAACCGTCTGGGGGTCATTTGAAATCGGACGACTTTCATCTCGACCGGTGTACGTTTCGTTTAGAAAGCGGATTCGTCCGCCCGTCGTGTGCACACGTCCCCTTATCTAAACGTCAGGTTTTTTCCTTTAGGTTGGACTACGGCGCTTCCACAGTTGCTGAGAAGGAACGCGCAAAGCCCGATTGAATTTGCTGGATGCGTTCTCCCAGGCAATCGTCGCAGTCAATTCCACCAAAGCATCATCATTGTAGAACTCGCGCAACCGGTCAAAAAGCTCGTCGCTCACGTCCCGGTCAGTGATGGTCATGCAATCGGCAAACTCCAATGTGACGCATTCAGCTTCGTTGTAGAGTTCACTGGTTGCGTAGTCGTTTAAAGCATCGATCTTCTCATCGGATACTCCGAGTGTGCTGCCCACGGCAGCATTGATGTCTTGTCAAAACACACAGCCATTGAGGGACGCCACGCGTCGATTGATCAGTGAACGCAAGGTGGCATCTAATAATCCTGATGCTTCGATGCCGGTCCACATAGACCTTGCGCCCTTAAAGATTGAAGGACGGCGCGCGTAGACAAGGTGATTAAGGAGGGGAGACCCCCAGGCTTCTCTTTGCGCCTCAAGCACGCCTTTAACGTATCGATCGGCCTGCTCAGGCTTTACGTCCGCTACTCTTGCCATGGCTCCGCGGTCTCCTGGAGAGTTAGTCGAAGAACGTCTCCTCGTAATTGAGGTTTACGTCAGCAAAGTTAGATTAGACCGACGCCGAGCGGTCCTTCGGTGCCAGTTCGTGGTAGAGCTTATAGACTTCGTTTTTGACTTCAGAGGGAAAGCAAACTCGATGTAACTCGTAGCCTTGCTGTAAGCCTCGGACAACGTTGCTCACTTCGCTAATCTCGCGAATGGATGGTCGGGCGTAACCATCTTCGACGTAGATGAGACTCTTAGGCTCCGCTCCCGCGGCTGTGTAGTAGTTGTAATACGGGACATCGCTGGCCCGGTCTTCGATGAAGTAATAATCAGGATCGTAACCTGCCTGCAGCACGCAGTCTCGAGCTGCCGCAAGAAAGTCTGGCTGCTCGGATCTTGGCATGTCCAGATCAATCGCCTTGAAGAGCCGGCGTCCAGTAAAACGCCGGCTGAGATCCGCCAGGATTGGATCTGACGAACGCTGCCACTGCTTAACGTGAAACAACACGTCCGAGTCGTCGACTTCGAGATACTCAGTGATGGTTAAGGAGTTTCTCCGCAAAACTTTTTCAAACGCCGTGTCGGGCGCGTACCAGACTGGCTCACCGGATTCGAGTAGCTTTAATGCGCGCCGCAGGATCGCGCGCAATACCGCTTCGGCTGAACGGAGAGTGCGATGAAAATAGACTTGTCGAAACATGTAATAGCGAGCTTGTAGATATTCCTCGACCGCGTATAGACCACGTGCCGCCACATAAATCCGGTCATTCTCTTCATCAATTGCCAGCGCATTAATAATCCATTCGAGATCGTAGATGCCATACTTGGCGCCAGTCATTAATGAATCGCGCAACAGATAGTCCATTCTGTCCACGTCGAGCTGTGAAGAAACGAGCTGGCCCAGGGCGGCTGGCTGAAACTTACCCTCAATAATAGCCGCTACCTTGCCGGGTAAGTCGGCCGAGTAGGAGCGCAGGAGTTGACCGATTTCGGTGACTTCGCTGAGCACAACCTCGACGGTCCATTTCTCGTGATGGAAGCCCAGCACCTTCTCCATGACATGAGAAAACGATCCGTGACCGACGTCGTGAAGTAACGCAGCCGCCCGAGCAGCGGCGCGATCTAGAGAGGCGAAACTATGTTTTTCGCTGAGCCGATCCAGCACCCGGCTCATCAAGTGAAACGCGCCGAGTGAATGTGTGAAGCGCGAATGCTCCGCACCCTGATAAGTGTAGAGCCCCAGGCCGAGCTGCTTGATGCGACGCAGCCTTTGAAACTCTGGTGCGTCGATGAGTCGCATCATCAGTTCGCCTTCGTCAGTATCAGTACGTAGGCGAATGATGTTATGGACCGGATCGCGATAGATTCGTTCAGACAAGTTTGAGTCTCTCGAAGTGGTTGATTTCAGACACGGGAGTTTAGCATGCGGTACCCGTGATTCTTTACGAAGCCGCAGCTGCCGCTTCCCGACGTCCCTTCAGCAATCGGCAAGATGTTGACTCACTGGGTTCCGATCAAAACCAGTTCTTAGGCAAGCATGTGGATCTCAAGACATTTGAATCGGCCTTCTCGTCCTTGTCCTTGGCCGTAGGTGCACCAAGAGGGTCACCATCGATTTGAAGGGCCACCCTGCCACGATCTTGGTGGACATTTCAGATATCAAAACCACGAAACTTTCATTTCATGAGGATTCCGGAGTGTCCCGCTAAGCTCTTGACGGTGTGTTGGTTAGAGACGACGAAGATCTCGAAAAGATTGGTGTCGTGCAATTTCGAATTAGTATCCAATCAAATGGAAAAAAATTCAGATTCTTGGAAATAATCTCCAATTAGACCTAAGCTCTTTCCAGTTGCGAAAAGCTTAATAGGCTGAACTTACACGGTTTACGGTACCAACCGCTTCTCGTGCCTGCTGGGGCTTGGCAATTGCCTAGAGGAGCCCGATAGTTCTAGATCGAAGTTTGACCTTTGGCGAATTAACTTTCGCACACAAATAAATAGGAGCGAAAAATGAGAAAGAGATTTGAATTTATTTCTTTGGTGTTCGCCCTGGTTCTTGGTTTGGGAGTTTCGGCTCTTGGGCAGGAAAGAACGGGCAACCTTGAGGGAACAGTGAAGGATCCGACGGGCGCTGTAGTGCCGAACGTATCCGTGACAATTAAGAATGCGCACACTAGCATCACCGACACTACCTCGACCGGAGTTAGCCAGGGCTTTGATCGCACCGTGGCAACCGACGATCAGGGTTTTTTCCGAGTGCTGCAGATGCCTCCAGGCAGCTACGTCGTAACCACGGCGCCGGCGAGCGGTTTCGGTGAATCCCGAAGCGAAAATGTACAGGTCACGCTTGGAAAGACCACCCAGTTGACCATTCAACTCGCCGCAGGCCAGGCATCCGCCACGGTCAACGTTGGTGCTTCGGATCAGCCGATTGACACCACCGGCAGTGACATTTCAACCAGCCTCAATGCGGCGAAGCTGGAATTGTTGCCAAAGGGCGCTACTTTTCTTAGTGCTTTGAAGGCTTCACCGGGAACACGCCCCGACACTCTCGCGGGCGGTTTTACCGTTGATGGCGCGTCGAATGCTGAAAATGTATTCATTATCGACGGCCAGGAAGTGACCAACTACAAGAATGCTGGAATCAACGCCAACAGTCAGGTTCCTTTCGCATTGGTTCAGGAGCTTCAGGTTAAGTCGAGCGGCTTCGACGCCGAGTACGGCGGTGCCACTGGCGGCGTGATTAACGTCGTGACCAAGGGCGGAGGCAATGAGTTCCACGGCGAGTTTGGGATGGGGTTCAGAACGTCCAAACTTGAGAGCGACCCACGTCCCCAGCAGTTGCGTTTTACCTCGGGTACTGGCGCGGCGTTTACGCAAACGGTCGAATACTACGACCAGCCAAAGTCCAGTTATCTGATTACCTCTCCGACGGCGAATCTGGGCGGTCCAATTCTTAAGGACAAGCTTTGGTTTTTCGGCAGTTGGTCGCCGGGAATTGTGGACCAGACGATAAACACGACCTTCTTCACCAACGCGCCCGCGGCTACTCGATCGGTTGTCGGTAGAGATAAATATCAACAAAAGGTTACCAATCAATACGGTTTCGGCCGACTGGACTCCCAGCCTTTCAGCAAGCTTCGTCTGGCGGGAACCTTTCTTTGGAATCCAGTCATCACCCGAGGTTTGTTGCCGTTTAACTCTTCATCCTTTGGTGGGTCCGACCCAGCAGTTAACTTTGGCGGCACAGTTGGTTCGTTAGGCGGCAGTGCCTTGCGAAGACAGCAAGGCGGGCGGAATAACGCCAACAGCGTCACCGCGTCTGCAACCTATACGCCGACCAATAACATAGTCACCAGTTTCCGTTGGTCACGTGGTTTCCTGAACCAGCGAGACAACTCGTATTTTATTCCGACGGGCAATCAGTATTCCTGCACCACCGGAAATAATCCGACCACAAACTTCGGTGCCAACGCCTGCACCGAGGGATTCACTTCACCAAGCACTACCAGGAACACGAAAGATATTTCCATCCGGACCACCTACGAAGGTGATGCCAGCTTCCTCTTTAATGGTCTCGGACGTCACCAGCTTAAAGGTGGCTATCAGCACATGAAGATCTTCAATGATATTGAGAAGGGCTTCTCAGAGATCGTGTTTCTTGCGTACGGTCCTTACCGAATCAACAACACGCCATTTCAGTGGCAAGCGGCGGGTGCCGTGCCAAATCCGGCAGCTATCGGAGCAGGTGCTCTCCAGCGGTTTGGTACAAAGGGTAAGGCGGCTAACCTGAACCAAGCAATCTATGTGCAGGATAAGTGGCAACCAATGAACCGGTTGACGCTGAACTTGGGGGTTCGTTTCGAGAAAGAAGACCTGCCTTCGTTTAACGGATTCCCGGCCTCGTTTGCATTTGGTTGGGGTGAAAAAATTGCACCGCGTCTTGGCTTTGCCTATGACCTTTTCGGTAACGGTAAAACCAAGGTTTTTGGTAATTTCGGCAGATACTACGACCGAGTGAAGTTTATTATTGCGCAAGGTTCATTCGGCGCTGACTTCTATCGGGTAGACTTCTTCGACATTCTGCCAACCAGCGGTCCATTCACTAACTTCAACACCGCCACCGTTACTGGCAACTTTGCCGATCCAATTGGTGGCGCTTGCCCGACGACTGGTTTTATCGGCAGCGGCCTGGCCCGTTGCTCTTCAGACTTCCGAGTTGCCTCGAATGATCCTAAGGCGGATCCATTCGTTTCTGGCGCAATTGACCCGGACGCGAAACCATACCAACAGAGAGAAATCACTTTTGGTGTGGAACATGAGTTCAAGAGCCATTACGTTTTTCGCGCTCGTTACACCGACAAAAAGCTGGTCAATGCAATTGAAGATGCCGGAGCGATCGGTGCTGACGAAAGCGAAGTCTATATCACTGGTAACCCAGGTGTAGGCCTGCACGCGAAATTCCTGAAACAGCTCGGTTATGCTGAGCCATACGACAAACCGGAACGTTCATATCGTGCTATGGAACTGGTGGTTGAGAAGCGGTTGTCAAACAACTATTACTTCAACGCCAACTACACCCTTAGCCGTCTGTACGGTAACTACTCCGGCTTGTCTAATTCCGACGAGTTAACCGGTAGAGCTACCTCGGAATATAACGGGCTTGCCCGTTCAGATCCGGGTGTTAGCCGTGCATTCGACTTGCCGTTTATTGGCCAGAGTGCATCCGGCGGCTCCAACAGAGGCCGATTGGCGACCGATCGTCCGCACGTGTTCAATGGTTACGGTGCTTACATCTGGGATTGGAACGGGAAGAAAACGAATTCTACGGAGTTCTCAGTATTCCAGACCATTCAGTCAGGAACACCCAAAACATCATTCGTCGGATTCTTAACTGCAACCGTCTTTACCAAACGCGGTGACTTGGGAAGAACTCCGACCTTTACGCAGACGGATTTAGGCGTTACCCACCGTTACCGGTTTGGCGCGGACAGCCGTTTCACTTTGGTTGGCGATGTGACCGTTCTCAACCTTTGGGATGAGAAGAACGTTATCACCGTACAAAACCAGATAAGCAACGGCAACATACCACTCGGTACGTTCTCGCAGTTTATTCAACCCGATGGCCATTTCAATTTTCCGGGGCTAATCAACGCCTACAATCGGGGTGAATTGTTAGGTCAAATTAACACCTACCTGGCCGGCACTCCGACCGCTTTGAATCGGAAGCTTGCCACCTACGGCCTACCAAATCGTTACCAGGGCGTCCGTACGGTTAACTTTGGTTTCCGTCTGCAGTTCTAAGTAAGGAAAGACGGAATTTATCGGGGACTCGGCTAGCGATAGACGAGTCCCCTTTTTTGTGCGTTAGTGGACTACAGTGAAAGCCTCTCCCAAAACCACGCCACAGCGGTGATTCGTCAACATGAGACTTCTCGGTCAACAAGGCCGCCGTAGGGTTGGGAGTATGATTGAGACACGTAGAGAACATTAGCAACCTCGGTTATCGCGGGTTCTCATGTAGCTGGGGGATGAGCAGAGGATGCCAAGGGTTCAGTTTCGATGTGCTCAGTAGCCGGGGAGAGTGCTAACGAACACAACCGAGTGTGCGCAGTGAAGGGTTACACAGAAGGGGCAGATGGGAAATCCGCGACCAGATTGAAGGCTTATGTGGCCGTAAATTTAGCCCAGCCAGCTTAGGAACGCATCGTCAAACCCGTTCTCGCGAATCAAACTAACCGGCAAAAGTTTAGATTGTTACTCTTCAGAATGACTGAGGCCTGGCGGAGTCTGTCCAGTCGAGAAGTTACTTGTTTGAAAGACGCGCTGGGCGAATTCCAGAACGCTACTTTGATCACGCTTTTTATTTAGGGTTAGAAGTCAACTCTTGTTTCTTGGAAGGTGGGGTTTCGCGATACTGCTTTATCAGCTTCTTGATGTTGTCCACTTGGGGGGTAGTCGGATTTGTCTTCAGGTAGAGTTCAAGCTCATCGGCAGCGTCTTTGTAACGATTAAGGTTTTTTGCGTAAAGTAGAGCGAGATTCCAATGAACATTAGGCGAAAGTCCGTTTGAAATCCTGTTCGCCTGTTTCAAAGATTTTTCTGCCTCTTCATATCTTTTGGCTTGTCGCAATGAAAGCCCTAGAAAAAGTGCGGCATCTTCTGAATTTGAGTTCAGTGAGACCGCCTTTTGCGCGGCATCGACGGCGGCTCCCGAGTTTTTTAAAGCATAATGTGAATAACTCAATCCATACCAACCGTTAAAACTCCGGGGATTAACCTCGACGGCCTTACCGAAAACAACGAGTGCTTTCTCGTACTTTTGTTGAGTGGTGTAAATGAGGCCTAGCTTTTCTAGTGCAGCATAGTAACTAGAAAACAGTTTGATGGCGTTCTCGAGTCCCGCAACTCCGGCTTCTTCTCGGTTGCCTTCAAGATCAGAAAGAGCCTTTTGATAGGCTGTTTTTGCTTCCCCGGGAACGTCTTGAACAAAAATGGTCCCTCCGCTGGTGGAGGAAGCAGAACCAGACCTCCTTACACGAAGGTAAAAGTCCTTTTGTAGGTTATCAATAATTGGTCGTCCTGATGCGCCGATGCCATATAGTTCCACCTCTTGCGTTTGCTCTTCGTAATTGGTGCCCAGTGGCAAAACCCGTACTTGAAATCTTCCCTGTGAAACGCCTCTAAAAACGAACCGACCGGATCCGTCGGTTTTCATTCTTTGGAGTACGCTGTTAACCTCATTAATTAGCTCAACATTGATCTGGGTAATAGGTCGTCGATCTGGATCGAAAACGAACCCCGTTATGGTGCTGCCACCAAAAGTGGGAATCTGGGCTTGTGTAGGAGAAGTGGAGAACGGAATAAGAAGCGCGCTAAGGAAATAAGCGGCGTTCAGCCAACTCTTTTTCATGGTGGATCTCCTAAATAGATTAACCGAATTACACCGGATAATGATGGGATAGTCAAGAAAAACTCAACAGAATCGCGGCGTTGACGATCCACGCGAACCCGCTCCTCTTTCAGTAAACTCGTCCCAGATTACTACCCCAGGAGATGGCCCAACTTGTTCTTCTTAGTTGACAGATACTTTTCAGCGAATTCATTTGATTCCACATGCATAGAGACCCGTTCCACAATCTTTAATCCTGCCTCTTCCAGGGCGCGGAGCTTAAGGGGATTATTTGAGATCACCCGAACCTCGCAAAGACCCAGATCGAAGAGAACTTCTGCGCACTGCATATATTCACGAAGGTCAACGGCTAGGCCCAGTTGCTCATTTGCTTCTACGGTGTCTGCTCCCTGGTCTTGAAGTGCGTAGGCACGAATCTTATTTAAGATTCCAATCCCGCGGCCCTCCTGCTGCTGATAGACAATAGCACCGCGACCCTCCTGCTCTATCATCTGCATTGTTTGGTGGAGTTGTGCTCCGCAATCACACTTTGTCGAACCAAAAACGTCACCAGTCAAGCACTGCGAATGGATTCGCACCAGGGTTGGTTTGTCCTTGCGCATCTCGCCTTTGAAGAGAGCCACGAACTCTTCGTCACTAACAAGGGAACGGTAGCCAGCTATCCTGAATTGGCCCCACTCGGTGGGCAGAGTCGCGACAGCAACGCGCTCCACTGATAGGCCTTTTTCTGCTGCATTACACGGGGCGTCAGTCGCTTGCTCTTTCAACCCAATTTCCTTCTTTCATTGCTTAGCGTCAGCTCAATAACGTAGCCAGTCCATTCTTTGAATGTCATTATAGCAGTCGGAAGGGCTACAGGAGGCCTTACGAGAGGAGCACGTCGGGGATAGCGTCTTCCAGCATGATAGCGATTGCTAGGGTCCCACTCGCGGGGTAAGATACGCGACGTCGGGCGTTGCCGAAGGTTTGCTGAAGTACTAGAGGTGCCCGGTTGGGTTTCTCCGAAGCCAGATTGAATGCCCATCCAAGATATTAACGAAGACGAGTCCGGTGGCAAGACCCAGCTGCGTCAGACTGCCGACACTGTCAAGTCAAATCAAAGAGAGCGGCGGCCTGCTCTAGTTTCCCTCCGTGGAGAGTTGATGGCGGTTCCGATTCCTCTGGAGCGCGACGAGGTGATCATCGGTCGCGCACTGGAAGCCGATGTTCGCCTTAATGACTTCCGCGCATCGCGTCTTCATGCCCGCATTATCAGTGAACAAGTCGGAGCTGCAGGCGAGGCGACCTATCGGATCGTCGATTTGGCCTCCACCAACGGTACCATGGTTAATGGTGAGCTGATTACGGAAGCCATTCTCAACGATGGCGACAAGATCGTAATAGGCGATCACCTTTTTCGGTTCGACCTGCTGGATGAGATCGATCGAGAATTTCAGCAACAGATCCATCGCCTTCTGGCTCACGACGAACTCACTGGCCTGCTTACAAGCAAGTCTTTCTTCTCCGAGTTGCGGCGCGAATCCGCGCGCGCCGAGGAGGAGTCCCGTCCGTTCTGCGTTCTCATGATGGATTTAGATCACTTCAAAGCAGTTAACGACACCTACGGCCATCTGGTTGGTAGTAAGACTCTCGAAGAAACTGGACGCGTTATCAAGGAAGCTTTGAGAGCTGGCGACGTAGCCGCTCGTTTTGGGGGCGAGGAGTTTGCCGCGTTCTTACTGGATGCCAGTTACAGCCAAGGCCTGGTTGCAGCTGAGCGTGTCCGTATGGCCCTGGAGCAACACCAGTTTCCGGCGAGTCGGGTTGATTCGCTGAACAGTAAAGCGACGCACCACATTACCATTAGTATTGGCGTTGCAGCCTATCCCGAAGACGCAACTGATCCGATTCAATTGGTCGAACTTGCTGACTCTGCTCTCTATCGAGCTAAACGAAGTGGTCGCAATCGAGTTTGCACGTATCAGCCATCGATAGCAGCGGTTCAAGGCACCCTACCTCCTAGACGCGCTTCGTGACTGTTCCCTTTTTTTTCCTTGCCGTATCCAAAAATTCTTTTTTCTGAAACACCCTGCTCCGTCACGCGTGTAAGTTGGTGGAGTTAAACGACGGTTTCCCGTCGGTTGCGCCTTAATAATTGAGGCGTGTATGCTTCTCTGTCGCACTTTGTTAAGAAGTCTTGCATTTTGTCTGGAACTCGCTGATGGCTACAAAACTTAACCTCGCCGCAAAACCCTTTAATAACCGATCGCTGCCGTGGGTAGTCACGACCTTAGTAATACTCGTTTCCATGGTATCGCTTGTTTTGATCGTACGGGCGACCAACCAGGCTAGGTCACAATCTGAAGCGGTGCAGAATGATGTGAATAGTTTGAGCCAACAGGAGCAGGCTCTGCGTAAGCAAGCTGAAGCTGTAAGAAATTCCCTAACGGCCGAACAACTGCTGACTCTGGAAGCCGCTCACACGCTAGTGGATCGCAAACACTTCTCATGGTCGCGTTTGTTCGCTGATTTGGAGGCCGCGCTGCCGGGAAGTGTACGCGTCAAACGAATCGGCGTGCGCGGCGTAGCCATGCGAAACGACCAGACTCTCGCTGAATTGGAGTTGACGGTGGTCGCAAAAAGTCCCACTACCGTCACAGATATGATTGCCGATTTGGATCGTATCGGCATTTTCCAAGCAGAGCTTCGCTCGCAGAATTTGCAGCGAGGTCGAGGTGAAAGCGGCACCGAGTATGAATTGTATGTGGTGTATCGGCCGCGAGCGGGTGCCCCCGTCGCTAGTGCGCCACTGGCTTCCGTAAAGCCGAGTATTTCCCTAGGAGTGAGTCAATGAGGGAACAGCCAGCCAATGACCGCAGCGGTATCATTCGTAATCAAATACGGGCGCGCCTTAAACGGGTCAGGTTCTCCCGTCAGCAGGGAATTTTCGGCCCCGCTGAACTCATAGGGCTCGCAGGCAGTCTCATAGTCGTCGTGCTCGTTGTTGTTAGCTACCTCTTCTTTTTGGTGCCCGCGCAGTCTCGCCGCGATTCCCTTCAGTTGGAACGTTCTCGGCTAAAAAGTCAGTTGCTGAACTCGCAGAACGTGGTACGCCAGGGGCAAAGCACAGACGCCACCGTTCAGAACATTACGCAGAGTTTGGGTGCTTTCGAGATCGGCCGTTTGAGTGGCGTGAATGTCGGCCGCATGAGTCTCTACGATTCTCTCAATCAACTGATGCGCAAGAATGGACTACGAAATACTTCTGGCCCCACCTATCTCCCTCTGGATCCGAAAGGACTGAAGCCTGGTGCTAGTGGATCAAAATCGGCAAATACGAAGTGGCAGAGTATTTACCCCGGTCTTGCAATCAGCCTGACTGTTGAAGGTCAGTATCAGAACCTGCGACGGTTTGTTCGCGATATTGAAGCGAACAGACAGTTTGTGATTATCAACAGCGTGGAGTTGGAGCGTGCATCCGAAACAAATGGCCCGCCTTCGGTTGAGGGAGATCCAGCGGGTGGAACCGGTGTGGCACTGGTGAGCCTGCGCCTGGAGATGGCGACTTACTTCCAGCGTGGCTCGGATGTCAGCGGACTCGAACCGATAACGCGATAGGCAATATTATGCAGAAGACCGATATTCGAAACCCAAACGAACGGAAAAAGTTGATCGGAGCGGGAGTTCTGGGGATCCTCGCGATCGGGTTGCTTTGGTGGACTTTTGTTGGCTTTGGTTCTGGTGCCAAAGTTTCGCAAACTACCGGAAGCGCTCAAAAGCAGACGGTAGGCAGCCGCCCTGCGACAAGTAAGGGCCAACCCCAATCAGTTGTCGAATTGCGCGAAGACGTTCTCGAACAGTTGCGTCCTGTTAGTTTCGACTATTCACTCCCGTATGCGCAGGAACCGAAACGCAATATATTCGTTTATTACGAGCCTCCACCGCCGCCTCCCCTCAAAGCTCAGAGTACACCGACACCGACACCGACACCTACGCCGCCCGTGCTACTTGCGGGCCTGTCTCCGGCGAATGTGTACGCGCGCACTGGTGATTTCAAGTTGGAGATATCTGGCGATAAGTTTACTCCGCAGCTGAAAGTGTTGATCGACAACAGCGAGGTGCCGACGCGGTACATAAGTCCTCAACAAGTTTCCGCTACTGTGACCGCGGCTGTAATTGCTAACGCGGGTGCCCGTCAGATTCAGTTGCGATCTACTGATGGCACGCTCTACTCAAATCCCGCAACACTTACTGTAGCTGCGCCTCCTCTACCGAATTACAATTACGTAGGAATATTTGGTACGCCCCGACACATTGACACCGCAATCGTTCAAGACAAGGCGAGCAAGGAGATACTCAACATTCAGCGAGGCGATCTCTTGGGGGGGAGGTTCCGCGTCACGAGTATCTCAGAGAAAGAGTTGATTCTCATCGATAACAATTTGAAGATCAAACACACGCTTGCTTTTACGAATCAAGGTGAGAGGGGCAACCCGTTGCAGCGGCCAACGCCACGAGCTGAGGGTGAAGACGATGAACTTTAGTAATGGACCATACCACAAGATATGGCTGGTGCTCAGGAGATCTAAACCCCCTTCCTTCACCTGCGGAGGCTCAAGGCGCCGTGGCGAGGAAGGTTATACACTCGTTGCGCTCCTCGCCTTGATGACTGTCCTGGCACTCTTTGCAGCAGCCGCCGCGCCTGGCATTCGACAACAGGCTCAACGCGAACGAGAGAACGAAACGATCTATCGTGGAGAGCAAGTTGCTCAAGCGATTCGCATCTATTTTTCGTCCCGGCAAAGCAGATCGCAAAGTGGCGAGACCAAGCTTCCGACCTCGATGGACCAATTGCTTGAGGGCATACCAAGCGGAACAAAAAAGGTTCAGATATTACGTCCATCCGCTGCCCGCGATCCTATGTCAGACTCTGGTGAATGGAGATTGATTCGACCCCGCTCATCTGAATTGGCGGAGTTTCAGCGAGCGGTAATATTATTCAATGGAAACGTCCGACCCGTAACTAATGACGGACAACTGCAACAAGTAGAACAAGTTATGGCGCCGATGGTTTTGCCGGGTTCCGGGCTCACCCCGCCTGCAACGACCTCTCTGAGCGATGCTACTTCCACTGGTCCCTTTATTGGCGTAGCAAGTCGCAGCCGGATGGATTCCATAATTCAATACTACGGGATTGGTCGGCACGCGGAGTGGATATTCACTCCTCTCTTCAGGTAGGAGTCGACTAGTGGAAATTAGAGTTACCAATCCGTTCGTTTGTCCCAACCAAATACTGCACCTCTCGGGTTGAGCAGATCGGGGGTCTCTCCGCTGAACCCTTCAGCCATTTTGATCACTTCAAGATCAAACTCCGAGAAGCAGAACTTGTCTTATCGCTTGGTTCACCGATCGCTAAACTTAAAAATTAATTCTACATAACAGTAATAAGTTGTTGACATCGTGTGCGTTTACGTTTATATAGCAAGATGTTGTGCGCCGTTTACTCTAGCCCACAAGAGAGAAGTAAGCACATCATCTTGTGGTATACCCGGGAACCAAAAATCTTTAAAGGAAGGAGCACATAGAGCATATGGCAACTAAAAAAGGTGGAAAGAAGGCAGCGAAAAAGGGTGCCGCCAAGAAAGCAGCAAAGAAGGGCGGAGCGAAGAAAGCAGCCAAGAAGAGATAACTCAGACCAGCAAGGTTCAACAGCAACCCTCCACTGGCGCACACAAACTTCTAAGGCCCACGACGGCTTTTCAAAAGGAACGACGAGTATTTCAAGTGAAGCTCGTCGTTCCCTTTGTATTTTGGCTTCGCGTTTTTGACTATCCCCCGGACGCTTGCATTTTCCTAATCGTTAGCCGTTAGATCTGGTAAGGCTTTACCACCATCCTTGAAATGATTAGCGTCGCACTCGTGGAACCTGAGATACATCCCAACACAGGGAATATCGCTCGATTGTGCGCAGCCGCTAGGGTTCCTCTTCACATCGTAGGCGTGACAGGTTTTCGGTTGGACGACAAGGCAGTGCGAAGAGCGGGGTTGGATTATTGGTCAGAAGTGATCTTGCGGCGTCATTCAAGTCTCGCCAGCCTCACCGAGTTCCTACCTGGAGGACGCCTCTTGTATCTGACAACCAAGGCTGACAAGAGCTATGTCGATTGGACTTTTACCGAGGCGGATTGCCTTGTTTTTGGTAGGGAAACGCGCGGTCTGCCAGATCAAGTTCTTCGGGATAATTGGGATAGATGCCTAACCATTCCTATGCTGAATCCGAACGTGCGCAGTCTCAACCTAGCGACAGCAGTCAGCATCGTTCTCTTCGAAGCCTTACGGCAAATCGGAACTCTTCGATAATAAACTGAAATAGTGGTAGAGAGGTGCTAGAAACGGGATTCATGACCGTATGCATAAAGCCCGTCTTTTAATTTCTCCAATGCGTAGTGGTAAGATGGGCGGTTTCGCCTCATCGAGTTTTTGGATAGTTCAGATCTTCATAGGGGAATATGAGCCAAGAGAGAACAGACATTCGCAACATCGCCATCATCGCTCACGTTGACCACGGTAAGACTACGCTGGTCGATGCCATGCTAAAACAATCAGGTACCTTTCGCGAGAACGAGCAGGTTCGGGATCGTGTGATGGATTCAATGGATCTGGAGCGCGAGCGTGGCATTACAATTATGGCTAAGAACACGTCCGTACATTATAAGGACGTGAAGATAAACATTTTAGATACCCCTGGCCACGCTGACTTTGGCGGTGAAGTTGAGCGCGTATTGAAAATGGTTGATGGCGTAATGCTACTGGTGGACGCCGCCGAGGGCTGCCTGCCGCAAACTCGGTTTGTTCTGCGCAAGGCTCTGGAAGCGCGCCTTCCCGCGATCGCAGTGGTGAACAAGATTGACCGCCAAGACTCGAGACCTGAAGAGGTAGTGAATGAGATCTATGAACTCTTCTTGGACCTCGACGCTACAAATGAGCAAATTGAGTTTCCCATACTGTATTCCATTTCGCGTGAAGGAATTGCAAAACGATTACTCACCGACGAATCCAGCAATTTACAGCCCCTATTTGATCAGATCGTGGAAACGATTCCAGCGCCCAAGCAGTTACGCAGCGATTCATTGCAGCTGTTGGTCGCGAATCTCGATTACAACGAATACGTGGGGCGGTTGGCAATCGGTCGAATCTTCTCAGGCGAGATTGCGCTCGGTGACCAAGTTTCAGTAGCCAAGCCTGACGGTTCTTTCCAAAAGGTTAAAGTTTCCCAGCTTTACGCTTTCGAGGGCTTGAAGCGAGAGTCGATTCAGCGCGCTGGGTTTGGTGAGATAGTGGCTTTAGCTGGTGTGGATAACGTTGAGATAGGCGACACGATAACATCGATTGATAATCCTCACCCGCTGCCCGTGATTGCGGTTGATGAGCCGACGATCTCAATGATCTTTGGCGTTAACAATTCTCCGTTTGCGGGTAAAGATGGCAAGTTTGTCACTTCACGCCAAGTGAAGGAACGTCTGGAGAAGGAGACGCTCGGCAACGTGGCGATCCGGGTTGAGATCGAACCTGATACCCCAGATCTGTTTAAAGTTTCAGGACGCGGCGAGCTGCAGTTGTCCATTCTCATCGAGATGATGCGTCGGGAAGGGTATGAGATGCAGGTTTCCAAACCCGAAGCCATTACACGCGTTAGCGAAGGTCGTACTCTCGAACCAATAGAGCTTGTCGTTATTGACTGCCCGGAAGAGTTCATTGGAGTTGTTACTGAAGCAGTCGGACGTCGCAAAGGACAAATGACGAAGATGGTGAACCACGGAACCGGTCGCGTGAGACTGGAGTTTGAGACTCCTTCTCGTGGCTTGATTGGATTCCGGAATGAGTTCTTGACGGAGACCAAGGGCACTGGATTACTGAACACGATGTTCCTTCGGTGGGGAGACTGGCAAGGTCCCCTGCGCGGACGCTCAACAGGATCACTGGTCGCTGATCGCACTGGAGAAACAACCACCTACGCTCTGTTCAATTTACAGGAGCGAGGAACCTTGTTTGCTCGTCCAGGGATCAAAGTGTATGAAGGAATGATCATTGGGGAAAATGCACGCGCGGTGGATCTGGATGTCAATGCCATCAAGGAAAAGAAGCTAACGAACATGCGGGCCGCTTCGGCCGATGATGCTATGCGCCTTGTGCCTCCGAAGGAACTTTCACTTGAACAGGCGATTGAATTCATCGGGGAAGATGAACTTGTGGAAGTCACTCCGCAAAGCATCCGCTTGCGCAAGAGGGTTTTGCGCTCCAACGAACGGCCAAAGAAAAAAGAGGGCTGAGACTCAGCAAATGAGTTCCCTTTTCTTAAAAGCTTTGTCAGGGACTCGGCTTTACCCACTTACCGACCGTGGCGTTTCCGGAATGACGCTGGCGGATCAGGTTTCGCATCTGAGCCAGGGTGGAGCAACTATCGTTCAATTGCGAGAAAAAGCTCTCTCGCCGCTCCATTTCTATCGGGAGGCCATTGAGGCACTGCGGGTTGCGCGGGAAAGTAGTATCAAAATCATAATCAATGATCGCGTTGATATGGCTCTGGCGCTAAAGGCCGACGGTGTTCACCTCGGCCAGGATGACTTACCTCCTCAAGTAGCAAGGGAACTGCTCGGTCCTGATGTCATTATTGGGTTTTCTACTCACAACCTCGAGCAGGCCCTGCTTTGTGTCAGGTTGCCTGTCGACTACATCGCTATTGGTCCAGTCTTTCGGACAGCTACGAAGGATTCAACAGAGCCGGCTGTTGGTCTAGATGGGTTAGCGCGGGTCCGCCAAGCTGTCGGCAAGATTCCCCTAGTGGCAATTGGCGGAATTACCTCCCAAAACAGCCAGGAGGTCCTGGATGCTGGTGCCGATGCAATCGCGGTAATAAGCGATATTTGGGCTTCCTCATCAGGCCAAGTCGCTGCACAGACCAAACGACTCCTCCATCGAATCTAAATACAACTTGTCTGACGAAGAGAGATTATCCTTGCGTTTAACTTCGTTATGCGCGAGAATCGCTGAGCCCACCCAGGGTAAACGTAATCGCCACACCGCCATCGCCTTCTTGGTTCAATTATACATTCCGGAGTGCCAGTCTAATGAGCTTCTTTGATCTGCCGCCCATTATCGAGCGTATGCTGCTCGTCTCAGACAAAATCAGCGACCTGAACTTTTCGGTTGGCCAGCTTCCTCAAGTCGAAATAAACGGTAAACTGACCCAGGTGCAGCCCCTCGGGATGCAGAAGCTCACTCCCTACCAAACTGAGATTATCGCGATGTCTCTCATGGAGGGGAATCCGGATGCGGCGGAACGCTTGGCGAATACTGGAACTGCCGACCTGAGCTACTCTCTTCCTTCCCGAGCTCGTTTCCGAGTCAATATTTTTCAACAGCGTGGGGTTTACTCGATTGTTATGCGAGTCATTCCCACAGACATTCCTACGCTGAAATCGCTCGAGCTTCCAGAGCAACTAGAGGAGATCGCAGACCTGAGAAACGGTCTGGTGCTTATGACCGGCCCTACCGGTTCAGGAAAGAGTTCTACTCAAGCAGCCATTATCGATATCATTAACGAAAAGAAGCACTACCATGTGGTAACTATCGAAGACCCGATCGAGTACCTTCACTCGCATAAGAATTCGACGATTAATCAACGCGAGGTCGGACACGACACCAAAGATTTTCCTTCAGCGTTGCGAGCCACGCTACGGCAAGCGCCGAAAGTTATCTTGATTGGTGAAATGCGAGATTTCGAAACAACCGAGATCGCTCTGGAAGCAGCCGAGACAGGACACCTCGTCCTCTCAACCCTTCACACGATAGATGCTTCCAAAACGGTTGACAGGATCATTGGACTTTATCCAAAGAACGAAGAGCCGGTAATACGGACACGCTTGGCACAAACCTTTCGATACATCGTTTCTCAACGCTTAATCCCGCGGGCAGATCGTCGGGGTCGCATAGCAGCTGTCGAAATTCTAAGATCGAGTCCGCGTACTCGTGAGTATATCGAAGCCGGAGAAGCCGACGGCAAATCATTACTCGACGCGATGCGAGACGGAAAACTCGATGGTATGCAGGATTTTGATACCGTCATCCGAGAGCTAATTGAAAACAACACGATCACTTTTGAGGATGGACTTACCTTCGCTACTAATCCAAACAACCTCCTGCTTTCTCTGAAAGGTGTCACAGCCCCGGAAGAATTTATGCAGCGCGAAGGCAATGGTGTTCATGTAGGTTCCTCATCGGGCCGGGGTTCCATGCTTAGTATGATCGAATAAACCCCCACAACAACTAACCTGACCCCAACACAGATAGAATCGCTATGATTATTGTTTGCCAAAAATGCGAGTCGCGACTACAAGTCGACGAAACGAAGATTCCCTCGCGCCCGTTTAGCATCCGCTGCCCCAAGTGTAACAACAATGTGGATTGCACCTCGGCCACTCCCGCCCTCGATCAGAGCGCGACCGCGGTGGGTGGCTCGCCCGCAACCGGAAATCCTCGATTTGAGCAGCCCAGGCCAGCCCCGCTTTTTGAATTACGGCAACCAGCTAAAGAAGTTATTTCGACGACATCGGCGGCAGAGAGATTGGTTGAGTTACTCTCTGGATTACTCAACCAGTCCGGCTCCGCCAGCCCTAACTCCCAGGGTCCCCGTCCGTCGTGGAACCCGAGGAAGGCACTGGTCTGTATTCCTGAAGACAACCGTGATAGTGTCGCGCGCGCCCTGGCGGAAAATGGCTATCAGGTCTTTGTCGCAAAGGACACGAATCAGGCCGTCGACCGGATGCGGGAGAATCAGTTAGATGTGGTATTGCTTGATCAGAGGTTCGATCCCGTTGAACAAGGCACAGTTTTCGTCACCCGCGAGGTAAACATTCTAAGACCAGCGCAACGCCGCCGTTTGTTCTTTGTGCTGCTGTCGACTTCACTGCGTACAATGGATGCCCATGCCGCATTCCTGAATAACGTTAACGCGATAATCAACGTCAACGAAATTGGAGAACTGCCTGATCTGATCGAACACCGAGTCCGGGAGTTCAACGAACTCTACAAAGACTTTAACAACGTAATGAGGATCCCCGCCTTGTAACGAACCTTCCGATCTTTGAGACCATCTTTTGGGTCCCTGTAAGGGGGCCCTTTTGCTTTTCGCAAATTTGACGCAAAGCCTCCGTCAATCTACCCAAAACGCAAAGTTACGGACTACTCTGTCCCGCCATAGTCTAATTTGTTCAGCTAAGCCTGCCTGATTCGCTCCGAGATCAGGGATTAACAAATAATCCCAATTCCCTCAATCGAAAAAGAGTACTTTCCCCGCAGGTACGACGGGTTGTGTTTATCTGGGACAGTTAGGAATTTTGATGGTTCGTTTCAAGAGCTTGTGGTAATTTCCTTACCCACGAAATGGAAATCAAACTTCTGCTCACACTGGATCTGCGGGAACAAGCAGCCCTGCAGGCAGCACTGGTCACTCACGGTGCGCCTGACGCACTGGTTACGCTCGCATTGACCGGCGCGTGCCGTATCTCGTCCGTGGAAGAGGCTCGTCAACTCCGCAAGTGGCTCGCAGAAGCGCGCACAGCCGGTGAGACTGACTTTGCCTCGTTGCACGTCATTGAGCGCGCCTTGGTGGGGTTTGGCGTCTGACAAGGCCTCAGCAACAATTAAGCGTAATAGCTCAACTCAGAACCGGTGATGACTGAAATGCAATTAGCGTATGGCAGCGACTCGCTAAGTTTCAGTTATGACGAAGGCCGCTATCAGGTTCTAGCGGAAGCTGCAACGCACCAACAGCCGCTAACTGACGTAGAGATTGGGGAGGCGCTGGACAACCCTATCGGTTCAACACCGCTTGAAGATCACTTTACGTCCGGTGACACCGTGTTAATTGTTGTGTCCGATGCTACTCGCGCCACGGCGAGTGCCCAAATTTTGAATCTCGTCGTGCGGCGACTAATTCAGTGCGGAGTCGCGCCCTCAGATTTGGGAATCATCTTTGCCACAGGAATACACCGGCCCGTTTCCCCTCAAGAGAAACTAGAACTTCTTACGCCATTCATTGCGCAGCGCGTGAAGACCATTGACCATACTGCCTACGATCCGTCGGCAATGGTTTCGGTAGGCACCACAGAACGGGGCACGCCAATCGAGCTCAATCGCGCGGTCAAGGATTTTTCTCACATCGTGATAACGGGGGCTATCGGTTTCCATTATTTCGCCGGCTTTACTGGCGGTCGAAAATCAATTTGCCCCGGGCTCGCCTCCGCCCAAACTATTGAGGCTACACACATCCTCGCGCTTGATTTTGAAAAGGGTGGCAGGCGGGCTGGAGTCGGGCCAGGTCTATTGACTGGCAACGCTGTGCACGAGGAGTGCGAACGTATTGCCTCGATGGTGAAACCGCGCTTTGCGATTAATTCTGTCGTTGATGAGCGTGGACGAGCGGTCAATGTTTACACGGGCGATTGGCGCGCAGCCCACCGCGAGGGATGCCGGGAGTATCTCGCCAATCACTCAACTCCGATCAAGACGACGCGCGAGCTTGTGATCGTTAGCTGTGGCGGCTCACCTTACGACATTAACCTTATTCAGGCACATAAAGCACTGGATATGGCAGCTCATGCTTGCACGGAGGGAGGCACCATTATTTTGCTGGCCGAGTGTCGAGATGGATTGGGCCACCCCGACTTCCTTAAATGGTTTGCGGCGAAGGACTCGCACGAGCTCGAGGTTCGCTTACGCGAAGGCTATGAAGTGAACGGTCAAACCGCATGGTCATGGCTCACCAAAGCGGAACGTTACAAAATTCATCTCGTTTCGAAGTTGCCAGATGAAGAAGTCCGGTGCATGCGAACGATTCCGGCGCGCACAGTGAGTGAAGTTATTGATAATGAGGGGGCCGAAACCGCAGCGTACATCATGCCGCGCGGCGCAGCACATCTGCCGCGTTTAGAGTTTACGACTTGAACCCATTCAACGGAGGCAAGCTCTTTTTCAGAGGACTACCTAACATTCGCGTATTTTTGAATGGACTTTAACATCCGGTAAATTACTCGATCCGAGGGCAATCACGCCGGCGGATTTTCCCAATCACCTTTTGCTCGCTGCATCTGGGTACATCCTGCTATTGATTGTGACCTCTGCTCAGCACTAGAATCCCAGATCAGTAAATCAAATTCGGTTCAGTAGCCTCAAACAGGGAGACGCGACCTTATGAAAATGACAATGGCAGCCACACTACTATTACTAAGCTGTTTATGCGCGATTGCTCAGGAACCAGCAGATGCAATCGAGAAGCGCGTGTCGCTTAACGAGACTGCTGTAGCGCTGGACGGCGCGGGTGCGTCAGCGCTGGAAGCGACGCTGAAAACTACTGGTCTGAACGGATCCTCTGACTCGCCTGTCACCAACATTCGTTTGCTGGTCAAGAATTCAAGCGCTGTTGGCTTAGCGTACGCTTCTGGGTTGGTCACCTTCTACGACGGCTCCGGCGTCCGCTGTGGAGAAGGTCAATTCAAGGCGGATGCGCTTGCGGCTGGTGAGTCGTTTGAAACCGATACTCCCGGCATTCGCATTCGCTGTGCACCCTCCACCTGGCGCATTGTTGCTATCAACCTGGTGCCCCGAATGGTTCCGAATGTGACTTCCGTTTCGGCACTCGCGGCTTCATCTGAACGACGATCGGTGCTGAATCTGATTATTAGCGTGGACGGTGAGGAACACCCAATTCAACTAGAGCGGCCCATGGTTCTGACTCTTGGAACGGCACAACGAACCATAGTTCTGCGTGCCGCACCGCAATAGGCAAGCCCATTTCTTGAGGCTGCAACTGCCAGCACGACGGTTGTTAGCCCAGCAAAGTTAATCCCGACGGTTCCGCTTTTGTCCCCCTGTAGCGAATCGCTCTTGATGTGGTTACCCTCTGCCGAGAGTTTGCAGGCCCGGTTTACGGGCTGGCTCGCCACGTCCCTCAAGGTTTCACTCGTCACCACTCATGAATCGACACTTTGACCCGAGCGGCGTACTCATCACCACTTTTCGTGTAGATCAATAGCCAGCGGAAATCTTAGCTGGAACGAATAATCACCAACGCGGGAATTCGCATCGGCGCTTGGATGTTGATTCACGCGATCCCAAGACAACGAGCCCCGAAAGGTGCAGCCTGTTGTTCCTTTCGATGAGTGCGCGCTACAGTATCCAGCATGCTTCACGCACTGATCGAACTTCAGCGCTTGAAACGACTCGATCGTACCGGTTGGACGCTTCGCGGCTTGCCTAATGGAACCGAGTCGGTGGCCGCTCACTCTTTTGGTGTGGCAGTCACAGCAATGATGCTGGCAGATAAGATCAAGATGAGTGGTTCAGCAGTAGATGTCGAGCGCGTTCTCAAGATGGCGCTGATTCATGATTGGGCGGAGACTCGAGTAGGCGATATGCCTAGAACAGCTGCGAACTACTTCGGTGCTGACGCTAGAGCTAAAGCCGAAACAGCGGCCTTCGCGGATATTGTAGTCACCCTGGGCACAACGGAGGCTGAATACAAGATTCTTCATCACGAGTACGAACAACGGGCCAGCCTCGAGGCGCGGTTGGTTAAGGCGGCGGACATAATCGACCTATTGACCCAGGCTTACGCACTCGAGCGCGCTGGGGCAAGAGGCCTGGACGAGTTTTGGGAAGTTGCCTCGGTCGATGACTTTAAGTTGCCGCCAATCGCGGACGAAATTGTAAAAGGAGTAGTCCAGTCACTTCTGGACGCTCGCCGGAATCTAAGCTAGTAGAAACCAGGGGAACCCGAGGATCATGGTTGTTTTGGAATTGATTACTTTGCGAGGTGCGTTGTTTGGTGCACTGTTGTTCCTGGTGACCTTCGCCATAAGCCTCGCGATCGTTTCTTTTATCATGGTCAAAATTCCGGCAAATTATTTTCGGTCGGACTATTCGCCGGAATTCCTGACCGGCCGCCACCCGGTCATTCGCTTACTGGGTATGGTGGGGAAAAATATCCTGGGAGTCTTATTGGTCGCGTTAGGCATAGTGATGTCAGTGCCTGGGGTTCCGGGTCAGGGCCTTTTGACAATCCTATTGGGGATAATGCTGCTTGATTTCCCGGGCAGACGAAACCTGGAAGCCAAGTTAGTAAGTAGGCCTGGTGTCTTCAAGACGATTAACAAACTGCGGCACAGATTTGGCAAGCCGAGTCTCGTGCTTGACTAGATCCGCTTATTGATAGGGGACCCCGAACCCTGATTGGGTGAAAGCTACCGCCAAGTCTTTCGTTTGGATCTGAAATACGACAGCGGCGTTTGATGGCGAAAAGGCGCGTTGACAAGGAAAAACGTCTTTGTTAGCTTGAGCCCTAATTATTAAGACTGTTGCGATTCGTGTGGAGTTTCATCGAGACCCCTGTTCATGCTTAATTCAAAGCCCGCTCAAACCCGCCTGCTGTCACGGCTGCCATTCCTTTTGATTATAGTTTCGACGCTCATGTTTGCGGGTGGCTGTGGTCTTTTTGGCACTCATAAGAAGGTTCAGGTACCGCAACTCCTCACTCCCCTGGTTGAAGCAGATACAGCGCGACTTATCAGTGAAGTAAATCGCTTGGCCGCAATGCGCTCGATTCACGGCAAGGTTGATATCGTGATGGAAGACACTTCCTTTGCTGAAGTCGGCATGGCCGATAAGTACAAGCAGGTGGACGGAACCATAACAGCTCAGCGACCTGGGAAGATTTACCTGGTAATTCAGTTCTCATTCGTAGATATCGCGCAAATGGCTTCCGATGGTCAGCACTTCAGCGTTGCTATCCTACAGGGCAACGAGAAATATAAGCGGTTCGTCAAAGGTACTAACAATGCGGTCTACCCCAAGCTGGATGAGGACGGTGCCCAGGGAAATCCGACGAAGACCAAACAGCGAGGTGAGAAAGAGACGGTGAACGCTCTGTCCAACCTTCGCCCTCAACACCTGACGGAAGCGCTATTGGCGAGCCCGATAGAAGACCCAGCCAAGACTGGTCTAACATATGTGCGCAGCGAATTCTATCAGGAAGAACCAGATAACCGCCCCCGAGCCAAGTCAGGTTTGCGGGTGGTGAGGGGTTATTATTTGCTTGAAGAAATATCCTCAGTTGGTGCCGGCGAAGCTCGCCTTTCGCGCCGTCTTTGGTTTGATCGAGTCAATGGCATTCGTTTGGCCCGGGTGCAGACATTCGATGATCGTGGACTTCTCATTACGGATGTTTCCTATTGGGACGAGAAACCCTTTGGCGAAACCGCACAAGTCCGTCTGCCATCGCGGATTGAAATAACGCGCCCTCACGACCATTACAAGCTGAGTATTGCTTATCAGAATCCAGCGACAGTGAACATAGACAAGGAATATAGGCCCGAAGTCTTTGTCCTGGACAATAGATGGCAACTGCCTGAGGTCGATCTCGACGCCCGCCTCCGCAACAAAGCCGTTAGTCCCTGAGATTCCTGCGGTAGCTATTAAACCCATTGCTGTATTAACATCGAGCGTCCTGGATAACCTCTAATTAAGCAGGGTTAACTGAATCTATCACTTAGTTGATGAGAACTATTCTAAAAGCTGAGGATCTGGAGAAGGTCTATCGCGTTGGCAAAGTTGATGTGCCGGCGCTTCGCGGAGTTTCGCTCGAAGTCCACGAGGGCGAATTCCTTGCGATCATGGGTCCATCGGGTTGCGGCAAGTCGACGATGCTTCACTTGATGGGGGGTCTGCTCACGCCAACCCGCGGCCGGATTATTGTTGACGGCGAGGATTTGACTTCGGCTTCTGACGCCAAGCGTACTGATATTCGACGTCGAAAGATTGGGTTTGTTTTTCAACGCTTCAATCTTTTCCCCACTCTGACGGCCGAAGGCAATCTCCGACTCGCCGAACGCATCCACGGCAATGGCGGAGAGGATCCGCAGCGCCGGCGCGAAGTGCTGCGACTGCTTGGGCTGGAAGACAAACTGCATCATAAGCCGCTTGAGCTTTCCGGCGGTGAACAGCAGAGAGTAGCCCTGGCCCGTGCAGTCGTAACTCGTCCAGCTATAGTCTTAGCCGACGAACCAACAGGAAACCTCGATTCTGAGAACTCCGCGCTTGTCCTGAATATGTTTCAGGAGTTGAACTACCGCTTTAATCAGACCATTGTGATGATTACTCATAATCCGGAAGCCGCAGCAATGTGCCGACGAATAGTGCAAATGCGCGACGGTCATATAGTCGAGCCCGCTGTTAGCGTTCAGATGTAAAAACCAGACCCCGATTTAAAGGTATTTGCGCCGACTGGACAGTCACTCTTTATCACGCCAGCTGGCGCAAAACTTGCCATACGCGGATTGAAACGCAGGAGAGTCCATTGTTAAGTGCATTAAAAAAGTTGTTCTTTTGGAATTACGAAAGAAACACCTGGCAGTGGGACATGCTCTGCGTCGCAATACTAATTTTCATTTTTTTGACCCCTAAAAGCTGGTTTGAGAATAGCGAACGGAGTGGCACCTTCCGGCATCCAAACCAGCCTGCGTCAATGGTCGTGATTGGCCCTGAACTCATTGAAAACGCGCAAGATAAAGGTCAAGTAGAGCAATTGGTGCGCGACTTTACCGGGCGCCATGATGTCAAGGTCCTTGAGGTGCGCAAAGTGGTGGGTGCGGATGGGAGGACGCGGGGTTATGAGGTTGACATACGTTAGTCAATCCTTATAATTGGCGAGTTTTATCAAGGGTTATTAAGGAAAAGATCGTTTGATTGGTTAGAGGAGTTTTATGAAGAGATTGTTTCCCCTTTTTATTCTGTGTGCTGTAGCACTTGTAGTCTGTTCCCCGAATCCAACGAATGGCCAAAGTGCGGGGCTGGTGAGTTCGGTTTTGAACCGGATGGAGCGTAACCGCCAGTCTCTCAAATCGCTCAAGGCGAGCCTTAGCATGGAAAAATACAACGCTCAATTGCGCGACGCTGAAAAATTCAGTGGCGTGGTGTTGTATCTGCCTGCTGCTGGGCGAGAGGCTTCTGTCAGAATCGACTGGCAGAGTCCACAACGCGAGATTCTGGCAGTCTCCAATGGCAAATACACTCTGTTCCGTCCACGATTGAATACTGCATATGTAGGCAGTTCGAAGTCGAGCCGAAATAAGGCTGGTGGCGTTTTGGGCATGATGTACATGACACGCCAGCAACTCGAAGCCCGTTTTCAGCCAGTCCAGGACGTTAGAGAAGAGACCTTATGGGGCGGAGTCAGTACTATCCACTTGACGCTCGTGCCAAAAGGAAATGAAAGCTTCAAGTATGCTGAGATTTGGGTCGATTCCGCAGGTATGCCGGTGCAGACAAAGGTAGTCGAGAAAAACGACGATACTACGACCATGCGTTTGAGTAGCCTCGAGAGAAACCTGAAGGTTTCAGGGGACGAGTTTACCGTCAAGCTGGATTCAAACGTGAAGATCGTTAAGGGTTAAGCCCGGATAACAAACTTAGGCACGGGGCTCTGAGGTTTCGAATCAGAGCCCTTTCCATTTTGGTGAGGTGACTTGCCGCCGACGCGGTTGCGTTTTGGCGCTGGTGTCGCCTATCCTTCGCTTTCAAACTATGCAGATGGGACCTCGAATTTAGTCAGGTCTTGCCTCTCCGACTCGATGCGAAAAAGTAAATTCGTAAAATTGAAGCTTCGTGAGGCCAGTTTTATTAGCCGAGCGTTGCTATCCACGCGGCATCCGGTACTGGCTCACCTGATTCCCATGCGGCGCTGCAATCTCGCTTGCGGATATTGCAACGAGTATGACCACACTTCTTCTCCAGTTCCCCTGGAGATCATGAAGCAAAGGGTAGACAAACTGGGTTCCCTGGGAACGTCGATAGTGACTATCTCGGGAGGCGAGCCCATGATGCATCCCCAGCTCGACGACGTTATTCATCAGATTCGTCAGCGCGGCATGATTGCCGGCCTCATCTCAAATGGTTACTACTTCACGCCTGAACGCATTAAGCGTTTGAACAAGGCGGGTCTCGAGTATCTGCAGATAAGCATTGATAACGTAGATCCTGATGAGGTTTCGCGCAAGAGCTTGCGCGTACTCGATAAGAAGCTTCGGTATCTTTCGGAATATGCCGACTTTCACGTGAACATTAATTCCGTAATCGGCGGCGGGATAAAGAACCCTGAAGATGCTCTTACGGTGGCGCGCCGAGCGGTCGAATTAAAGTTCTCGACCACCGTGGGGGTTATCCATGATGGCGATGGCACCCTGAAGCCGCTATCACCGAAAGAGAAGGACATCTTCCAGCAGGTAAAGAAGCTGGGAAACAAGGACCACGCGCGCCTCAACTGGTTTCAGGACAGCATCGCGGAAGGCAAGCCCTACGAGTGGCGTTGTCGAGCCGGCGCTCGCTATCTCTATATTTGTGAAGACGGACTCGTCCACTGGTGTTCCCAGCAAAAAGGATATCCTGGAATTAAGCTGGAGGATTACACAATGGCCGACTTCGATCGTGAATATAAGACTGAGAAATGGTGTGCCCCAACTTGTACGCTACAGTGCGTGCATCAGGTTGGAATCCTGGATAACTGGCGTGACCCTCAACAGGCGCCGGGTCTGACTAAGCCAGAGAGTTCACTGAAAGACACTATCCACGAAGTATTGAGCGCTGAGTAGAGCCACATCGCGCTTAAACTTGTCGCTCATTGCACCGGACGGTTCATCTCATGTTCATGGACGCTCGTGGCAGAATGTTTGTGCTATTGGCTTTGTTCGCGTCTTACAATCTAACTAGCGCTTCCCAAACAGTTTCGCAGGTTCAGAAAAATCCTACCGATAACAAGGTAGTCCTCTCCACCACCGTCACTAACAAAAAAGAAAAACTTGTGGGAGGGTTGCAGCGAGGGAACTTCCATATCTCAATTGATAAGCGACGAACGAACATTGTAGATTTTCGTGAGGAAGACCTACCGCTTAGCCTGGGTATTATCCTCGACGCCTCAGCTTCGGTTGTTCCTGATCGCAGTTCAGCTCGATCTCTCATCAATTTGCGGGCGCAAGCTTTGAGACGGTTATTGGAGATCAGCAACCCAGCAAATGAGTACTTCTTGATGGTCTTCAACGACCAGCCTCGTCTCCTGCTGGATTGGACAGCAGATTCCAAAGCGATCATTGACACAGTGGACGTCGTAAAGCCGAAGGGCAACTCAGCCTTTTATGATGCCTGTTTTCTGGCCATTAATAAGGTGCTACGCGGTCGCTACTCGAAGCGCGTTTTGATTCTGATAAGTGATGGGCAAGACAACGCTTCGACTTACTCCTTGGCTCAGATACGCGACCAACTGAAATCATCCGACGTCCTGGTTTATTCAGTGAACTTCGCCTTTCAGGGGATTGCAGGCAGTGAGCTTGGTCCGCAGGGTCAGAACGTTCTGAACGACCTTAGCTTAGTCTCGGGAGGGAAGTCTTTCATGACGTCTCAGAAAGGAAACGAGTCCGTTTCTGTATTTGAACTGATCGCCACCGAGTTACGGCATCAGTACACCATTGCCGTAACGACTGACGACGGATCGGACGATAGAAAGTGGCATAAAATAAAGATCAAGGTGGAGGCTGCAGGCAACGCTTCTGCGGAAATGAAACATTTGTCGGCAAGGACTCGCGAGGGTTTCTATCTCAGGCACCGATTGAAGTAAGGTTTCTGAAATTAGCTCTCCCGCAATGAACTGTCCAATTGGGCTCAAACCTTCGCCAGGTAGTTTAGTTTTAGCTCTTCCCGACTAAGCCACAGTTTCGTGGATGTCGCCCTCAACTGTGAATAGAGTCACGGAGCTTGAGAGTCCCAGTCCGGATAGTCGTCCCGCCATAATTACAATCGTCTCGCCCCTCTCGACGGCACCACTGCCCAGCAGTATTTTCTCGCCTTCCCTTAGCATCTCTTCAGTCGTATGGGCCTGGGGCACAATTAAAGACTCCACTCCCCAGATCAATGCCAACTCATTTTGCACTTCCCGAGAATTTGTCAGTGCCAGGATTCTCTGTTCGGGTCGCAATGCTGAAAGTCTGCGCGCCATCAGTCCTGATTCCGTCAAAACCGCGGTTACTCTGGTCTCCATCTCATCAGCCGCGAAAGCGGCAGCTTCGCAAAGTGCTCGGCTGACCCTTCCTGATTGCCTTCCGGCCCATTTTCCAATCTTATCGGTGGCAGGCCCTTTACCTGATTCGGCTGATTCGATAATGCGGCACATGGTCTCTACGGCTGGAACCGGATAGAGGCCGCTGGCCGTTTCGTTCGAGAGCATCAAGGCATCTGTTCCGTCCCAAACGGCGTTGGCAACATCAGAGGCTTCGGCGCGAGTTGGACGTGGATTAGTCACCATGGATTGGAGCATTTGGGTCGCTGTGATGACCATCTTTCCAGCTTGCACGGCCTTCGCAATGATCTGCTTTTGATAAACGGGGACTAGCTCCACACTCGTCTCCACTCCCAAATCACCTCGCGCAACCATCACGGCGTCGGCGGCTTCAATGATTTCGTCGAGAAACTCGATGGCCTCGGCTTTCTCAATCTTGGCGACCAGTGGTGCCCGTCCCCCCGCCTCTCGGATCAGGCTTTTTGCCAGGAAGCAGTCTTCGGCACTACGGACAAAAGAGAGGGCTATGTAGTCGACCTTTTGCTCGATCGCCCAGATAAGATCATTCCTATCTTTCTCGGTAAGCGAATCAATCGGCAGGGCCACTCCGGGCAAGTTTATGCCCTTGCGTTCACCCAGAACCCCCCCATTGATCACCCGGCAGACTACGTCCGTCATGGTCGTGCTCACTGCGGTTAAGGCGATCGCCCCATCGTCAAGCAGGAGCTTGGCACCCGGCAAGACTACCCGCGCAAGATCAGGATAGTTCGTGGCGACTTGCTTCTCATCTCCGACGATGTCGTTCGTAGTGAGGGTAAAGATATCGCCGGCATTCAGTGTGACTGGCTCTCCATTCTGGAGTTGGCGAGTACGGATCTTTGGTCCTGAAAGATCTACCAGCACGGCCAACGGCCGCTTTAATATTCTGGCAGCTTCTCGGGCGCGCCTGATGTCTTCAGTTTTCTCTTCTCGAGTGCCGTGAGACATGTTTATCCGCACGCCGTTCGCGCCGGCCAAGAGCAGGCTTTCAATCACTTGCGGCTCGCGCGAGGTGGGTCCCAGCGTCACGAGAATCTTCGCTTTCCTGGTTAGTTTATGGTCCAAGTCTTAACTCGCATTCTGAAGATGACGACTCAAATCTTACAATCTGGTACGGTTGTTGACACGCTGCGGGGCATCAAACCTAAAGCTTTGAACCAACATATCATCACAGCCACAAAAAACAAGAGCGAGATCTCATGTCCGCGCCAGCGAAACTTTCCGCCTGGTCCGATGTTCCTGCCAAACATTATTTCCTGATCACTGTTCGCTGCTCGGGTAAGCACGAATAATCTGGGAAGTCCTTTGCTTCGATCCAACCTGACTACTATTTTCCGTCCGACAATTCTCTGAGCATTTTTTCCAGGTCGTCACCGGTCGAATCCTCGTAACCAATGAATCTACCTTTTAGTTGACCTTCTCGGCCAAACACGAAGGTCTGTGGAATCTCCTGGTTGTCTGATAGGAAGAGATCGGTCAGCGCCTGGTCGGGAAAGGCGAGCGGATACGAGACCTTTAGCTCCTTAGCAAAATCGCGCACTTTGATTCGGTCCTCGGCGCCGCCGACATTTAGTCCAACGATCTTAACGCCCTTAACGCCGTATCTTTCTTGAAGAGCACTCAGATGCGGGATGCTTCTCCGGCAAGGTTCACACCACGTTGCATAGAAGTCCAGGACCAACACATTCCCCTGATAATCCGCTGGCGTGGCTCGTTTGCCGTCACTCAATACCCATCCTATGTCTGAACTGGCTTTCAGTGGAGGCATCGGAAAAGTTGTGTTAGGCGGCCCTGAAAGAACCGGGGTGGCTCCGGTATCGGCTGGTTGCTGATGCGTACAGGAGCTCATCAAACCGACAAGACTCATAACCACCGAAAGCATTATTAGCTTCGATAAATGAAGGTACGTGGAGATTGTAAAGGTTGTTGCTGCGGTCAAGGCAAAACATTCTACACTTACCTGTGCTTCAGACTACAGCAGGTTCTATTTGGTGACGCTTTCTGATGAACGTTTACTATTCACGGCTTACCATTTACGATTCACCAATATGGAATTCCCTCCAACTGAACGCACAACGCTCAAGCGTCTTCCGAAGCGAGCGGTTTATGACCGCAAACTCATTTACGGAATTCTCGACGAAGGATTTATCTGTCATGTGGGCTTCGCTGTCGAGGGTCGCCCTGTCGTAGTTCCCACCGGCTACGCCAGGATCGACGACCAGCTCTACATTCATGGCTCTCAGCTTAGTCGCATGCTGCGGACGTTGGCGGAGGGAGTTGACGTATGCGTCACAGTAACTCTGATTGATGGTCTGGTGCTGGCCCGTTCGGCCTTCCATCACTCGATGAATTACCGTTCCGTGGTTATCTTTGGACGCGCTGCCACTGTAGACGAGAGGGAAGCAAAACTGGCAGCACTACTGGCGTTTTCGGAACATGTCATTCCAGGCAGATGGGATGAAGTACGCCCTCCCTCCGAACCGGAGCTTAAAGCCACTACCGTTTTGTCTGTACCGCTGGTTGAAGTTTCGGCGAAGGTGCGCAACGGTCCGCCACTCGACGATGAAGACGACTACTCGTTAAATGTTTGGGCCGGCGTAATCCCGCTCAAGCTCGCGGCCGGCCAGCCGCTTGGCGATCCGCGTTTACCGGAAGGTATTGAACCTCCACCCTACTCCCTTACTTACGAGCGAGAAACAATTTGACTGATCCTCCAGCCGTCCCGCGAAGTTCAGGAAGAAAACTCTGGCCTTGGCTCTCGCTGGTGCCGGTGCTTATTGCCACCGTGATTCTATTACGTCTTGAAGGGCGCCTGTGGATCTCTTCCGGCGGCCAGCTCTTTATCTGGGTAAGCCAGGCTTGCAGCTCCAACACCTCTCAGCACCTTCTCGATCCTTACAGCTTGACTCATGTGCTTCACGGCTTCCTGTTTTTCTGGTTGATTGGATGGCTCGTTCCGCGCCTCACCCCAAACTGGCAACTTACTCTTGCGATTGTGGTCGAGGCTGCGTGGGAGGTCCTTGAAAACACAAACTTCGTGATCGAGCGCTATCGCACCGCGACTGCGGCAGTAGGGTATACCGGCGACACCATCGTCAACTCACTGGGTGACATACTCTGCTGCACCCTCGGCTTCATGATCGCTCGCCGGCTGGGATTCCGCCGATCGCTAATCGTCTTCCTGTTGATGGAGCTAGTGCTGATCCTTTGGATCCGAGACAGCCTCTTGCTGGAGATTTTGATGTTGATTGTCCCCGTTGATCTTATTCGCAGGTGGCAGATGTGCGGGTGAGTTAGTTCCCACGCTGCCCGCCAAGTTCTTTGCATTCGTCTGAATCGAATCCCGAGCAGTACGCCTTGCTTTGACCACGAGAAATAATCAAACTCCCACTTGTGACTAGAATCCTACCGACAATTCCTAGTGAACGCATTGATAGTGCAATTCTCTTGATTCGTGGTGAGAAAGTCATTCTGGATCGGGATTTGGCGGCGCTATATGGCGTCGAGACACGAGTCCTGAATCAAGCGGTTACGCGAAACCGCGAGCGGTATCCTGATGATTTCATGTTTGAGCTGACGAGGGAGGAAATTGTAGGGATATCACAGATTGTGACATCCTCTAAGGTCAAGTACTCCAAAAAAGTCACTGCATTTAACGAACAAGGAGTCGCGATGCTTTCCGGAGTCCTACGGAGCAAACGGGCAGTGTTTGTTAACGTTGCCATAATGCGTACTTTCGTTCAGCTTCGTCGGATGCTCGCCTCAAACGCCGAACTCGCCCGTCAACTGAAGGAGCTGGAAAGTAAATATGACCGGCAGTTCAGAGTAGTGTTTGATGCCATTCGGCAACTCATGACTCCGCCTCTAACGAAAACAAAGCCAATAGGCTTCCGACCCAAATCGTTGAAGAAATAAGCTTCACCAACTCTCTCATTGTTGGGGTTCTCAGACTCACTCAAACCTGAAACTAAAGCCGTTGCCTGCCCGTTTATTCCAATCTGTGTAACCCGGCATTGTCCGGTGGTCCCCAGGAGATCATGACTCCTACGATTTACGGTTAAAGGATACAGGCTGTAGCATACTCCCACTCATGATTGACTCCGATCATTACGTCGGCCAGGTGCTGGACGAAAAGTATCGCCTCGAGAGACTGCTTGGCCGTGGCGGGATGGGCGCGGTGTATCTTGCCACCCACCTGGGTACCGAGCGTTACGTTGCACTTAAACTGATTACCCCGCAGTTCATGCGTAATGAAGAGTTTGTTGCGCGTTTTAAGCGGGAAGCGCGGGCAGCGGGACGACTCCGCCATCCAAATGTAGTCGATGTTACCGACTTCGGCTTTGCGCAAGCTGGAGGTGAGTCGGTCGCCTATCTGGTGATGGAGTATCTCGATGGATGCACCCTCGGCGACGTCCTCACGGAAGAGAAACAGCTGCCGCTCGAATGGGTAGTAGACATCCTCGAACAGGTCTGCTCCGCAGTTCACGAAGCCCACCAGCAGGGAGTTGTTCATCGCGACCTCAAGCCAGAAAACATTTGGCTAGAACCAAACCGCCTTGGCGGCTATCGGGTGAAGGTGCTTGATTTTGGGATTGCCAAGCTTGCAGAAACCGATCCGAATGCTGACGACTCCGGAAACCTCTCGACGACTTCCCCTGAACGGAAGACCAAAACTCCATCCAAGCTTGGAACCGCGTTGTTCGGACGGGCGAGCACAAATCTAGATGGGGCGCAGCCAGGCCACGAATCTCAAAAGCACAAATCTCAAGACGAGTCGCCATCTCATGGGGACCAGGATGTTGCGACACTCATTCTTGCTGACGAATTGGAGGAAGAGAGTGTCACTAAACTGACTGACGGGGAGACCTCAATTAGTGGCGGAACGGCTGGGGACGAAACCCAAATCTTCGACCAAGCGGTGGAAAGCGGAGCAGTAAAATCTATTGACGTGGTGCCCGGTTCCGGAGAATGGTCTGACGACGATCAGACCCTCATGTTTGACGAGGCACACTCGGGACGAGCTGTCGCGGGCCGGCAAACTAACCTTCATCCGAACACAACGCAGGGAACCGAGTTGACCCGGGTTGGCGCAATCATGGGAACGCCGCTCTACATGTCGCCGGAACAATGTGCAGCGAAGAGTTTGGACGCGCGCTCGGACATCTATAGTCTCGGCGTCATTGCCTACCAGATGCTTGCAGGCGAGCCGCCTTTCAACGGCTCGACCAGCACCGTAATGCGCAGCCACATCGAAATCGCGCCGCCGCACTTGCAAGGTCGAGTAAAGAAAGTTCGCAAGCGCGCCGCTCAGGTGGTGATGGATGCGTTGGCAAAGGATCCTGCCGATCGGCCACAAACTGCCGCCGCCTTTGCCAACTCGCTGCGTGCAGAGGCTGAAGGAATCGGCGCCCTCTATCGCCGAGCTTTTGCTCTCTACAGCGAATACTTCCCGAAGTTTCTGAAGCTGTCGCTAATCGCACACCTCCCCGTGATCGTAATTGTGGTGTTAGCGATCGGTTTGGAGTTCCTTCAAAAACCGCTATGGGATTCCGGCATCGGCGGAAAGGTGGTTGTGGTTACCCTTTCAATCGTCTTCGGGCTCTTGCAAATGGCGGCTTATTTCGTGGCCGCTTCCACTATCTCAGGAGTAACGGCGGTGATTGTCACCCAGTTGGCAGTGGCCCCGCTGCAACCCGTGGAGTTGCGAACCGGATTCGCTTTGCTCAAACACCGTTGGCGCGCCTTCCTGACAACCAGCATTCGTATCACGATCCGCCAGCTAATCGGGTTTGTCCTGTTGGTGGTTCCGGGCATCGTTGTGACCATTCGCTATGGCCTCTACGCGCCAGTAGTTTTGATGGAAGGGTTGGAGAAAAAAGCGGCGCTGCGACGCGCGCGCGAATTAGCGTCGCGATCGTGGCGCACAGTGATTGTCATAATGCTTCTTCAGATCATGCTTCCGCTAATAGTGAGCGCGCTGATTGGCCGGATTGGCGTCAGAGGAGACGACGAGAAAGCGCCCGCAGCAGTCAGTCAGACTGCCAAAACGGCAAGCGGCGGGACAGGGGTAGAGCTAAGCAGCAACACAGGGTTAGAAATAAGCACCGAGGAAGGGCAGCCGGCAGAGGGCGAGCAAGGGTTACATATCTCAACCTCGTCAAGGGATATTTATGAACAACTCTCAGGCCTCATAAACATCTTTCTCATCCCCCTGGCAGCAATCGTAACGGCGTTGCTGTATTTGAAGATGCGTCAGTTGGGGGGTGAGCCGCTCAGTGCGGCCCTGGAGAAAATTGAAGAGATCGACATCGGGCGTAGCGAGTGGCAACAAAGGATGCGCACTCGGCTCAGTCTCCACCCATCTCGAGGCAGCAAACCGAGTAGCCGGGCTGACCAGGAAAGCGCCAAGACGCCAAGCCGCCAAGATCGCCAAGAGGGATGAAAATAATAGGGCGTTCCATTATTCAGAAGGGAGCCATGGTCTCAGTTGTAACCGGGCAGTTAGTTGTCGATGAAGTTGGTAGACTCCGCGCACGACTTCAAGGTCGCAGTCGGAGGGCGCAAATAAACCATTGTCGTGATTGATGCTGGGGAAGCCATTCATGATCGTCTGTTTTTTCTTGCAGGTCGTACAGTCCCACAGACCCATACCGTGGCCCAGCTCATGGGCCATAAACCCCTGCAATGCTTTCGGGCTAATAGTGGCCAGATCAAAGTCGATCCAGGCAGACATCAGTAAGCCATCGCGGTCCCGGCTCAAAGGAGAGAAAAGCGCGTAGTGCTTGCGGTCGCGTTTGTAAACCTCGCTTCGAGTGACCGTGAGACATCCGTTACAGTTGATTAAGCTGTCACTGTCTCCGGCATCGGCAAAGCTCACATCTGCTCCCACTTTATGGGCGGCATCTGTCCAGGCCGTCATCGCTTCAAACAGTTTAGACCGCTGCTCGGGAGTGAATAAGTTGCGGGTGAAGTAGACCTTCACATTGGTGTTTGGTGGCCAATAGTAAGTGCTGGTAGGCGGAGCATTGCGATTTGCAGTACAGACCGGCCCGATCCGTTGCGCGTTAATAGTTGCAGGAATAGTCAGCAGGAAAAGAAGTAGAAGCAATGAAGCCTTCATGAAAATACGACCTTTTGAGTGATGGATAGTGCGGACGAGTGCAGCTATTTCAGAGATCCGAAAGGATGCGGCGGCGCTGGAATGGATCGGGCATTGGGTGCGTCCATTCGGTAATGGTCAGCGTGCTGGTGAAGCGCTTGTAGTCGCAGTACCTGACGCTGATGCTCCGGGGAATATTGGACAGGTTTGCAGCGAGGTGTGGAGATTGGGACGAGGCAGGGCACAACGCCGGGTTCCATTGCCTCTTAAGGAGGTTGGTGTGCAGCAAAATTGTGCTGCATGCACTTACTTGGCACCCAGCATGCCAGTCGAACGCAGCAGCACTTGGATCACATCAGATCGGATACCCGAGCAACGACCTTGAGGGAGAGAACTGGTTTTCGCTCCAGAGGAGCGAGATGTTTATAGCTACCAGGCACACCAAAGACCTCGCTCCTTTAGGAGCGAAATACGGCAGCGGAAGATCTGCCCAGGCCGGCCGGCAAAGGCGGTTGCGCCCCAACGGAGCTTAGGGGTAAAAAAGGATCGACATCTACAAACATCTATAGGGCGAAGCGACAAAGAATATTCTGCTGCACTTCCAGGTTGTATCCGCCGAGTGCAACTCCATCTGCAATTGGTCTGTTTTGCAGTTGCCTTGAAAACCAAAGGAGCTGGTGTATGTATCTCAAGTCTCGAATCCTGTTACTAGTGATAATCCTTACTTGCGGCTTGGTGCTGTTGACTGCGGCTGGTTGTGCCCCGCAACCCGTCTGAGGTCGCGGCGCAAAAGTCTGCAGTGCCCGCGCCTTCCCCGAAACTCATCTTTTTCTCCCTTGGCTGCTTGGCGCCTTGGCGTCTTGGCGGTTAAGCCGGCACCAACAAGAGTCTATCCCGCTCGGAAAATCGTTGGGTCAGGAAGTCACGCAGAGGAAACCCTAACCGCAATTCAAGCTTCCAAGAAGCTGAAATAAAGCTCAGCTCTCAAGCCTCCCCAGCAATTGAGCGTGCAACTGTCCCATTGTCACGCGTTCAACTCATGAAGACAGCTACTGTGTTCGCAAAACGCCAGAAAGGACGACACCTATGTCCCGCAAGTGCGCGTATCTTTTCGTTGTGGCTTGTCTGCTGACTTTGCCACCTTTGGCCCAGGCTCAGGACGCAGCCGGCAATCCAACCGAGGAGACAAAGGTCGCGGAGACGCAGGCTGTGGAGTTGCTTGAGGCTATTGCCGAGGGAATCCCCAGCCTTCGCAATTCTGGTAATCGCATCTACCTCGCCTCCGCTGTTGCTGACCTGCTTTGGACCACAGATGAGAAGCGAGCTCGCGCACTTTTTGAGATCGTGAAGCAGGAAGTGGTTACGGCCACAGCCGCCTATGACCCGGCCGACCAGCAGTCGGTCAACAGTTTCGAGATTCTTCAGCAACGGCGGCGCGAGTGTCTCGACCGGATGGCCCGCCGGGATCCGGAAATGGCCATGGCTTTTCTGCGGGCGACGCGCCCGCCGTCGAAATCAGGCAACCTTAACCAGCACACGAATGAGACAAATCTGGAACTGTATCTAGCCAGTCAGCTGGTGGGCCGGGATCCTGAGTTAGTGCTCAAACTTGGCCGTCAGAGCTTGCGCAAAGGTGTGACCCATCAACTGATTTCACTCCTTTCGCAACTCGGCCCAAAGAATAAGGACCTCGCGCAAACACTGCACCGAGAGATTGTTGATCGACTCCGGACGGAGGATCTATCGAAGAGTCAGGAGGCGGTCAACTCAGCCTGGAATTTGGTACATGCTTTTCAGCCGCCGCAGGCTCACGAAGACACTTACCGGGATTTGCTCGATCTATTGGCGGGCATCATGGTGTCGGCACAGTCGAACCCCGCGCCGAGAAACTCCCAGCATTATTACAATCAGTTTCAGTCGTTACTCCCGCAGCTGGAAAAGTATGCGCCTGCTCGCGTGCCGATGTTGCGTCAGTTGTTTCAGAGTTCCAGGCCCACAATTGATCCCAATGCGCGAATGCACCAGGCGCTGAACGAAGCCAGTCAGCGTGGGACGGTGGATGATGTGTTGGCGCTGGCCAGTAGGTATGGTCCGGAGTTTCAGTTGCAGATTTATCAGCAGGCCGCTTGGAAAGCCATGGGTACCGGAGACCCTAACCGTGCTCGCCAAATCATTTCAGAGTTTGTCGCCGATCCGGCGCAGCGGCGGCAGATGCTCGAGCGCCTTGATAACCAGTTGCTCTGGAACTCAGTTAACGAAAGTAAGGTAGCGGAAGCACGCGAACTATTGAGCAAGGTCAAATCAGTTGAGCAGCGCGTCCAGCTACTGGTAAACCTGGCTATGAACGTGGCGAACAAAGGCGATAAGAGGCAGGGTCTTGAGCTTCTGGTTGAAGCCAGAACATTGCTGGATTCGTCGCCTGCCAATTCCGGGAAGCTGACAGCCCAGTTACAACTGGCGCAAGGCTATGCTTCGATCGACGCGCCACAAAGTGTTGCGCTGATGCAATCGATCGTCAGTTTGATCAATCAGCTGGTGGCGGCCGCGGTAGTGCTCGACGGCTTTGAAAATCGATACCTGCAGGAAGGTGAGTGGATGAAACCGGGTTATACGAACCTGGGTAATCTGGTAAATAGTATTGAGCAAAACCTTGGTCAGCTAGCGCTGCGGGATGCTGAAGGTGCGCGAGCGCTTTCCAATCAGTTGGAGCGTCCTGAGATCCGTCTCATGGCTCAATTGGAGATCGCTCAGGCTCTGCTCGGAGGGCGAAGCGCGAGCTTTCGTTCTGGAGATCCCGTTCAGTCTGGCCGGTTTAATCGGAGAGGCGACAAGAAATGAGGACACGCCAACACCGGTTTTGACCCCATCATCAGCTACAAGTAGCGTTCGCGGATGATGGCTGTGTGGTGAGCCACGTGCCCCGCAATAATATATGCCAGGGCTCGAACGGTGAATGGATTGTCGCTGGCAATGCCGCTGCGCATCCAGCCCTCCGCGGGAAGATTGCGGAAGAAGCTAATAGTAGCCAAACGAATTGAACGAAACTCTTCCATGTGTCCTGCCCATGACACCTGATCCGCGCCTGCGCCCGCCACCCCAATCTCTTGATCAAAGCTGGGTAAAGGATCCTGGAACCCGCGCGCAAACCACAGCGCGCGAAACAGGAAAACGCGCTCCGTGTCATTGACATGATTGAGCAGCTCGCGAATTGACCATTTCTCGGGTGCGTAACGATGAAGAGACTGCTCTTCCGAAACGCTCGCCAGAAACGATAGGGTCTCCTCAAGCTGGGCCTCGATCGTCGCACGGACGTTTTCCCCTGAGACGAGATCAATGTAAGCGGAATAGTATGACGCGGCTTCGTTAGGCTCGGGACGTCCAATCATGAGGTGAATAGTAAATGGTGAATGGTGAATAGTAAAAGGCAGAAAGCGGGAGGCAGAAGTCAGAAGGCAGAAGGCAGTAGGCAGTAGGCAGTAGGCAGTAGGCAGTAGGCAGTAGGCAGTAGGCAGAGAGCGTGGCGCGAAGGCTGTTTGCGCTCCTGCCTCTGCCTTCTGCTTACTGCTTTCTGCTTTCTGCTTTCTGCTTACTGCTTACTG
>JANNJZ010000075.1:0-46320 GCA_031396065.1 Pyrinomonadaceae bacterium | reverse complement strand
GGTGAAGCCGAGTTGGCTGAGGTCGCGCATGCGTGTCGGGTACAGGCGGCCGATCAGGTGGTCGACCTCGTGCTGGACCGAATCGCTGGTCGCCCGCTCCACCTTCTCGCCGGCATCGATATGAGTCTCTGAGTTTGCGTCTCCGTCAATTTCTTTCATGCGAAAGAAGGGCTCGCCCGTCACGATGCGACTCCGCCGCGTCAATGGCAGACTGAGATCTTGAGGCGCTGGTGGTGCAAGGGCCTCATAAACCTTCGTGACTTTTCGAGTCTGAAACATCGACGCATACTCACCTCTGGTATCCGGGTTAACTGAGAACAAGATCACCCCAGCCGTTTCCCGATCCAGCCGATGCAAGGGAACCAGATGGTCCAGTTGCAACTTCTTCTTCAAACGAACGAGCAGCGATTCGTGAAGGAATCGCCCCGCAGGGATCACTGGTAGGAAATGCGGTTTATCGACAACCACCAGATGTTCATCACGGTAAAGAATGTGCTCGTCAAACGGAATACGCTCTTCCGAATCGAGCTCGCGATAATAGAAGATAGTGGCGCCGGCACGATAAACACTTCCAGGAGTCAGCCGCAGCCCGGTCTCATCCACCAGTTCTCCTTTCGCCATCCGCGACATCCATGTGTTCGTGGCAACTGCCGGGAATTGGTCAGTCAGAAAATCGAGAATAGTTGTCCAATGACCTACCGGCAGCGAGCGGCTACTCGGGCCAACCCCGTCGATGATGGGAAGCGGAGCGTTCATAGCAGTCTCAATTTGACAAGTTTCTGCGGCTTTGCCGCCTTCCGTGCGGTGAGGCTCCGCCTCACCGACACCTCTATTTATTTTGAGGCTATGCCTCCGCGCGACATCAGAGGCGCAGCCTCAAAGAATGAAATCGCTATCGGAAAGGCAAGAGCCTTTCCGCACGGAAGGCGGCAGAGCCGCAAAGGCTATCACCGCACCGCACCTCGGCTAACTTTCACCGTTTGCTCTAGAGGTAAACCTGAGGTTTATCGCCCGTCAAAATCTCCACTCTTTTCCACCTGGTCCATACACAAACGAATTTGGGAAACTGCTATTACCCGAGAATCCGCCATCGCGCACCGTCTCCTGCGCAGCTTGCAGGATCAGGTGGGTTTCGTTAAGCCCCTCAAAATAATGAAGCCGCCATTTGTAGGTCACTTTTTCGAGTTGATTGCTCTGTGACTTATGGACGACGCCTTCAGGGTTCCGCTGCGTCGTTCTGCTGGCCCTCGGATAAACGGTCAACGAATCGCCGGCAACCGAATACGTGCCGCTCTCCTCAGTTGTGTAAAACTCTTTGGCGCGCATGTATCCATACCAACGTTCGGCTTTGAAGCTATAAGTTCCATCCGGCTTGAACTCATACTGACCTTTGTAATAACCCGCATTGGTTACCAGGTTCTGAGTTCCGGCCAACCCCATCGGACTACTGGCGCTTTTACTCCAAGTGCCTACGATCTTGTTTTCGGTTGAACTCGGGGCCGACGTCGCGGCCGCTTCGGTCGCGGCAGTTGCTCCTTCGATTGAGAGACTGCTGCCCGCGAAACTTACTCTGCTGACTTCAGTTCCCAATACCAGACGCATCGAGTAATCAGCGAACTCGCGGAAATTATTTAAGCTGGTCTGGTCACCGGTCTGCTTTGCATCCGCGTATCCGGCCATCACAAACCCAGCCATGCAAACGAGCCAATCATGCATTTGCTGTTTTTCGAGGTTCGACAAACGGGCAATCGCGGGCACGGTAGCCATCGTCTCCTCCAGAGCACTGAAGAGATTGTCGGCAACTTCGTCTGATGGCATGTCGGTGCGATGGTAAGTCGCTACGTTGGCGCTAATGAAGAAAGTCATTGCGGCCGCGAGATTGTTCGCCTTTCCAACTTTGGTAACCTCCGTGTCGTAACCCTGCTTGATCTGCTGAAATGCATCAGTCAACGCGGTCTTCTCCTCCGCGGTGCGTCCGAATGCATCAGCTAACGACTTGGGGACGCCAGAATCACCGGCCGGGCGGAACGTGAGTGTCGCATTGCGCGACGGCGCTGCACCTTTTGCTGGGCGGGCCTTTCGGGTCTTCAGCAGGGTCATGATCATGGTCGAGTCAGGTCCACTCCAGGTTTGGCGAATGCGGTCGGGCGATTGCGCATGAACTTCCAATCCACCGAAACAAACCAAAGCCAGCACGCCGATTGTGATTGATAGTTTTCCCAGGTTCATTCGGATCCTCCCAATTCCTTGGTTAGTAGCTTTTTGGTTAGTAGGTCAAGTTTGAGTTGAATGATCAAACTACAGAAACCGATCGCCGTAACCAGAATGTGAACACTGATTGTAGGGGTGGCACTCCGTGGCCACCCCTCATGGAGGTTGCGTATCCTCCCAAAGTTGAGGTCCCTGACGGAGGGGTGGCCACGGAGTGCCACCCCTACAATCAGTGTTCACCTACTCCCTAACGCGATCGGTTCGTTTATGGCTTCGGACTCTGTCCACTACCTGCTTCAAACATCTCCGGTCACGGAGTTTCCAATGGTATTCCCGTCCGGCATAACGAACACTCGGATGGCGACCAAAGATTGAAAGTCGTCCGGGTAAGCGCCACCACCGGCACACCGCGGTCGGCGAAATACTCGGTCGCGTGATTGCCGAGGAGTACGAGTGTGCCTATCACCACCGTGGAAGCTCCGGCCGCCGCCAGTTCTGAAGCTGTCGCTCGCACTGACGAGCCGGCACTAATCATGTCGTCTACGATGGCCACGCGCTCATTGGTGATCCTCCGGCGCAACTCCACCGGCAGCCGGTATTTTACCGCGAAGAGATCGTCGTCAGTTTTTCCCGGCTCGGGCTCAGTGAAGTAGAAGTGGACACCCATATGCGATGCGACGGCTTGAGCAAGAAATGCCCCACCCAATAATGGGCCGCAAGCCGCGGAGATCGAATAGGGCCGGAGCAGATCCGCCAGGGCACTTACCTGAGGCATCATGTCCATAGGAGCCACGAATAGGGCGTCCAGGTTAAACCACAAATCGGTGTGGTAGCCTGACTCGAGAAGGAAATGACCCCGTCGAACGGGTAAGGTCTTGAGAATGTCACCGGTCATTCTGTTAACCTCATAACCTCGCGGGAGGTGGATAGTCTGGGAATCGGAGTTATGCCTTGGGATCTTCCGCGGGAATAGTCTCAATTGGCGGTTCATCTGGCTTGAAGCCAATTACTGCAGAGCTAAAAAACACTAGATGTCCGCACTCTGCACAGACTAAGGTTATTTGTGGCATTCCATGATGGTAAAAGAACCTTGTCGTGTGGGTATCAAACCCGATCGGTAAGGTTGCGAACTCAAGAAGATTCCACCTTCCCAATCCACAGCACACACATCTCATTTGTGGACACTTTGTACTCATCCAAGTGAGGATTTTTTGCTTATCAGATTCACTTAATTGCATATTCATTGACTCTCCTTTGAATCGATGAGAAAGAGGTATTAAATCGGCTGCCAAGAAACTCGCTTGAACCGTTGCGGTTCGCTGAACGCCATTCTTCGAAATCCCGCTCATTTCCGACGAAATACAACTGGCCCGACGTGTTACCCAAGGGCCTCCAAATGTGCTCATCTTCGAGAAGCGGACGAACTCCGATACAAAATATTGCTTTGCATGTTTCAATTGCTTCAGCCCAAGCCCTTTGAATATCGGCTATGACCGATGGTGAAACCTGTAGGGGCTTACCTCGCATATAAAGGCACATCGCTGGGGATAAGCCGGTTTCTATCAAGCAATGTTCGATGACCTTGTTTGAGTCAAGCTCACCTTGCAGGCCTCCCTCAAAACTCACTCCCGTCCCGTAATACACATCTGGGCTTGCTTGAACGTTATGAGAAAACATGTTGCATGAACCATGAAGTTTCCATACTGGAATTGTATTTTCGGCGACATTGTTAAAGTACGCGATTTGATGCCCTTGCTCCAAAAGAGAGAATTCCAAAACACATTCATAATTTAAGGTGGAGAGCAGTGCGCGACTTAATACTCTCTTTTCGTCAAGGAATGAGATTAGCTTGCAATATAGAGTTGATTTATTAAATGGCCTAAATTGGATGAAATATATCGCTAGCTCACGCATCAGCACTGGGATGGCCATCCCCCACGTGTCGTAAATAATTTGCATTCCCTTCTCAAAGTCTTGTCTGAAGACTTCTTTCACGTCTGATGGGAGGTCACCCCAAGTTGAGGGATAGATTCTTTCAAGGATGGGATAAAGGTCCAGCCCGAGTGGCGGCCTTTCTGGAATAATGCCCCCCGCTCCATAACTCGCCCCCGCACCAAAAAGAAAAATGATGTCACGCATCAAGTTCTATGAATCCTATGCCGAAGCCTGATTATTTCATCGATTGAGACGGCGAAGGTCTCTGTTTTCACTTCTACGTCTGGGGGCAAGCCAATCGAGAGCATACCTAGAACACAACCGGTTTCGGCGTCGATCACGGGACCTCCCGACATTCCTACTTGACTGCCGAATGACAGTTCAAGTCCGCTAACATCCAGCATTTTGACATCGGGCGCATTGACATCGAGTGTGACTAACCGCTTTACACTGCCACCTCTGTCAAGAACCAAATTCATCAGATCAGCTGTTTGAATCACAAGCTCCGTCCCTTGCCATTTGGCATCGACTGAAGGCATCGCATTGCCTTTGTGTCCGATCCCACGGACCCGATTGCCCACTGCAACAGCCATAGGAGTTACATCGTAGATTGTGAAGCCGGACACTGGACTTGGGAAGCGGATCACTGAAGTATCAATTTCGGGATGTAGAGTGACGGCACTGTCCTCAACCCGGCAGATACCACCGTTTCGGGAAATTAGCCAAAGTCGGACATGTTGGTATCCAAGGTTGGGTGTGAGGGTCAGATCATTCAAAGCATGATGTGCCGTGATTGCCGTTGTCGAATCGAGAAAGAACCCTGTTCCGCATATGCCACCCGTCAGCGAGGAATCGCCCGGTTCATTGAAGGACAGCTTGAGTATTGCAAATGCCATAGCGGCTTGGGACAAGTAACGTCGGGGTGGACAGGGCTCCGATACCTGGCTACTCCCAAGTTGACAACGAGAGAGAGTTCTAGCGCTCCAGTCGAATAATTCTACGAAATGCTGCTCTCCATGGGGTATCGACACCTATCGAAGTTGTAGCATCCCTTAGTACAGATTTTGAGTGTTTAATCCTCTAAGATTTCGACAGTCTCATACTCATTAGTTGAGCCACAGTTTACGCAAGTAAACGGCGATGTCTTCGGTGGACCGAAACTAATTGACCCGCCCGGTCCGAGAGAAATCCCACCGCCCGGCCCAAACCTAATAGAGCCTCCGTCAATTTGTACGTCGCCTTCAACTCGGACATTATCATTTAGTGATGTTGAGCCTGTAGGACGACCTGCGACCGGTATTCTATGTTGGCAGTTCTTACAGATTACATGCATTTTAGTTTACTCCGCGAAAACCTTGCATAACTTTCAGTTCCTTCGGTTGAGGATGGCGGAAGCTGTAACTTCCCTGCTCCCACGGTTGGTATACCTAAAAGCGATTTGCCGGCGGCTTAGTCTTTCGATAACAACATTGCCGTTGTTGGTGCAGGCTTCGAGATTAAGAGTGATCTTTTCAATAAACCTGGCATGCCTCTGATTAACGCTCAACGGGATCCACTTTCCGCCGCACTTGAGCGATGGATATTCAATTCGGTAAGCCCTGCCTCGCACGATGAGCTTCATGGTCCAGGTCTCGTTGTTGTCGATTTGATAGCCAGTCCCCTCCCAAGTGCCGCTTAGCCATTTTGTTGTCGGGGTTTTGCTTTGGGCGGAAACGACCGATGTTAATGAAATCAGCAGGACGAAGGTTCCCACAACTTTGAGCATGATCGGCTCCTCATAGAAGATTGGATTCGGGCGCGGAGTAGTTTAGACGAAGGTACGGCGGACTGTCTTCCCCCGGGGACCGCGGGCGGCCCGCCTGCAGAGGCGGCGACAGCCGCTCTCAGTAGCCTAGCCAAGTCACAGGTTGAGCACCACCACTCTGAGCACCTTGCGGTGCTCGGAGCAGGCGAGCGGCCTGCGGTCCCAGGTTAAGCGCCAGCCGGGCGAGCGGGAACCATCGTTGGGGACATTGAACTATTCGGAGGTGGTAGCACTTTGCGGCGCTCGGAGCAGGCGAGCCGCCTGCGCTCCCAGGTCAAGCGCGTGCGCCGGTGGTTTGCGCAAGTCCCAAACGATTCCGAACCACGAGAGCATGCGGAGTGTGTAATGAGAGACATCAACCTCCCACCAATAGAAACCCTGTCGCTCCGATGACTGATAATGATGATGGTTGTTGTGCCATCCCTCGCCAAGGGTGATCAACGCCACAAACCAGTTGTTGCGGCTATTGTCATCGGTCTCAAAGCGGCGCTTGCCGAAGATGTGGGCCAGGGAGTTGACCGTAAAGGTGCCGTGATAGAGGACCACAGTGCTGACAAAGAATCCCCATGCCAGCATTTGCCAACCCGAAGTATTCAACCCAGGTGCGTAACGCGCGAGCACGGTGCCCAACAGAAACATTCCAACTGCGAGTAAAACCGGCGGCAGCGAATAGAACCGATCCAGAAAACGGAGTTCGGGATACTTGCTAAGATTTGTAATTAACTGCCATTCGGTCTTCTGACTGTCGTTGGAGAGGAACCAGCCAAAGTGTGCGCGCCAAAACCGGCGGGTTAGTGGTGAATGGAAATCCTGGTCAGTATCGGCGACCAGATGGTGACGCCGGTGATGAGCCGACCACCAGAGCGGGCCTTTTTGATAAGACGTCGTCCCCAGAAACCCCATTAGAAACTGGAAAACTCTGCTGGTCTTATACGTTCGATGTGCGAAGAGCCGGTGAAAGCCGGCCGTAATCGCAAACATACGCAGAACGTAAAGCGCGACGCAGGTAATCACTGCCACTGGACTTACACCTGTCCAGATGACGAGCAGACAAGCCAGGTGCATGAACAGGAATTGAAGGCAAATCGAGTGGTGTAGTTTGTCGCTGGCAAACCTTGTGCTTTTAACCTGGGATAATGACATGAACAAGACCTTACTCTCTCTAAGCTGTCTATCACTATAAAGTGTCTTTGCCTTTATGCAACTCCAGAGATCAAGAAGTAATGTCTTAGTTTCGTAACAGGGTGCTTAGAGTACCGAGATCAGTCGGGGTTGGCCGAGGCAAAAAGACCCGACTAAAGTCGGTATCTGGCTTTGCACAAAAAGTCTTTCGCCCAAATTGGGCGCGGAGTGAGTGCGGCTCTGCCGCCTTCCGTGCGGAAAGGCTGTTGCCTTTCCGAAAGGCCCCCTTGATTTGAGAGGCTATGCCTCCGCCAGATTCGGAGGCGTAATCTCATATCTAAAACCAACTACCGGAAGGCAGAGCCTTTCCGCACGGGGCGGGCGGCAGAGCCGCTAACTCTGGGGGGCGCCTATCTTTTATCGAAGCTGGAACTCTATGCGCATCGGGGTTGCTCGGCAGTCCAAATCTTAATCCGCTCGTTTAGAGGTGGGCACCGCCCACCGGCTCAACGTTGGATGAAACCGTTCACGTGCATTTAACCCGTTCGTTTAGAGGCGGGACCCGCTCGTCCTTTCAACGGCGGACCGGTGGGCGGTGCTCACCTCTAAATGAGACGATTCAAAAGGGGTCTCACAGTTTTAGTCCAAAATGATAACCCTCGATAATCATCCGCTTGTGGAAATAGAATCGGTGCGCCTCGAACCGTTGTACGGCGGAATCCAGATGAAACTGATCACATTTCTTCTCTTTGGCGTGGTTAATCAGCCAATCCAGTAGCTTGCCGCCGTAGCCTTTCGACCGTTCAGCTGCTGCTGAGACCAGATCATCAACGTAAAGAAACTTGCCCCAGGCCAGGCACTCAGACATTCTAAAGCCCGCGACGGCCTTCACTTCCCCGTCCGTCAGGTAGGCTATCTGGTAACCCGCCGCTGCGGCCTGCCTTTTGACCCGCACCAGAAACTCAGCCGGACCCACATGTGGACGCAACTCAGCCATCACGGCATAGCAATTCTGAATCTCTTGATCCTCTTTAGCCAAACGTATTCTCACTTGTCCATACCTCGGGTGTTGTTATATGTCGGAGGCAAACAGCCTAACCTCAGGCTCGCGTTCCGACAGTTTAATCATACCTTCGAATCTCAAGCCGATCTTTTCCAGAACCTTGATAGAACCATGGTTGTCCGGGGCAGTGATGGCCACCATGCGACCTATCCCCAATTCGCTTCTTCCATGTTTCATAACATTCGATGACGACTCAACGGCATATCCCTTCCCCCAAAACTCCGGCAGAAAAGCAAAGCCAACATCAACGTCCGGCAACGTGTCCCGCTTCAGCAGTCCGCAGATTCCGATGGGGATACCGACGTCTTTCAACTCTACCAGATAGAGTCCGAAACCAAACCGTTCGTAGCTCGCCACCGGACCATCCAGAATATACTGCCTCGCGCCGGCCGGGGTTCTCACGCCTTTGTCCCCGATGTTTTTTACAAACGACGGCTCATTAAGAAGTTTAAGAATAAACTCGGCATCATCGGCTGAGAGTTGGCGAAGGACGAGTCGTTCTGTTTGAAGTATGATCAAGTGAAGGCACCTGTTAGCCGGATTCCCCCGGATTCAATTCCCTGAAGTGGAGCGACCGGCGCCGCGCCAAATGCGGTGTGCAGTTCGAAACCTGTTCGACAAATCAATCGCTGGACACGCTGTAAAACGTGTTGTCAGGCTGATATTCATTCCGAGTAGCCACGTAGCAAACAGCGTCTACCCCGGAATGGGTGATGTCCTTTTCGTACCACATCCCAATTTTGATCATCACTCTTATCGAGGCGGTGTTGGCATGTCGAGTTACGGCCACGATGCGCTCAAACCCCAGCTCTTCAAATCCGTATCTCAGGCTAGCCTTGGCAGCCTCAGTGGCCAGACCTCGATCCCAGCTTGCTTTCGCAAACAGATAAAACAGTTCAGGCGTGTTATCGAGCAGCCTGAAGCCGCATAAGCCAACCAGCTTGCCGTCCTCTTTGCCGATCACGACCCAGCGACCGAATCCATGATCCGCCCAAAACTCTCCCATTTTCTCTATGGTGACTCTCGTCTCATCCCTGGACAGAATGGTCCCGGCTTCGAGCCCCAGGTATTTCATGACTTCGGGATCACTGACGATCGGCAGCAGTGCCTCAAGGTCCAGCGGGCTGACCTTTCGACAGCGTAAACGTGCAGTCTCAAATTCCTGCATAGTTCCTCTGATGGCGCCCGACGATGGCCCGGCAACGGAGCTGCGTTCGACTACGGCCACAAGGATTAATTCGGCTGCGGCTTTTCCTGGATACCAACCAACTCCACAATAAAGACCAGCGTAGCATCGGGAGGAATTGGTCCCCTGCCCCGAGCACCATATCCAAGAGACGACGGTATCACCAACGTCGCTTGATCGCCCACATGAAGTTTTGCAATTCCTTCATTCCAACCCTGGATTATGTTTACCGTCCCTAACTCGAACGAGATGGGACTTCCCCGGTCGAGTGAGCTGTCGAACTTCACTCCGCTGGTTAATAAACCCGTGTAGTGAACCATCACGGTTTCACCCACCTTTGGTTGACGTCCTTCACCGCGCCGAGTGATCACATAAATTAGCCCGGATGGGGTCTTCCCTATTGGATCGGGCTTAGGCGCAACCACCTTCGCGGGTCCTCGCCTGGGTGCTTTTCTTTTGTTTCTGGTAGCGGCAGCCGATTTGCTTTTTTGAGTCTGACACTGAGCTGTCTCGGAAGCAGCTGAGATGACTAAGATCGTTACGATAAGGGCCAAGGCAAACTTCATATCAATCCTCCGGAACTATACTTCGAACGGCAGGAGCCTAGTGCCGCGCCACCCGAATTGTCAAAAACTGGCGGCAATCACATTCTCCGGCGTTATACACAAGGCACAGGTCAAAGATGGTCATCCGCAGATTACGCAGATCAAGAAACAAGGCATGACCGCCATCAAAGAATTAGCCAAAACTCTCTTCTTGGTTTCTTAATCTGCGTAATCTGCGGATGAATGCTTCCTCACTATCGATAGAAGATCTGGTCCACATAAATAATCCCCGCGATAGGCTCCCACAACGATTGCTGTCAAGGCCATGTTGCTCCCTGCAACACAATGCGGTAACCGTCAGCGTCCTCAAATGTCTTGCCTCGTTGATCCCAATAGGCATTGCCGGACTTCACTGGCTCAAACCCATGAGCTCGCATTCGGTCCACCGCCTTCTGCCACTCAACCGCATCGGGCAAATAGAACACCAGCAAGTTTTCCTCGGTGGGCGCCTGGCCTGCTGGATGGCTCAGGTGATGGGTGAATTCCAGATGATAGGCCGCACCGTGCCGCCCCAGCATGACACCATCGAAGCCATCATGGTCTGTAAAGGAACCGAGCAACTCAAACCCAAGTCCATCTCGATAGAACCTGATGATCTCAGGCATCCGATCAGTCGGACGCGCAATTCGCAGATGCGCTTCACCCAGTGCTGTTGCAGTCATCCGTTTTTCCATATTAAGGAACAGATGGCGTAGTTGTGCCACCTCCAGAAGATCACAACCTGAGAACAAAGCGTCCGATCCACGAAACCACACCAAACTTCGTGTTACTTCGTGGATCGTGCTGCTAACGGCGGAAAGCCCTTACCTCAAGTCCAACTACTCCGTCTCATTTGTTTCATCGTCAGTCTTATTCTCGCCCGGCTCGACGCGGTGGTCAGTGCCGAGCGTCCAGGACGGCGGGTCACTAGCTGGGAATGAATCTTCAAGAGTCTCATCTATCTCTGTCTCAAGGGCCTGCTGCTCGCCATCCTTGATATTGTCAGGGTCTTTCTCGTTATGCGCCATGAATCGCCTCCGGCTTGAACACTCGCTTCAAGCGGTTGATAAATTGAAACACGCATCATGTGTGAGAACGTAGCGCGAACCTCTTCAGCCTGGGAAACCCACCCGCTAACGAGACTGTGTGAAAACTCCTGGTTCTCAGCGCCAAGGGCGCGAAATGTGATAGCCCAGGGCAACGCCCTGGGTAAGGTCATAACAATCCGGAAGCGGTGAAGGCGCGAAATAGCAAGGGTCGACTGAAAATCCTCGGGATTCCACTAAGTCCACGCTCATTTCGCGCCTTCAGCGCTAGGAATCTTTATGCGAGTCTACCTGGGCCGATGGCCCCGGCTCTCACATTTCGCGCCTTTGGCGCTACGAACCCACGTTTTCACACAGTCTCTAACGCAGGTGGTTCTGACAAGTATCGCTATCCGAGTTGCTTCCGAAAATGATCACGCCACTTCTCAGGCAGAGCCTCGAGGGCTATGGCTCGACGCAACGTCTCAATATCACCTTTCCCTCTCGCGTAGAGGCGAGTGATATCCGCAACCGTGACGTTGTTCTCGTCTCGCGCAATCAACTCGATCTGATCGCCTGCCCCGACCTCGGCCTCCTGTTGCACGGAGAAGTAGAACCCGGTTCTGCCGCTGGCCAAAAATCTCTTGATGATATCCGGGCGGCCAAACTTAATTCCGAGTTTATAGCAAGGCATCCGCGGCTCGGAGACGGTTACTTCTGCAGCGCCGATGCGGAAGCGGTCGCCAATATTGGTAGTGGACTCGTTCAGTCCTTCAGTGGTGAAGTTCTCGCCAAACATTCCCCAGGGAAGTTCTGTCCCGGGCAACTGCTGACGCCAGTAGTCGTAATGTTCCGATGGATAGGCATAGACAGCTTTGGTCGGACCCCCATGTACTGACAAGTCCGCCTGTCGATCACCGTCGAGGTTAAGCGTGCGTAGCATGACTCGGCCCTCGATCGGCGTTTTGTAGATACCGGTCGAGACAGGTTGTTCATTCCAAACTACAAGTCGCGGACGACCGACATTAACAGATACGATTTTCATAGAGAACGTTTGCTCACCTCTCGCAAAGCGCTGCCTCACCAGTTGCGGAGTAGTAAGGAGGATGGATTTCGTTCGCGGCTTTGCCGCCTGATCTGCGGGAGGTCTCCGACCTGCCGCACGCATGGCAAACTTAATGGGGCTATGCCCCTTAAAATTGGGGCGTAGCCCCCAATCAGGTAGGGTCTTGCCGGGAGGTCGGAGACCTCCCGCACATCAGGCGGCAGAGCCGCGGAAGAAAACGATCCCGCTTCCTGATCTTCCAATTAACGGTAGGGCGCCTGTATTTCCAATCTCTCATTTCGCTGATTTAGCTCGCCCGATTAACCTCGTTTCATTCCTTCTTCTTAATCTTCGGAGTCTTCTGCCTTCTCATCTCTTTCCAGAGCAGAGTCACATTCCCGTCAAACGTGGTCCCGACCACTCGAAAAGCTATCAGCACGTCATCCAGCTTGCGCTGCTTGTCTAACTCATCGCCAAACTTATAAGTAGTCGAACGAAGCAAGTATGTTGTGTCCAGGCGGACCGGTACAGCGACGCCATATTTATTTCCCAGCACCCGAAACCCCGCGTTGTTTCGCCGGTATTGGGTTCGCGCTTCGGCGAGGGACCGCGGCGGTACGAGTTCTGCCAGGTATTTCACTCCCACACTTTCAGGTCCAACGGCCTCCAGCGGCACATCACCCAGCATGGTCATCAGGCCCAGCACACTACCGGCAAAACCCGCTCGGAATACGTCACCTTCCAGCCAAAGATCCGATAGCTGGCGCAGCTCATGTGAGGAATGGGTGAAGGAATAAAAGGTCCCGCCTCCGGCCACTGGTGGAACCGCATCCCAGCACGACCCGGTCTGGATCACACGCGGGTTATCCTCGCAATCACCTGATTGGAGTAGACGAACCAACCCGGTACGAGGCTGTCGCAGAAACGCAGCAAACCTTTCTCTCTCCCCGGCTGAGGGGTAAAGGCGTAGCTTATGTTCGGCCGACATCTTCCGCTTAGGTATCGGCGTCGTCGGACGGGAACTCGTTGGTCTGGCCCACGCCGGCAGTTCATCTGACCGCCGCACCGGATTGCCCATCCCAAGTCTCTGTTCCCTGAGTTGTTTATCCCGCAACTCACGCTCAGCTGCCGTCGCCTGCGCCAGTGCGGTAAACGCGAAACTCGCCATTGCCATGGCCAGTAGCGCAGCTCTGACAGATATTGAAGACCACATCAGCTTATACCTCTCTCGACCGCGCTATCTTATACGAAACCCTAACCCCGCGCTCCGTCACCGGCCAACCTCCAACACCGTGAGCTAAAAGAGATCACCTGCTACTTCTTCTGAACGCGAGCCAGGCTCCCAGAGTAGTTCGCGATCCCCAGGTCCGTTTCGTGACAATACGTCCGTTTAGAGGTGGGCACCGCCCACCGCTGCGACGTGGATGGAGTGAGTCAACGTAATAATTGTATGGTTGGTTTAAAGAGCCTGCGTGCTTAGATTACTCAGGTCATCAGCCCTACATAATCCAATGCCGCACCGGTGGGCGGTGCCCACCTCTAAACGAACCATAGACCGAACCGGCAGCATCGGAATCTACACAATACTGTTCTCTACGATTTCTTGACGTCGATAAAATAGAGATCCGTTGCCACCATGAATTGGTCCTTTGTTAGTGGTGTCTTCATCTGCTGCCAATCCGTCGTGGGTTGAATCGTCTGCCAGTGTTTCTGAGTGCCGACGCGAACCGGCATCGCAAAGCGAGGCTCATCGACCTTCCAGCGATACGCCACCAGACCGGCAGCTTCGCCGAACTTCAACTCCAGGACCGGTATCGCAGTGTGGCGCAGGTACTGGTCAAAGATCGGAATCAGGTTCTTGCCGGTTTTCTGGTTGAACCAGGCCACCACGTCTTCCGTCATGATGTTTTGATACTTGAAGTGTTGGTAGAAATTGCGCAGCAGCGCCCACCAGCGCCGATCGTTATCCACGATACTTCTCAGCGTGTTGATGAAGAGAGCGCCTTTGAAATACATGTCCTGGGGCGGCACGGCGTTAATGCCGCGTGGCGGAATTATGGGAGCACGATTCCTGACTTTCGCCCGGTACCCGTTTGTGTACTTCAGGCCATCCTCGCGTCCGTACATATATTCAACGTAGAGACACTCGAGATACGTGGTCCAGCCTTCGTGGATCCACATGTCAGAAGTATCGGCTGCGCTGACACTGTTGCCAAACCACTCGTGCCCGCTTTCGTGGATGATGATGAAGTCGAATCTTGGGCTGATGCCGACGCCGGTCCAGTCGTTCTCGAGATAGCCGTTCGCAAAGCGGTTGCCGTAGGTAACGGCACTCTGGTGTTCCATGCCGGAGTAGGGCACCTGGATCAACTTGTACCCGTCCTTCTTGAACGGATACTCGCCAAAGTAGTGCTGGAATGCCTTCATCATCCCGCGCGACTGGGCAAACTGTTTCTTCGCTTTGGCGAGGTCTTCGGGTAGCGCGTAGAAGTCGAGTGGAATGCCGCCCAATCGATCACTGAAGTGAACGTAGTTACCGATGTTGAGTGAAACGTTGTAATTGTTGATGGGATATTGGACCAGCCAATTCCAGGTTGTGTAGCCGGCGCCCTCCTCAGTCTTTCCCAGAAACTTTCCATTTGAAACATCAACCAGGCTATTGGGGACAGAGACACTGATTTCCATCGACTCGACTTCATCGCGCCATTGATCCTTGTTCGGCCACCAGATGCTCGCGCCTTCGCCTTGACAAGCTGTGTTAATCCAGTGACGCCCTTGCGGATCTTTGCCAAAGGTGATGCCACCAAACCTACCAGTCGAAAGTGGGTTTCCCGAATAGTAGAAATCAATCTCGTAGACTCGCCCAGCTCGCAGAGTTTCAGGGAAGTCTACAAAGACTGCCCCCGAGTCTCTGGCATGATTCAGCTGCGTTGTTTCACTGGTGGACCCTGGACTTTGGACCTTGGACTCTGGACTGGTTAGCAGAATCTTGTCGACCTTCAGCGCCTCATAAAGGTCAAGCTGGATCCGCGTATCGTCCTTGAGCATTTTGAAACGAATAATGTTGTGACCCTTGAGGAACTTCTTCTCCGGATCCACTTGTACGTAGAGGTGATAGAAGAGGAGGTCGTTGTTGGCGCGATACCTGCCATATTCACCGCGCAGGATGTTAGCGCGAGTAGGGCCAGGGGGAGTTTGCGGCTGATTGGAGGCGGTTTGTTCGAGAGAGACCCACCCGCGAGCGCGTGGAGGTACTGACCTCATTGTCTCCGCGGCGGATTGCGGCACTAGGGTTCTTTGTTGGGACTCTGAAATGACTTGGGCAGCAAGCGACGCGGCTGACGCAAACTGCATTATGATCAAGAGCACGATGCAGAGGAATGCGCGTGTTTCTCTTAAGTGTCCGCGGCGAAAGGAGCGGGGGAAAACCAGCTCTTCAAGTAGCCAATCAAGGGTCATAAACGTCACACCTCTAATCTGATCATGCGAGCTCTTCTAACGCTGAAAGCGTTCGCTAATTTCAGCCCAGGGTTGCTTTGGAACCCTGGGATCGGAAATGCCGACGACAATTCGTCGCAACTCTGAGGGAGTTGCGAGGGTTCGATTAGCGTACGGCGACGCAACTCCTTCAGAGTTGCGTCTTCCAGAAATGAACACATGTTTTCCCAGGGTTGCCAAAGCGCAACCCTGGGCTGGAATTAGCCAACGCTTTCAGCGTTATTCGTCACTATTGGGTTTCACCCACCGCGCTTACTGCGCGATGTTACTGACTTCATGCAGCGCGATTATCAACCCCGACTGATTGCTAGTCACTTGCTCCGGAAACCGATCATCAAGGTCTCGTCGAATCACGCGCCCAGGCGTCAGAAACAGCTTGCCCTTTTAGGATGTCATCGACCACCAGAATGAGTTGGTGATCGTGATCGGAGTACAACACTTCAATGTTGACTCCGGCCTCAGCCATCCGCTGGCAAATCTTACCGAGCTGACCCGGTTCGGACTGGTTCAATCGCTGGACCAGCACTTCACGCTCCTCAATCACCCGGATACCTGCTGCTTCAAGCGCGCTCCGCGCTGCGCTGCCATCCTCGAAAAGAAAGTGAGCAATCCCCTGCCCATCGACGACCCAAGCGCCTCCACCTTCGATGCTGACGCCCGCTCGTCCCAGCGCCTCGCCCATCTCGGCGAGCGCGCCAGGTCGATCCTCAAGCTCGATCGTTAGGTCCACCATGACTTTTGTTCCGACCGCTATCAGTGAGTTGCCGCGATGGCGTCAATCTCGATTAGGAAACCATAGTGCAAATCTCTGGTTGGTATCACGGCGCGGGCTGGTCGGTGCACACCCATGACCCGCGAATATACTTCATTCACGGCCTCCCAGTATTTGATGTCTGAAACGTAGACGTTCATCTTTACTACCCGACTCAAATCGCTGTTCGCGGCCTTCAGGATTTCGCCCACGTTGTGTAGCACTTGCTCGGTCTGCTGTTCGATGGAGCCGAGCTTTTTCTCCCGGGTTTCCGGGTCAATTGAGAGCTGTCCGGAAACGAAAACCAAACCGTTGCAGACGACAGCCTGCGAATAGTGGCCACCTGGGGCCGGCGCGTTTGGGGTGTTTACAAAGTTGATTTCCATGAGCAGAAAGATAGTAGGCAAATTGGGTAGGGTCAATGTTTGGAGTGCAGGCATCTTGCCTGCCGGCTTCCTCCCTTGAGTGCGCCGCTCCACGCTTTAGGACTACGGCGCCAGGCCGCCGAAGGCCAAAGCGGTGACACCGGGGCCCCCGGCCGGGCAGCCCGGCTGGGGTGGCTGTAGGGTCACCGCACTCCAAGGAGGGCCCCGTCGCTACGCACGTTGATGGAGGCAAGATGCCTGGGCTCCTTGCATGGCCGACGAATTGCTTTTACCAAACTCAGCAATACCGAACTACTTGAAATCGTACAGAACGAGCACAGTTATCGCGGCTTCCATAACGGTCGTGCATGTTTTCATAACAGCGTGCTCGATCAGGTCGGGACTACTAAATCAGAATCGTAGATAATCGAAAGGAATCATCAGAATGGATAACAGAGAAACGCCTCAAGCAGTAAGTAACAGACCTTCACGTTTGCGCCGGCTTAGTCTGGTTGTTGCAGGCGCAGGCCTGGGTTCAGCCCTGGTATATTTGCTTTCTAAAGTTCTCGGTGGTCGCAAAGATGTCATTCCGCAACGACAAGTCCCTGAACACATTGTCGACGACCGCGGCACCGGTCAGGAAAAGGCTGCGCAGATTTTAAGGAAACTTCGTGATCGCGCCTTCGAGGCCAGTGACGAAAAACTCGCCGTCGCGCTGGGGCGACCCATCGAAGAAGTAACGGCGTGGAACGCAGGCCTGGAGGTTATCGATGACGACGTGGTAATGAAAGCCCGTGGAATCGCCATGCATCGCGGCGTACACGTCGAGTGAAACTGAACTTTCAGAGTCTCAGAGCAAAGATCGGATCCAACCGCCGTCAACCTGAATTGAAGTTCCCGTAACGTAGCTGGCGCGTTCTGAAACCAGGAAAGCGGCCAGGGCGGCAAACTCACGTGGTTCGCCCAGCCGCTTCATCGGGATTTCCTGTTCCCACTTTCCTTTGAATTCTGCGGGGGTGATTCCCTGCTTCTCAGCCATCATCACTGCTAGTTCCTCAACCCGCTCGGTACGCGTATAACCCGGCAGGATGTTGTTGACTGTTATCCCGGCCCGAGCCACTTCGTTGGCAAGAGTGCGCGCGAATCCGGTAACGCCCGCACGCAAGCTATTCGAGAGCAACAGGTTTTCCACTGGCTGCTTCACGGCGATGGAGGTGATATTCAGAATGCGACCCCAACCTCGCTCAGCCATGCCTGGCAAAACCTGACGCGTCAATTCAATCACACTGAAAAGAGTGAGCCGCACCGCCGCTTCCCACTGCTCGGTGGTTATGCTTTCGAAAGTGCCGGCAGGTGGTCCACCCGCATTGGTCACCAGAATATCGATCTGCCCGAACCTTTCGATCCCCAAATCAACTATCCGCTTAACATCGCCGGCAATCGCCACATCGGCGGTCACCGCCAACACCGAGGCGCCGCTCTGGCCAATGATCTCGTCCCTGGCTTCGGTCAGAGCCTGCTCGTTTCGTCCGCATATGATAAGCGCAGCGCCCTCCGCGGCGAGCTCTTCCGCCACGGCGCGTCCAAGTCCGCGACTGCTGGCAGCGACTAGTGCAACTTTCCCTTTGAGTCCGAGGTCCATTTTATTCAACTCCCTGAAGTGAGGCGTTCAACCCTTTTGGAGTGCGGTGACCTGTCACCGCTTTGGCCTTCGGCGGCCTGGCGCCGTAGTCCTACCACTTGACTCAAGCGAACCGTCGTCGCGACAGGTCGCGACTGACCAAAGCGGTGACAGGTCACCGCACTCCAAGGAGGGGCATCCTCCGGCCATGCATGGTCCAATCGCTATTTCTGTCGCAGGTAGTCATCAGTCTTATCGAGCCAATCTTGCCGGGGCGGGCTGAAGATATCCACATCCAGTGTATCCGCGAGGGCTTCGGCTTTGTGTTGGACCAGCGAGGGAATGTGCAACACCTCACCGGCCAGCACATCGATAACCTGCGACTCATCTTCGCCAATCCAAAAGCGCAGGCCACCCTCGAGGATGTAAGTGATTTGCTCATTCTCATGTGAATGACGTGGCACGATTGCCCCCTTCTTCAGATAAACATGAGTCAGCATCATGCGATCACCCGTTATTAGCCGGCGATCCAGCATGTCCGAAACCTTCTCCCTGGGCATGTCTTCCCAGCGATAGAATGTCACCCCGCGTTGGTCCATAGGTGGTCTCCTCGTCCAAAATCGTATCCGCAGATTACACAGATTTCAAAGATTACAAAAGACGGCGACGGCAGTTAACTTGATCACCCTTTCCGACTCTTTTCGAATCCGAGTAATCTGTGTAATCTGCGGAAGACGTTTTCGAATGGTATGGGATGAACGAGCCGACTTGGAAAACCACATCTATTACCGACGTCTTTGAACATGCTGCTACCAAAACTCATCTCCCTTGCGCTTTTTGCGTCTGCCATTGCCTGGACGCAAGCTGCAATTTTGCGTTCCGCCTTAGGCGAACCAGCTGACCTTGGCCCGTCTGCTTGCACCTACTCTTCCCTCTGGGGTGCAAATGGCGAAAGGTGGACACCCGAAGGCAGGTTACCTGACTTTTCCTACGCTGGTTACCACGCCGGCGAAGCGTCAATTCCTACTCCAGCGGCCAAATGGGATCTCAAACGAGATTTTCACGCCGTCGGGGACGGTCAAACCGATGACTCCGCTGCCTTCCTCAAAGCAATCGAGTCGATCAATAACGGCGTGTTGTTCATCCCGAAAGGTACCTACGTCATTGCGAAGCGTATCGACATCACCAAAGGAAACCTGATCCTGCGTGGCGCCGGCCCCAATGAAACTATCCTTTCGTTTCCCAATTCGCTGCAAGACCTATTCGGCAATAAGGCGCAGGGGACAGAACAGTCGCAATGGTCTTTCCGGCCCGGTCTCATCAATGTAAATGGGAAAGATCCCATCAACACCGAGACCCGACTAGCTTCGGTAACGGTGGCAGCCAAACGTGGTAGCAGGACTTTAACGATCTCGACTGCCGGCCCCGAGACGTCAGCCGCAAAAACGAAGACGGCTGCAGGTTCAATCAGAAAAGGACAGTGGATACGTTTGGTTGAAAGCGATCCACCAAAGACCAATGCGGCCACAGGCTCGCTGATTCGATATCTATATGGGGACCTGACGCCACCGGTGCCGGGTTCGATTGAAGACCTGACGGGAACTCGGTCGGTAGTGCGGTTCTTATCGCGGGTGAAATCGGTATCAGGAAATCAAATTGAGCTAGAGAGATATTTGCCCTATGACGTGCGGCTGGAATGGACACCCGAAATCCACAGCTTTACGCCTTCGGTTCAGGAGTTTGGCATCGAGCACCTTTCGATTCATTTTCCCTGGAGCCCATACCCGGGGCATTTCAAGGAGAAAGGATACAACGCTATCTTCTTTCAGGATGTCTCGCAGTGTTGGATTGATGACGTGGAAATCCAAAACAGTGACTTTGCGATCGACTTGAATTCCACAAACTTCTGCACTGTAAGCAAGGTGAAGCTGACCACCAGCGCGAGCAGAGCCGTCGGCGCGGACGCTCGCGGGGCCAATGGGCATCACGGAATCGATATCAGTCATGGCACGGAGAATTTGATAACCGGGTTTGAGGTGCAGACGAAACTCGTCCACGACATCAGTGTCGAGTGGTATGCGCTGCACACGGTGTTCTCAATGGGGCGTGGCGTCGACCTCAACATGGACCATCACCGGGAAGCAAACTATTCCAGTCTTTTTAGTCAGCTTGATCTTGGCGCCGGCACCCGTCCGTTCAATAGCGGCGGTTCGAATAATCGTGGCCCACACACGGGGGCATTTAACACCTATTGGAACCTCACGGCCACCGGGCCGCTACAACTGCCCCCCGCCGGCTTCGGTCCCCTTTTGAACTTCGTAGGCGTGGCTGCGACAGGCAAGAATCCAGCTTCGCCTTATCAATGGACGGTTGAGCCGGTCGAGCCAGCGAGCCTTTGTCCGAGTGAGCTTCACCAGGTGATGAAGGCACGCCGGCTAAGGCGTCGTTAACCTTTGTCCAAGGTCGCCTGGCGTTGGGTGCCGCGCGGATCGCCCCCACTGCAGCGTACATGAGAAGACTTTGTAACCGCCCGAGTGGGCATACAAGTGATTTGTAACGAACGGAGGTCGCTGCTTCCAGGGCCGTGCGTGATGAGGTTCAGGCGGGAGGGATGGCTTTGGTTCGCGGCTTTGCCGCTCGATGTGCGGGAGGTCTCCGACCTCCCGACGAACCCCACCAGAGAATAGGGGCTATGCCCCCAATTTGACGGGGCGTAGCCCCATGCTGTTTGTCCTGCTTTCGGGAGGTCGAAGACCTCCCGCACATCGGGCGGCAAAGCCGCGCTAGTGCCCTGAAAAGCAAAGGCTTCAGGACTCGTTCGTCTAGTAAAATTCAATGGACAACTCCCTACATGTTGCTGTGCCACCTCCGGCAGTGTTCGGAATCATTCTGTTGATGGGTGTCGGACTTGGGTATTTCCTCCCCGTCCGGTTGCTTCCTGAATCGCTCACTCTCCGTCTGGTCGCTGGCGGCGCGACGTGCCTGGTCGGCGCGAGCATCGGCGCCTGGGCGCTGCTCACATTTCGGTACGCCCATGTGACGCCAGATTTTGGGAATCCGGTGGCGCACCTGCTCGAGAATGGACCATATCGCTATTCAAGGAACCCGCTCTACATCGCGCTGAGCATGGTGCTGCTGGGATTCTCCTTTCTGCTCAACACAGCCTGGCTGCTGCTCGGAGTGCCGGTCTTGCTCTTTGTGCTTGGCCGCACTGTGGTGGTGAAGGAGGAGCAATACTTGCGGACCCGGTTCGGTGAGCGGTATATCTCGTATTCACGGAATGTGCGGCGTTGGATCTGAACGCCCCGAAGAAGTACAGCTCTTTTCATAATTTGAAGGCTTCATTAACGTGAAGTCTCGATCGCCTGGAGGTGTAAGACTTGCCACATAATCGCCGCCGATACCTGATGCCGAAAATCCTGTTAGCCGCTTTGCTGGCCGCCATGACTTGTGCGGGCAGCGCGGCCGGCCAGGATCCTCCTGATTGGCTCGAGCCCTTTCCCCCGTTCCGCATCGCTGACAACCTTTACTACGTCGGCAGCAAAGGTCTTGCGAACTATTTGATCACCACTCCGCAGGGACACATCCTGATCAATAGCGATCTCGAAGCCAATGTCCCGCTTATTCGCGCCAGTGTCGAGAAGCTGGGATTTAAGTTCACTGACATCAAGATTCTTTTGATCAGCCATGCACACTGGGACCACAATGCAGGCAGCGCGTTGATCAAACAGCTGACCGGAGCCAGGTACATGGTGATGGACGCTGATGTCTCCGTCGTCGAATCCGGAGGCAAGAGTGATTTCCAGTACGGGAACATGCCGGCCATGCTCTACCCGGCTACGAAGGTCGATCGCGTCCTTCATGACGGCGATAAGGTGAAGCTTGGGACGGCGGTGCTGGTTGCGCATCTCACGCCTGGTCACACGAGGGGCTGCACCACCTGGACGATGAAAGTGAATGAACGTGGCAAGACCTACAACGTCGTAATTATTGGCAGCCCTAACGTGAACCCGGGCTACAAACTGTTCGACAACACCGTCTATCCAAAAATCGCCCAGGACTATGAAAAGACGTTTCGAGTTTTGAAAGCATTGCCTGGTGACTACTTTCTGGGCGCTCACGGTAGTTACTTCGACATGGAAACCAAATACGCCCGGTTGGAGAAAGGCGACTCGACACCTTTCATCGATCCCGACGGCTACAAGAAGTATGTGGCCCAAAGGGAGCAGGCTTTTCGGACTGAGTTGGCGAGGCAAAGATCAGCAAGAGTGCCATAGTCTCGATGCGTACCTTTGGTATGAATTTAGCCCGGCGTCTTAACTGGGGAGTGCCTAAGCCCGCGCGGGGTTGGCTGCCGGGAAATATCAACGAAGCGTTCACGTCGTGTAGGAAGTCTGAACCTGGATTCAACCGTCGCTACGGGCCTTGCCCTAAAAGTAGGAATGATGCCGGTGAGACTGCCTAGCGGGATAATGTGTACCAGCCCGCGGTAGCGGGCTAATCAGGTATGAAACTTAGTCGTATTCTTGCTTATGTAATTGGGACCGTGGCTTTGGCCTCGTCGTTCTTTGTTTACGTGGAATACATACACATGCTGGGTTTCCCTGACGGTTTCATTACTGAATTAGCTTACGCCGAGAGAAGACTGGCCCGGATATTCATTGGGACCAGCGTCATCTTAGCTTCATGTTTTGTTTATTTAGGCTGGATGGCTGGGCGCAAGGAGATTGGTAAGAAATTATCTGTTGCCGTGTTTGTGTATCTAATATTCATTATTACCTTATCGCTGATGGATAATCATTATCGCTCAAGTCTTACAGATGGGGGCGGCGGGTAGGGCACCAACTCTCCGTCAACCACTTACTTGAGGCTGTGGGATTTAAGAGATTGTGTGCATTCCGATGATTGGTCTTATGCGGCTCCGCCGCCTTCCGTGCGGAAAGGCTCCGCCTTTCCGATGTCGTGCTTTGAAGGTGAAGCTACGCCTCCCGGCGGCAGCGGAGGCATAGCCTCGAAAAGAAATAATTAGCCGAGGAAAGGCGGAGCCTTTCCACACGGAAGGCGGCAGTGCCGCATAGGCCGGGCTTGCCCCAGTTCTTTGATACTCCGCCTTTTCATCATTATCAGTGCCCGAAAAAACCGGGATCCATCAAGTACCAGTTAACCAACCCCGCCGCCAAGCCAACCCCGAAGACCAATAGTGCGACGATCTTTTCTTTGGCATTCCTGGGTTTCCCGCCCATCGACGGAAACAACAGTAGGAAGAGTCCGCCTATTGTTAACAGTGGTCCAAAGGCCGCTAACTTCATCGAGTAACGGCCTTCCTGCTGAAGCTGGTGCCAGTTGTAATAAATGAGTCCGACTGAAACAAGTATCAGGCCTACGGCAAGAAGCCGCGCTTTTAATGGTTGCATGTTTTTCAGCTCCCGGGTGATTTCAAAGGTTACATATTACATGGATTGGGTTAGAGAACTTATCGGACCGCAGTCTTTCCACTTCCTGTTTACCGACCGCCAGATCTTTCATTTCGAGTTCGTCTAATGATATTAGTCTCCTGCAACTGTTGATCTCTCAAACTCCTACGGAGGTTACGTCGATGACTCTGAAAATCCCGGCATTTTCCCTTATCCCTTTCATCCTTGGTGTTGCGTTTTTAACCGCAACCACGCCTGTTCTCAGCATGGTTGAAAGAGATGCGGCGCTAAGCATCCAGGACGACAGAGCTGCCGATCGGGCCGCTATTCGCGCCCACATCGACAGCATCTTTCAAGCATTCATCAAGAAAGACGCCGCGGCGTTGCGCGCGACGCACGCCGAGAACTGGCTCGGCTACCTTGAAGGGTCTCGTACGATGATCAAAGGCGTCAATGACTATATGGAATGGAACCAGGTCGACCCAAAGAGTCCGTACGGCATGACGAGCTACAAGATGCGCGAGTTTGACATGATCTTCAAAGGAGACGCGGCATTCGTTTGCTTCGTCGCCGACATCGAGTCGAACACTCCAAATGGCCCGTTTCACCGCGCCCTGCGGATCTCGGATTTCTACACGAAACAAAACGGCCAGTGGATCCAGAGCGGCAGCGACACCGCACTGCATCAGGAATCGATGGAAGAACAGTTACAAGCGCTGCGGCCTCTTCCTGAGCAAATGAAGAAGCGTCTGCTCGATGCTCGCGAAGCTGTCTGGCGTGCTTACTTTGCCGGCGATCGCGCCACACTGGAAAAGCTGATCCCCGAAGAGACGATAACAATCGAAGCCGGCGAAAACAATAACTGGTCCAACCGCCAGACTATTCTTGACGGCTCGGCGCAGTTTGCGAAGAGCGGCGGTAAGCTAATCAAGCTCGAGTTTCCCAAAACCGAAATTCAGGTCTACGGCTTCACCGCGGTGGTCTACGCAAACTATGCGTACGAGCTCGAGACCGGCGGCCAGCGGATTAATCAAACCGGCCGAGTCACTGAGATCTTCGTGCTTCGTAAGGGGCAATGGGTGAATCCCGGCTGGCATATGGACAGCGGAAAGTAAGCGCGGCGTGCAATCCTCTATTCATCCGCAGATTACGCAGATTAAGAAACAGGAAACATGACAAGAGATTGAGCCGACCTTTTTAAGATCCAATCAGTGTAATCTGCGGAATCTGCGGACTACTCCATTTCCGCATGTTTTATCTCGACGCTTTTGTTGACGTAGTCCTACATGTCAACTAAAGTCGAAGTCATAGACTTGACTGTTGCGCGTGGGTACCAACGTGAGACATCGGGTTAAAACGACGGTGCAATGTCGCCAGGGCGATCCCCTGATAGCATTGCGCCGTTTCGTTTTGTGATTCAGGTGCGCGGCGACTGATTAGCAATGCGATCGCGCCCAGACGTAAGGCGAAGGGGCCCGTTAAGAAACGATGTTAATCCGCAGATTACGCAGAAAAATTCAGCGGGCTTTATGACAGATTTGCGCCTCCCGTTTCCGTACTTGCTCGCCACCAGTCACAACCGGGGACGCGTCATTGCCCTGGCCGTCCTCTGGTTCTGTTTTGGAGCGTCAGGCATTTCGGCGGCGCCGTGCCAACGTACCCGCGCTCAACGAGACCTTTGGGTCGCCCGAACAGTTAATAATCTGGTTCGTGCCGCTCGCGCAACCTACCAAAATGAGGACGCCAGGGATCGATATGAGCAAATGATCGATGGCATTGCCTCGACGATCAAGCGTTGCCAACTGACGGATGACCGCCAGTTCGCCAGCCGTTATCCTGAATTCTTCGAGTATGTGAGGATCCTGGCACTGGCAAACCAGGATGATCGCGAACTTGGCTTCGAGGTTTCTGACGGCGTCTACTTCGCTGAAACCGGTAAATACACAACTATCCCTGACTTTCTTCTGACGCCCAATTTTCTACGCTCCGTCAGCCGCTTTGAAAGTTTGCCAAAGGCAAAGGCTCTGCTACGAGAGATCAATGCCGGCCGAGCCGCCGGAGACCAGTTGCTGTTCTTCAGCTATAGGTCACGACATCTGGGAACGCCGGATAACCCCGACAGCTTTCGCAGATTGTTGATAGTGGTGCCCGGAAACGCGGCGCAGCGGGTACCGGAAAAGTGGGTCCAGTTTGGGATACCCGATCCACGCGCACCCGCCAGCGTGCGAAACGTTTCCGTGGTGGCGGTGCTCCCTGCCTGGAATCAAACGACGAATGTCTACTTCAAGGACTACTACCGCACTTATCGGCGCAATGGTTCAGTCAAGATTAAGGGACGTTGGGAACTGGGAGAGGGTGACGACAACTGTGTCGAGTGTCACAAGAGTGGCGTGCTTCCGATCTTCCCAGCCAAAGGAAGCGTCAGCCGTGATGAACTGCCGCTGGTTGAAGCCGTCAATCAACGTTTTCTCGGTTACGGTCCCGCGCGCTTCGGCAAGTATCTGGACCTTAAAAAATTCGGACCCGGGCTGGGTTCAACCCGACCGGGCCAGTCAGTGGCCGAAAAGTTCAATACCTCGGCCTGCACTTCGTGTCACCATGCCAATGGACTAGGCGCTCTAAACTGGCCGATGGACTCCACTCTGATCAGTTCGTTTGTGAAGAGTGGTCGAATGCCCATGGGCTCTCAGCTTCCACGCGCGGAACATGCAAAGCTTTACCGCCAACTCATCCAGGACTACTTCGCGATCGATGAGGCGCGGCCCGGGGTTCTGAAGGCTTGGCTCATGGGAAAAACGCGCTGACCTCCGTACAGAACCGAGCGCGGTAGTGCCGGATCCCCGCAATGGCTGGAGTCTCGGGAGCTTTCTGAGTTTCCCGATTCTCCCAAGTTGACGCTGGAATCCGGCGCTACCGCGCTCGGTTCTGTGATCCCCGCGCTGCGAGCTGGCCCACCCGATTCCATTAGATCCTGACGGAAAGGCGCAGCCCGTAAATGTCTCGGACGGGCCGCCAAAACCCACTGACGTGGTCAAATGCGGCTTTGCCGCCCTCCGTGCGGAAAGGCTATGCCTTTCTGAAGGGTTTCTATCTTTTGAGGCTGCGCCTCCGTTTGGCACCGACGGAGGCCCAGCCTCCTACTTTGATCACCGCGACGGAAAGGCAAAGCCTTTCCGCACGGAAGGCGGCAGAGCCGCAAAACCAGGCGACGCCCTTCCGCACATCGGGCGGCGAAGCCGCGAACGCGTTTTCACAAAGTTCCCACTGTATACTTTTCCATATCGAGCGCTTTTGCCACCTTAGTCTCTTGGACTATTCCCCTGATGCTTGTTTACCCTGACTCGCGGTTTCCCAGTTGTGTTTCCTTTCCCTGTTCATTCAACTAGAATCTCGCTCGCTGGCTGATACTCCCCGAGACGCGTTTCATATTTTCAAAAATTTTCAAAAGAAAGTTGACTCTCGAATGGCAATGACGAATATCAGGAACACCTCTTTTGCAGGAACCTTGAAAACCGCCGTCTTCGTCGCAGCGATCGCCACGTTCGTCGCGTCTTTGACATTTCCGGGAGCTCTCGCAAAAGAGTCGGCACGCTGGGATCGACCAAACATCAAGGTTGCGTTCACCCCATCCGCAGTTCCCGAAGAGTGGTCGCAGTTTCGCGGACCAAACGGGAGTGGAGTCTCGGCCACAACGGGGCTGCCGGACGAATTTGGGCCCGGGAAGAATGTGGTTTGGAAGACCGCACTTCCGCCGGGACATTCCTCGCCGGTGCTAACACGGGATCGGATCTTCGTTACCGCGTACGAGAAAAGCAAACAGCAAACTGCGAACAGGAAACAGCAAAGCGGAGGTAATCAGCAATACGCTCATAGCCGAGAACAGGCGAGCCCAATTGAGAAGGAAAACTACAAGCTACTGGTCATCTGTCTCGACCGCCAGACAGGAAAGCTCGTTTGGCAACGCGAGGTGCCAAGGTCGGGTGTGGGTCGTTTGCAGAATGTAAATGACCCGGCGTCACCGAGTCCCGTCACGGACGGTGCAAATGTCTACGTCTTCTTCCAGGAGTTTGGGTTGATTTCTTACGACCGGACCGGCAAAGAACGTTGGAAGCTCCCGCTCGGTCCGTTCAATATGTTCTATGGTTTTGGGGCGTCTCCGATTCTGGTAGATGACAAAGTGATCCTGCCTGTTGATCAAGATAACCCGTCGTCATATCTCATAGCTGTGGATAAGAACAGCGGACGTCAGCGATGGAAGGTTGACCGGCCGGTAGTTATCTCCGGCTACTCGACCCCAATCATTTACCAACCCAAGCAGGGTCCGAAGCAGATAGTAATACCTGAATCGTTTCAGCTCTCGGCTTACTCGGTTGCGGATGGGAAGCGAGTCTGGTGGGTGCGCGGACTGGCGTGCGAGATGAAGTCGATTGCCAGCAACGATGGGCAGACTTTGTATATCAATGGGTGGGGTTTCCCGCAGAATCAACCTGGTCAGCAGGTGCCGACGATTTCGTGGGAAGAAGCGTTGCCCAGATACGACAAGAATAGTGATCGGCAGATCGCGAAGGCGGAGGTTTCTGCTAAGGGTTCGACGGACAAGATGCTCAAGATGCTGGATGAAGCATTCGAAGCGTTTGATATGGACCGCAATGATAAGTTGAGCGACAAGGATTGGGAAGTCTTTCGTGGAATGATGGCCTCAGAGAACGGTCTGCTCGCAATCAAGCTGGGAGGCGAGGGCGATCAAACCGCGACGGCGATCCGTTGGCGCTATACGCGACCGGTGCCACAGGTGCCTTCCACCCTGCTCTACCAGGGCGTGCTCTACATGATCAACGATAGCGGAATTCTGGTCTCGTTTGATCCGGCAACTGGGAATGTGCTCAAGCAGGGACGACTGCATGGCGCTATCGATAAGTATTTCGCCTCGCCCGTCGCCGCCGACGACAAGGTTTTCCTGATCGGCCAGGGTGGTGAGGTGTCGGTATTGAAGGCCGCCGGCGAATGGGAAACACTTAAGGTCAATTCGCTGGACGATGAAGTGTTTGCCACTCCCGCAATTGCAGACGGGCGGATCTACATCCGCACCCGCAGCGCGTTATATGCGTTTGGGAAGTAGGCTTGAGAGGAACAATCGACTCTGGCGCTTGCTGGATGGCCATGAACAACCAAAAAAAAGGGCTTACGACTACGGTAAGTGCCACGTTTGCGGCGAGCAGATGCACGAGCAACGGATCAATCAGGCCTTCTGGCTAAAGGGAAAGCTGATCGTAATTGAATCGGTTCCCGCTGGCGTCTGCCCTCAGTGCGGAGAGAAGATTGTTAAAGCTGAGGTAGGGCGACAACTGGCGACGCTGATTGCAAATCTTAGGCGAACGCCGAAGAGAAAGACAATCTCTGTCTCCGTGATTCGAGACCTGAAGCTTTAGCGAAAACCGATCGTCTTCCTTCCCCTTGTAGGAAAATCCAAGAGGAATTTCTCAAGAAGCCTAGGATTCCTTTGGCCCAGCAATGACCGACCTCATCACAAGCCCACAGCACTGAACCAAATGGCAATCTTTTCGCGAAGAGTCGTACAGCAAATGCTGAATGAAAATGCCACGTTTATGACTGCGAAGGCATTAAATCAACAGGTTGCGCGCCTGAATGCGAAAGGATTCCAAGTTATCGATACCGAATGGGATATCCAGGATGTTCGCGGTGGGATTTCCTTTTACCACCATCAAGCCGGCCTGTTTGTCGGCAGCGCCCAAAAGCAAGGAGAGGCCGATGCGCGGCCTTCACGTCGAACACATCACTCCAATCGAAAGCGCCCACAAAAGCGAACCTCCCGACAGCAGGTCATTGTTGGCGCTTTTCAGCCGCCGCTCTTCGAGATGATCGTTAAGCCGTCGACTCCAATGAAATGATTTCTATTGTGCGTGACGAGTGGCACGCCAAGATGCAGAGCGGTTGCCGCAACCCACGCATCGGCCGCCGCGATTGGTCGCCCATTGCGTCGAGCGCTATCCATCGCCTGTGCCCACCGCAAAGACAACGCGCGTGACGAAGGCTCAACCACATACTTGTTCAATCGCGATTCGAGATGTTGACTGCGTCGCTCTCCCCAATTCGCGGCGAGGGCGCCACGCAGCAATTCCGCCTGCGTCTGAAAGCTTATGATCAGAATATTGCCGAAAAGATGAGGTTCATAAAGTTTGGCTTCGTCCCGCCCTTTGTACAGGTACGACCAAACATCGGTGTCGATGACGCGGAGGGCCATTATTCTACGGTTCGTTGCGATGGGCGGTCGCGATCTTCCCGAACCTGGCGGAGGAATTCATCAACATCGAAGTCGGCCGTCAACTCGGGGTCGCCCGCGAGGTCGTCAAGTGAAGTGAATGGTTTCACGCCTTGCAATTCTGCGCGCCGGAGCAGGTCAGCCCGAGCTTTCGCGATTTCGTGATCGCGATCGGCTTTGATCGGTGTTTCTGGGATGGTGCTACTCATATTCGTTCAGCTGCGTCCACACTGTTCGCTCAATTGATATTGCCCGAGACTGCGAGGTCGTGCTCAAGATCAGCTTCAGTGTAGTCGACGTAAGCTCCGGCCTGCTTGAGGAAGGCGTCGGTCTCCCAACGAGAACTCAAGCCGAGCATCCGCTGCACTTCGGCGTGAGTCAGCTTGCCGCTGCGATAACCGTGCGCCGCTAACGCTTCCAACGCTACGTGTGAAAGGTCTTCGTGCGGACCCGCTAAGCTTCTGGCGATCTCTGGTGGTAACTCGATAGCGACATTCATAATGGTCTTTCCCCCGTCGTCTCGCTGCACGTAATCTATCACACTGATTCATCGCTAGCGATATCGGCTTAGATAAAGGGTCACGAATCGGGCTACTGCCGCGAGCTAGCCGGCCGCTAACGCAGGCGTACTGACACGGCGGTCTCCCTCACGGGCTAAACTTCGCCCCGTTGAAGCTCGCAATCTTTATTGCCTCGAGAGGTGTGAACCCAGCTTCAACCAGCAACTCAACCTCGCGCAGATCGCCAAACCCAGCCACCACCCCGCCGTTGCCAGTCGGATCGAGACCGGCTATTAGTAGGCCTCCGGCCGCGACAAACGCGCGCTCGAAGTCCATTGCTTTTCGGAGCAACGCAACGTAATCGGAGTTGGAGGAAACTCGCGCCCGAGCGGTGAGATAACGTACGCGAGCATCGGTTGACATCACGGCAAAGACGCGAGGATTCATGATCGGGCTGGCCGCTCCGATGCCGCTTTGGGCGAGGGGCGCACCGCCGGCTTCGAACACTGGCAGGGTTGAGGTGATCGCTACCTTCTTCGCCACCAACGTGCGAATCGTTTCCTGCGCGGCGGCCCCGCTCAGATCCAGTTGGCGCAGGCTGTAATCTGCGTAGTCTGCGGATGGACCTGCTCTCTCCCACTAATGACTTTCCCGCCGAACGATTGCCAGTGACATATCGTCTACTGGCGGACAAGCTGCGGCAAAATCCTGAACGGCGCCCAACACCGAAAATAAAACCTTATCAGCGGGGCCGGTTGGGGCGCTCCGCATTTGCGCCTCCAGCCGTGCGTGCCCAAACTCCTCTTCTCCGCAATTGAGCGTCTCCGTAATCCCATCGGAGTAGATCATTAACGCGTCGCCTAGCCCCAGCTGGAATGATCCGCTGACATAAGGTGTCGCGGGCAGTACGCCAAGCAGCATTCCACCCTCGGAGAGCAGTTCCAATTTTCCATTGGCACGCAGGAGTAGTGCAGGAGGATGGCCGGCGCTGCAGTATTGAACAAATCCAGTGACCGGATCCAATTTAGCGAGGAACAAGCTGGCGAGCGGCATAAAAGATTTCAGTAAGCAGACGTCGCGATTAACGCCGGCAACAATGGCTTCCGGTGTCGCAGTCACAGCCACCCGGGCGCCCACCAACCCCACCATATGCGTGGTCCACATCCCCGCTGCCAGACCCTTGCCACAGATATCTCCCAGCGCCAGGATTACCCCGTCGCTCTTTTCTTCCACCGTAAAGAAATCTCCCGGGAGGTGCCGAACGGCGAAAATTTCACTAGCAATTTCAAAGTCTCCGAAACGAACCTGACGAGGTGCGCACAGACGTCGGTGTACCTGCGCCGCCTCGAAAATCTCGGTTCGGAGTTCAGCGTAGTCCTGCTGGAGATTTGCCAGCTTATGCTCCAACTCCTGCCGAGGTACTCTGGCCGGGCTTTTGACTCGCGCCGGATAAAGTCGAACATCGACTGCTCGACCAGTTTCTAAACCGTTATTGAATCGTGCTTGACTCATGGGAGAGTTGACCTCGGCGTTAATTCGGATTTTCCATTTCTCATTTGTCATTTATCAGCCGGCCATTTTCAGACCCTCGGAAGTCCGAGGAGTAAGGCAATGACAAATGAGAACTGTCAAATGAGAAGTGGAAAATCGGCTTGATTAGACGAATCGGGAGAGACATCATGTCCTGTCTTCTTAACCAACGAATTTGTATCCGCTGCCGTGGATGGTAAGAATAAACCGCGGCTCCTCAGGATTCGCTTCCAGCTTTTGCCTCAGATGAACGATGTGCGTGTCGACCGTGCGCGTATTTGGATAATTCTCATAGCCCCAGACCGCGTCCAACAAACGATCGCGGCTGAGCGTTTCCACTGGATGCGCCACGAAGTAAGCGAGCAGCGCAAACTCTTTTGCCGAAAGTTCGACCGGCTTGCCGGCCCGCAGGACTTCATTGCTGCGAATGTTGACCTCGATATCGCTGAATCGATAAATCTCCACGGGGGCCGGCTGCGGCGACGCCCGTCTCAGCACAGCTTTCACCCGGGCCATCAGCTCACGAATCGAGAATGGCTTGGTAACGTAATCATCGGCGCCCAGTTCCAGCCCCACCACCTTGTCGATTTCCTGCCCGCGGGCTGTCAGCATGATGATCGGTAGCGATGGCTTCCTCGTCTTAAGTTGCTTACAAACGTCAAGACCGCTCATCCGGGGCATCATTACGTCCAGCACGACCAGGTCGGGATCATCGGCGAGAGCGCGCTCGAGCCCAGCCACTCCGTCGCCGGCGCTGATGACTTCGTACCCTTCATACTCGAAGTTGTCGCGCAGGCCCGCCACCATCGCCGGCTCATCTTCAACAATCAAGATGCGCGTTTTCCTGGCGCCATTAGATTCGTCGTTGCTACTCATGGAGCGACTTCCGTTCGCGCCGCCATTAGGTTGCTCAGTATCGTTCTTGTTCTTCATATGCGCTGTCCTTGCAAGTGCTCTCGACGCGTGGCGTCGTTATGAATTAAGACCACAATGTTATGCGCTAACGGGTTGCTGCATCGGTGACGACAGCGGTAACGACAGAATAAACTTGCTACCTCTCCCCGGGGTACTTTCCACCGCAATTTCTCCGCCATGCGCCTCGGTAATGTGGCGAACCAGTGATAGACCCAACCCGCTTCCTTTGGTGTTATGCACCAGGGGATCTCCGGCGCGATAAAACTTCTCGAAGATCTTAGACTGATCACGCCGTGCGATACCGATGCCATGATCCGCCACCTCGAGTTTGACGACCGCGTCGTCGCGGTAGAGTTTCACACCCAGAAACTTTTCCTCAGAAGAGTATTTCAAGGCGTTGTTGACCAGGTTAACCAGAGCGCGCGCGATTGCTTCGCGGTCCACTGGCACCGCCGGCAGGTTTGCGTCGATATTCTCTTCAAATGCGAAACCCTGCTGCTCGATTTGGTACCGGTAAGACTCGAGCGTGTTGCGAACTAACTCCGCTATGTCAGTGTTACGAAATTCATATTCCTTGTGTCCGGCTTCGATTCGGGAAAAGTCGAGGATGTTATTAATTAGCGCGGTCAACCGTTCACTCTCTTTGCGAATGATGCGGTAATACTGCTGCTTCTTTTCCGGTGCGTTAATGCGGCCCAGTTCGAGCGTTTCCGCGTATAAACGGATCAACGCCAGGGGCGTACGCAATTCGTGGGAAACGTTTGAGACGAAGTCAGACTTCAGCCGGGCCAGCGCCATCTCTTTGGCGACGATGTGTCTGGTTAGAACCAACCCGCCGATGATCATCAGCGAAAGACATCCGAGAATTAGGAAACTGCGGCGAACCCATGTTTGACCGATGGCTTTTATGCTGGTGCCTTGATACTTAATACCCAGTGCCAATCCGCGGAATACGTCCTCGAACTTGCGCATAGCCTCGGGTTTCCCATCGCTCCAACCCGCGGACATGGCCAGCGGCTTCATCTCAGGTCCCATCTCCATGTCTGCCCGATAGATGATCATGGCAAGCTTGTTTCCGCCCTGGTCAGTCATCCTCTGCGTGGCCTGCTCCTGCAGCACTCCGGGAAAGAAAGTCTGTTTAAGATACTGCGGATCGAAAGTGGCCCCACCGATTACCATCCTCTCTTTGGATACGTCAGGTAAGGCAAACAAGGCGGTCGCCACGAAAGTCTCGCCATCCGGTCCTTTCTTGATGCTGGGGTAAAAATTGATGGCCACGGACTTCTTACGAATTCCTCCCATCACCATCTTGCCCTCCTTGCTGAACCAGCCACGGTAAAACTCGGTTATCTCATCCTGTTCGTTGCGGAAGTATTTGTCAGTCACCGCTTGAGGCTGTGAACGAAGCACGATACTACCTTCGTCAAAAAGGAAAACCTGGGAAAGCCACGGACTCTTTGCCAGCACGAGATCAAGTTGCTTCTCCTTCTCAGGATCGTCAATGTCAGGAGATGGAAACAGGCTCCTGACGTCTTCAGTCATCACCAGGGCCTTCTTGTTGATCGCCTTTTCGGTGATGGCCAGCATTTGTTGAAAATCACGATGAATGGCCGCCTCGAGGACTTTGTCGCGCTCGAAGGCCCTCAACTGGCTGAAATTGACGTAGATCAGCGCGGCCGCAGGTAACACCACCGCCAGACCCAGCGTTAACATCAGCCGAAATCGGTTGAAGCCTCCCAGAAAACCTTTTCTCGTCAATTTCATTTTTTGACCTCTAAAGAAGTTCCGTTTGCGAGCCAGAGCATACTCTTGCCGGTGTTAATCTGTGTCAAGGGCATGTAAAAATATGTCAAGAGTTGTGAACTTATCGAAAGGCCCGGCGGCAGACCGACCGAGAGTAAAATCAGTCGAACGAGGAAATATATGGCAGTGCACATTGAGTATCCCGACGGGACAACTGAGACTATTCCTGAAGCGATCAGAGGTATCCGCAGATTACGCAGATTAGGACCCGAGCCGCAAACTGGTCAAGTGCTTTGCTCCTCTTTTTTTATCTGCGCAATCTGCGTAATCTGCGGATTCAATATTTAGTTTGCCGGATTGTCGATCTGGTAATTCTCATACGTCTTACAGTTGAAGCGAGATAATATTATTTCAAACTGAGAAGGAGAACAGCGTTATGAAATACATGTTGCTGATTTACCACGAAGAGCAGGCGTGGGGCCGCATGACCGAACAGGAACGGCAGAGTATGTATGCCGAGTATGGGAAATTCTCGGAGGATATCGTCGCTAGTGGTCATTATGTCTCGGGTTCAGAGTTGCATCCCGTAGCGATGGCAACCAGTGTGCGCGTACGCGACGATCAACAGCTCACTACGGACGGCCCTTTTGCTGAGACGAAAGAGCAGCTCGGCGGTTACTACTTGATTGAGGCTGCGAATCTCGATGAAGCTGTCGGAATAGCTGCTCGGATCCCGTCGGCCCGGGTCGGCACGATTGAAGTGCGTCCATTGGCAGAATCCGCGATGCCGGCGTCTGCATAGCGGGCGATCAGATTTTTAGCCACAGATAGACGCGGATTAACGCGGATTAAAGAGGCCGAGCTGATCCAGGCCAATCGCGTTTCGTCATTGATTGGATCATGATCCGGGCGAATCTGCCTTTCACGCGCCTGGCTCGCGGCTTTGCCGCCCGATGTGCGGGAGGTCTCCGACCTCCCGAAAAGACCCGACCGCATCGGGGCTATGCCCCCCTTATCTGAGGGGCGTAGCACCAATGATATTTCCGGCTTAGGGGAGGTCGAAGACCCCCGCACATCAGGCGGCAAAGCCGCGGCGGCGGCCCTCCCTCTTACCACCGGCATTCGGATTATTTAGCCCCAAAATTCAGCTGTTGGCTTGGTCGCATCGTCCGCACTTGCATCACTGCATTGTCGCGTGCAACCCTCACGGCGTATGCCGCAAGCACGCGAAACTCTCGAACAGGTTTTTCGTGAAGAGTATGGTCGCATCGTTGCCACTCTGATTCGCATCTCCGGTTCTTTCGATTTGGCAGAAGAGGCTTTGCAGGAAGCCTTTGCCTCAGCGATCACAAATTGGGAGCAGGATGGCACGCCGCAAAACCCGGGCGCATGGCTGACCACCGTGGCCCATCGGAAGCTGCTTGACTGTCTGCGGCGGGAAAAAACCAGGAATGACAAGCAGCCCGAACTGCAATACGAGGCGGAGAGATTACAACCTGAAGTTGACCCCGCTCTGTGTGATGACCCGCGGGAATATACCGACGACCGATTGCAGTTGATATTCACCTGTTGTCATCCGACTCTGAATCAGGAGGCCCAGGTGGCCCTCACGCTGCGCACTTTGGGCGGCCTGGCCACTTCGGAAATCGCTCGCGCCTTCCTCGTGCCCGAATCTACTTTGGCCCAAAGATTAGTGAGGGCCAAGAACAAGATTCGGGTTGCCCGTATCCCTTATCAGGTTCCGGCACTGGGAGTCTTGCCCCAGCGTCTGGCATCGGTTCAGGCAGTCGTCTATCTGATCTTCAATGAAGGCTACACGGCGACATCGGGCGAGGGTCTGATTCGGAAGGATCTGTGCGCCGAAGCACTTCGGCTGGGCCGCCTTCTTTGTGAACTGTTGCCTGACGAGCCGGAAAATCTCGGGCTGCTGGCCCTGATGCTGTTGCAGGATTCACGGCGGGACGCCCGGATTAATGCCAGCGGTGAGCTTGTTACGCTCGAAGAACAGGACCGTTCTCTGTGGAATGGAAATGAGATCGAAGAAGGATTGCGACGCGTCGAAACGGCACTTCGGCTGGGACGAGTTGGCCCCTATCAATTGCAAGCTGCGATCGCGGCGGTTCATGCTGAGTCGAGAACCGCGGCGGAAACTGATTGGCCGCAGATTGTGGCGCTCTACTCCGAACTAAGACTGATCAATCCTTCACCGGTGGTAGCCTTGAACCATGCGGCCGCGGTGGCGATGAGCGAAGGATGCAGCCAGGGTTTGCGTCTGGCTGACGCAGCGGGAGCGGCCGGACATCTGGACCGCTACTATTTCTTTCACGCCGCGCGCGCCGACTTACTAAGACGCCTCGATCGTGCCGGGGAAGCCGAGGCAGCTTACACGCGCGCGCTCGAGCTAACGACGAACCAGGTCGAGCAGCGGTACATTCGACGCCGTTTGAGCGAAATGAGAAGAACGGCGATACTCAACGACTAGCCTTAGTGAGTTTAAGTAGCAACAGAGCTTCGTTGGAAATATCGTGGCCCTCCAACTTGAACTTCTTTACCGCAAGGCGGTTTCATCTTAAAGCCCAGGGTTGTCGCTTCGACCACCCTGGGTTACAACGGTGAGTGCCCCATTCAACCGCAACGCGGTTGCGTCCGTCGGCGCAACCCGTTTCCGGGTTGATAATGATCGGGACTTACACCTTTCCAGGGTTGAAGCAACCCTGGGCTTTAAGCCGTAACCGCTTCGCGGTATCAGGGTGCTCTGGGGTTGTCTTAAGAGGTGCGCTCGAGAACGTTAAATGCTACTGCAGCAAAACATCGCTCATTCCTTCCAGTCACCGATTGTGCGCGTATTGCTCATCGCGATCGCCATCGGGCTGCTTTACGTGCTTTGGCGCGAAGTGCGGAAGATTCCTGCCAAGCTTTTCACCCTGATGGCCACAGCCTTCGTGGATATGCTCGGGCTTTTGATGATCATTCCGCTGCTGCCCTTTTACGTGCAGACACTCGGGGGCTCGGGCGTAGATTTTCTGGGGATGCACTTTGGAGTCGGGATTATCATCGGTTTCATCGTCGCCTCATTCACTTTTGCCCAACTGCTAAGCGCACCGATGTGGGGCCGTTTTTCTGATCGAGTCGGCCGGAGGCCCACCCTGCTGATCGCGCTAGGCGCATCAGTGATTGCCTATCTGATCTTCGGCTTCGCCCACTCGCTGCTCCTCTTATTCATCTCGCGCATCGTTCAGGGGGCAGGTGGAGGAACAGTCGGAGTGATTCAGGCTTATGTTGCCGACTCCACGGATCCGAAGGATCGCGCTCGCGCATTGGGATGGCTGTCAGCGACAACTAATCTCGGTGTGGCACTCGGACCGGTGCTCGGTTCCTTTGCGATCACGTTGGGTACCCGAGACCTGATGCCGGGAGCGGCGACGTTGAAAATGGGCCACGCAGCGCCGGGAATCATAGCGGCGGCAATATGCCTACTTAACATGATCTTCGTGGTCAAGTATCTGAAAGAATCGCGTGATTTCAGTGAGCAGCATCAGCCGGGAGAGGTTCGTCAGACTTCGTCGCAAGCTATCTGGCGCGTCATCTCGCATTCGAGCGAGCCTTCATCGCGTCTCATCTGGATCTATGCGATCGCCATCGGCGCGTACCAGGGAAGTTTCGCGGTACTAGCGCTCTTCCTAAACACGCGCTTTCAGGTTACCGAGCAAACGATTGGCTACTTCTTTATGTACGTGGGTGCTATCTCAGTCTTTACTCGCGTATTGCTCCTTGGGCGCATGGTCGATTGGCTGGGAGAGGCTAATCTCTCGCGTCTCGGCATCGTGCTGCTGGCTGCGGGAATTTTAGGAATGCCCTTGTCGCGAAACCTGTGGATGCTGGCCGTGGCGGTTGCCCTCATACCACTGGGCACCGCCTTTACGTTCCCATGCGTGACGGCCCTTCTGTCCCGGGTCATCGCTCCCAGAGAACGCGGCCTCTACATGGGAATGCAACAAACCTACGGCGGCATTTCTCGCATCATCGCCCCGCTCTTCTTTGGCTGGGCCTTTGATTCGATTGGGGTGTCTGCGCCTTATTTCTTCTCCGCTGCGTTTCTTCTGGCGACGCTTCCACTTGGATTTGGACTGGATCAATATGCGCGGCCGCAACCAGTGGTCGTGCCGGAAGCGTCTGGCGAGCAAGGGGAAGCGTAGCGTTGTTAATACAACATCCGCAGATTTCGCAGATTACAGTGATTAAGAACTTTAGACTGAGTTCTGTCAGAACCACCTGCGTTAGCGGGTGGGCTTTGTCCACTCTGTCAGAACCACCTGCGTTAGCGGGTGGGCTTTGTTTCACTATTGAGAGACTTGAACTGCGATGTTCCTGCCTTACTTCTCAATCGGTGTAATCTGCGTAATCTGCGGATAGTCTTTTTCGCGGTTAGATCCGTTTCTCCAGATCAACCACCCGCGTCGCCAGTTTAGGGTCGCCAAACTTTTCGGCCATTGCGGCGAAGGATGGCATCGCTCCGCGCCAACGCAGTTCCTCCACATCGTCGAACAGTGGTGCATCTATTCGCAGCGTGGCCAGATCCTTGAAGAGAAGAGCGTGGTCGCGGTTGTCGCCGAGCACTTCAACGGGAAACTTTTCGATCGGACCATACTGGTTGAGGATGCGGGCAGCTGTCTTGGCTCCGTAGCCCGGGATGCCCGGATAGCCATCCGCGGCGTCGCCCACGAGCGCGAGGTAGTCCGGAATAAGTTCAGGCACAACTCCAAACTTGGCGCGCACTCCTTCCGCGTCGCGAATCACTTCCCTTCTCCGGTCGATCTGGACCACCCGATCTCCGACGACGCATTGAGACAGGTCCTTGTCGGGCGTCCAGATACAAACCTTCTGCACTCGTTTGTCCCCAGCCGCCAAGTGGGCCGCGGAGGCAAGCGCGTCGTCGGCCTCAAGGTCGATCATCGGCCAGACCACTACACCCATCGCGGTCAACGCCTCTTCCAGCGGGAGAAACTGCGAACGCAGGACCGGCTCGATGCCGGCGCCGGTCTTGTACTGCGGCCAAAGCCCATTGCGAAACGACTCAATCACGTGATCCGTCGCCACTCCAATATGAGTTGCACCATCGTCAAGCATCTTTGCGACAGTGTGCAGCACGCCTGTGACCGCGCCATAAGGAGGATCAGTTTTCTTGAAGCGGCGGATTCCGTAGAAATGCCGAAAGAGTTCGTACGTGCCATCGATCAGGTGAACGATCATATCCACAGATTACGCAGATTACGCTACGGGGCCAAGGCCACAAGCAGAAACGGATCACCGATCTAAAAAGACTCTGCGAAAAACTGATTGCCACGAGCCTGACGGCGCCGAGTTCACCCCGGAACTCCGCGAGCAGGAAAACCGATTGCGCGCCGAGATGGAAGTAGCAGCGTAAGTAAGGCTAGCCTGTAACCGCCGGCGGGCGAGTCCCCATCCCGTCCCAGCAGATCAACTCTTTGGAGTGCGGTGACCTGTCAGCGCTATGGTCATCGGCGACCTGTCGCCGTCGTCCTTCGCCACATTCCACCGTGCGTGCTATTTCACCCCAACGGCTGCGACAGGTCGCAGAATACCAAAGCGGTGACAGGTCACCGCACTCCAAGGAGAGGCCTCCGCCAGCGATGTAGTAGTTCAGAATGTGCCCTCCGGTTGTCGAAAGCTGCGTAGTGCCTTAATGTAAAGGGTCTATTCGGCTTCCCCTGATTTCCACAACCCCCCTTCATTACGAAAGGTTATTGATACGTGCGCAAATTGTCCCTCACGACTCTCAGTTTAGCGATTCTGCTCTTCTTTGTTGGTCTCGACGTCCAATCTCAACAATCAACCGTGACGGAGGAACTACGCGTTACGGAACGCGAGGCGGAGTGGAACCAGTGGGTGCTTCCTCAGTCCACCTTTGTGCGGCAGACAGATCCGGCAAAGCAGGTACTCTTTCAGGTTCCGGCCGAATGGAAACGACAGCCAACCGACAAGGTGGAATTCTCAGCCCCACACGGCGCAACGCTCAGCGTGTTCGTTGAAAAGATATCCGAGGGAATACCGCTGCGGGATTACGTGGCGGCGATGATGCAGCAATTGCGGAGCGTGACCGAAAGCTCAGACTCGCTGGTGGTACGGCGCACTTCAATGTCCGCTTTAGAGGCGCGTGAAATCATGTTTGAGACCAACGCGGACAGTGCGGAAGTATCCAGGAGGATCATCTGGACTACCGTGAGCGGCCCAAATGCGGTCAGCCTGGTCCTCATTACGCCAGTTGCCAATGTCGCTGAAATCGAACCTTACTTCAAGGCAGTAGTTCAGTCAGTCACCTTAGTTAACAAATATGACTATGAAAGTTTCGAGGCACTGCGCTCGTCGGTAATCAAAGACGGTGGCCCGACACGCGTTGATGAAGTGCAGTCGCTGGCAGCGTCTCTGACTACTCTGGGCGGGTCAACCCGCCAAGCGAACATAACCCGGCTCGCATCGTTATTCGCATCATCGCCCGGCACGGCCATCGATCTGGCGTTGGACGGTCGACCAATGGTGAGAGCGGCCGTTTTCGAAGCCATCGCTAAAAGTCGGAACAACTCGCTCGAGAAGTTTCTCTTTAGGGCGCTCGACGATCGCGAGCTCCTGGTAGCGGAGCCGGCAGCAATATCCATCGCTGCCAACCCCAACGTGATTAATTTACTGCGAGATCACTCGCTTGAATGGTTCAAAGTCGAGTCGCTCGCCCGCGTGTGGCCGTTTCTCAGCCGCAGCAATCAAACGAGGATTCTCGATGAGATCTTTGCAACACCAGTTTCGCCCTCCAGGAAGGCGAAGGTTGAGCCAATGCCGGGCCCATCTGGCAAGTCGCGCGTAACGGTTCGAGCAACAGTAGTACCTCCGGGATCTCCGCCGCCACGGGTTGAGCTGGTAGCACTCACCTCTGATCCGAGCCGGCACCTGAACGCCTTGACGCTGGTAAAGGACTTGCTCCCGTCGGAATTCAAAGTCCCGCTCGACAAAATAATCACCTGGAAGAACGACGAGCTGACAACCCTGGCGCTCCAAATCTCCTGGCAGCGACACGAATTGCTTCCCGTGGCAATGCTCCTGAAATTGCTATCTGCCCCCAACAACCAAGTGCGGAGGCTGGCAGCTTTGCATCTGGGTCAATCCGGTAGCATCGCTGATATCAAGGTGATCGAAGATTACTCAAAGAGACCGGTGGCGACTGGGGCTGCGAACTCCAGCTCAACTGATCAGAATTCGGCGCTTACTAACGATCTACAACTCACCATTAGTAAGATTCGTCTCCGTGAACAGCTAACCAAAGCTTCGGGCGAGGCGCGAGAGCAGCTTATTAAGCTAAGCCTCACTGATCCCAAGCTGGCCGAGTGGGTCTGGTATCGATATGTCAGAGAAGACGTTCAGTTCGAACCACCAGCGGCCGAGTCGAAATCGCCAGCCGCCGGCTCGGTAAAAATCCTGCCACTCGGCGAAAATCTGTTTCCGCAGGATCTTACTTATTACGCGGCGCTTCCGAAACCGGCATCTGCGATCGACAAATTGACTGGCACCCTTGATGGCCTCCAGATGGACTCAGCCCGCTCACAGGCCAATCTTGTTCTCATCCTCAGCGCTTGGCGTGCCCAACTGGCCCAGCTATTCGACTCACCACCGGGCGCTTCGCCGACTGCCTACTCTGGAATAAATGCCCAGGAGCCGATCGCGCTCGCTAGCTGGTATGCCGAAGGCGCCCCTCATGGAATTCCGAGCGCCGAGCGCCGGGCGATTATCGTGCGAGTGTCAGACCGCGCGCGCTTCGAACGCTCGTTGACGGTCTATCAGCGCAACATCGGCAATTTCAAAGGGTTGACCAACTACTTCTCTGGCGGGATCCGCTTCCTGACGGTACTTCCCGCGATCCTGCCGCTCAGCGCCAAGTCCCTCCTTGATGGTTCGTTGACTCCGCCCAAGCAACCGCCTCTCTTGAAATACAGCTTTGTAGGAGGAACCGAATGGAATGGCCACGCCATCAAAGTGATCGAGGATAGAACAGTCGATTCGGATGGCTACATGACTACAGACTCTGCGTATTTGACCTATCTCGACGATACTGCCGTGCTTGCTCCGGATCTCAATTCACTTCGTGACGTGTTGACCCGGCTCTCGAGTAAACAGCCAACCCTGGCAACAAACTCCAACTTCAAGCGACTAATAGGGAACTCGGGCGAAAACCCAGGCGAAGCAATCTACCTCAGCAATCTTAGACAGGTGGTGGCCGATCCTGGCGCTGATCAGAATCTCAGGAAAGATGGGGTCCTGGAAAGCGGTGCGCTAAAAATCTCAAACGCTTCGTGGGAGAATCTGTACCAAATCCAATTCACCGAAAGCGATTGGCTCAAAGCTTTCATCGGTTTTCAGCCCGAGGAACTTACCTCACCGCGCGAACTGCTGCCGCGGACGACAGTAGCCTATTACTTCATGAACTTTGACCCGGTGGTGGGCTGGCGTGACTGGTCGCCGCAGTTATTGAGCGCCGAACAGCGAAAGGATCTGGGTTCCTTTTGGGCAATTGATTTTGAAAAGGAGGTCCTACCCGAGCTTGGACCCGAATGTGGGATAGCTCTCCTGGGCCTGCCAAACATTCTCGGTAACAGCTGGAACATGACCTGGACGGCCTTTTTCAAACTCAAGAGCGATAAGCTCGCCCGAGCGCTCCAGGCGGGAAAGCTCCTAAGTGGCGGTTCCGCCGCGCCCAACCTGTCAACTCCAACTCACATCAAGCTCGGATCCGGAGATCTGTTCGTCACAGTCAAAGGTAACTTCCTGGTCTTTTCAAACACCCAGCTGGGGATTGCCGCCCTGGACCATCAAGAAAAACTAATTTCTTCACGCGATTTCTCCCGGGCAGCTAAGCGAGCGCCGGCTGGAGTGGTAGCGTTTGGCGGATACAGTCTGGAAGCCGCCATCTCGGCGATTTCCGATCCGGGTTCCGATTCGGTTAAGTCACAGCAGTTGTCGGTGATCTCTTCCCTGGCAAATGCCTTTCATAGCCCGAGCTTTTATGCCACCGCAACCGCCGATGCGATGCAAGGCCGCTTCTCATTATCAATGGATCGAGAGGGCCGTTTCTCGGTCAGTGAACTTGCAGCGCTCTCAAAGGAATATCGGCTGACCTTTGCGCAGGTTGAAGTGAGCGGGGTGCCTATCCAGAACCAGGAGCGCTTGAGCAGTCTCAAGTTGAGAATTCTGGCAACCGCCGCAGGTGAAATTGACCGCATCAAGGAAGACGTGAGTTCAGCGTATCAAATCGCTGAGAAGATATCGGACAAGGAGTTGGTGCTGACCGTGCGTCCCAGAAACTCTGATCCGAAAACCACTCTAACCCTGCCGATCAAAAGCGCGGAGTTCGCACTCTACCTGCAACCAAACAAAGACATACGGTCTGACGATAAATCGGTAATAGAAAAAGCTCGCGAAATCGCCGGAGAGGAGCGCGATGCCTGGAAGGTCGCACGTAAGCTCGCCGACTGGACCTTCAAAAACATCAAGTGGAAGCGGGTAGACTACGCCACTGCCTCGCAAACTCTGGCTACGCTCGAAGCTGATTGCCTGGAATTCAGCCAATTGTATGTGGCGATGGCCCGCTCGTTAGGTTTACCGGCCCGCATGGTTTCAGGGTTGGCATATTCGGGTGCCTCCTTTGGCGGACATGCCTGGGTTGAAGTGTATGTCGGAGAGTGGATGGAACTTGATCCCACGTGGGGGACTAATTTCGTCGATGCCACCCACATAAGAAACTCGGCGAGCGGCGCGTTACTGACCTACGCGGCGCTGAACCTAATCGACCTTGAAGTATTAGCGGCTCCGAGGGGAGTGGCGGAGTTTCAGAAAACTCCTGCGGCGCTCGCGGAAAAGCTGAGCCAGGAATTACCGAAGGGCAGTCTTATGGCCCTCACCTCTGCGTTGGATCTTGCTGTTTTGACAGATGAACAACTCGGTTCTGGGACCTGGGACTCGCTGAACAATTCTGAGCGCAACACCATGACCTCGGCCTATCGCAGAGTGATAATGGAAATCCATACTGGCTTTGAAAAGGAGGAGAAACAGCAGCTAGACTTGCGAGTGTTGAAACTACACGAAAGCGGCGACAGGGCCGAAGCAGTAGTGCTCGCACCCGGGTTCGGCGAAAGCATGCAGAAACTTTCGTTCGTGCGGCGCAACGGCGGCTGGTTTCTGGCCGAGATTCTTTATCACGATTCGGACCTTCACATCATCTCCGAGACTCTGCAACCAGCATTCAGGACCATCCTGGACCGGCGCAGTAACAAACCAACGAGAGGCCATGGCAACAGCGAGTTTGTTCGGGTGCTGCTGGTAATGCAAAAGGATCCACCGGCCGCAATTGCAATCGCCGACCGCGCCTTGAAAGATGATCCCAAGAACCGAGGTCTGCGTCATCTCAAAGCATTGGCTTTACTGCGGAATGAAAAGAGTGATGAGGCGATAACGTTGTGGAAAGAACTTGCCAGCGAGGCAAAGCCATTTGCCCCGGCGTTGCTCAATCTTGCTATTCAGCACGATGACGCAGAGGACAAAGAAAAACTGAAACTGGCGATCGAATTCTACCAGCGCTATGGCGAACTAGAGCCCGAGGATCCTCGGACGCATATCGCTTTGGCCCGTCTTTATGAGGGTAATGGTGACGATGTGAATGCTGAAGTGGAACACCGGGCGGCACTCAAGTCCGACCCTTCGAATACCGGACAATTTGTCGAGTACGCGGCTTTCCTGGCGACCAGGAAACGCTGGAACGAAGCGGCGGCAGTAGTCGCAGAGGCCGACAAGAAGGCGGCCGCCGAAGCTGATCTGTTTGGTGATTTGATGCTCCAGCTTTACTTCGGGGAGGACAAGACTGTTGCCGAGGGACTCGCCCAAAGCCAACCCCAGAGAATGGAAAAGAGCGCGGACGCTAACCTCTACCTGGGCTACGCGCATATGGAAAACGGAAAGGTTTTGCAGGCTATACCGCTATTCAAAAAGGCCGCAGCGCTTAAGAAGGATTGGTCAGAACCGCATGCGGCCCTGGCCCGCGGCTATCGTAAATTGCGAAACTGGCCGGCTGCATTGAATGCCGCCGACGCAGCCATCAGGATCGATCCTGAAGAAAGCGATGGCCATTTCAATAAGGCTTGTGCTCTGGCAAGACTGGGTAGACTTACCGAGGCTTTAAGATGGTTGGAGAAGGCGGTTGAGCTGGATCCGGACTTGTCCGAGATGATAGGGGAAGAAGAGGATCTCAAGGTGCTCGCCTCCAAACCCGCATTCAGAAAGCTGATGGCCGTTCCGGAAGTAAAGCAATGACTCATCGGACGCAGTTTTTGTATAGAGTCCTGATGCGCATCGCCCTTCCCTGCTGCGTTCATACCACTACGACGCTCGTAACCCGTGGAGCGGCATTGCGCCGCAGACCGAAGTCCAATCTCATTCACAATCACCCGTACGTTTAGAGGTGGGCACCGCCCACCGGTACGACGTGGGCGAAACGAACCGAGGCGTAAGAGATTGTGTGAAAACGCCTGGTTCTCAGCGCCAAGGGCGCGAAATGTGATAGCCCAGGGCAACGCCCTGGGTAAGGTCATAACAATCCGGAAGCGCTGAAGGCGCGAAATAACAGGTCACTGAAAATACTCAGGACTTCGCTAAGTCCACCCTCATTTCGCGC
>JANNJZ010000074.1:0-30443 GCA_031396065.1 Pyrinomonadaceae bacterium | reverse complement strand
GGAGTGCCACCCCTACAATTCCACCACAGATCATTCCGCTGGTTGTCGGGGCGGCACTTCCCTCCCTTACCTGGCAGCAGCCCAGGCGAGACCATCCGCACCCTTGCCCGTCTCGATTAACTTATCAACTTTCCAGGTCGCAATATTGATAACAGCAATCTGGTGGCTCGCGTCGCACGAAACGTATGCCACCTGGTTGTCAGGCCGCACCAGCACGAACTGCGGCGTGCTGGGCACATCAATCACGTGAGCAACTTTGAAGTCGTTGAGGTCCACCACAGCAACTTTGTTCACTGTCGGCATGCCCACGATCAGCCAACGGCCATCGCTCGTGGAAGCAGTTCCGTATCCCGGCGCCGGCAATGGTATCCAAGCCTTAATCCTATTCGTAGCTGTATCAATCACCGCCAGCAGCGGCTTTGTCTGATCGGCGGTGAAAAGTAACTTGTCGTCCCGCGAAAGTGAGACCCGCTGAATTTTCTGCGCGACGGGAATCACGGCAATTGTCTTTCTCGCTTTAAGATCAAGAACTGAGATGGTGCCGGGTCCGACATTGGCCGTGTAGCCTCGCTGTCCATCTCGCGTGATTGTCAGCATGTGCGACTCGGGCTGATTGGTGGGAACTGATCCGACGATTTTCAGCGTGCGAGGATCGACAATCGCAATCGCCTGGTCCAACTCGGTGGTCACGTAGAGCAGGCGTTTGGTCGGCTCGAACACGGCACAGTGCGGTCGCACCCCGTGGCCGAAATCAACCTCGCCAATCACCTTGCGGGTGGCGATATCGATGACCACCATGTTGCGACCGTCAGTCCCAGGTCGTCCTACACCTGAGTTTCCGTAGATCGGGACATAAGCCGTCCGCCCATCCGGCGATGCCGCCACTTCATGACCCGTGGTGCCACCTTCCGCGACCTTGGCCACCTGTTCATTCGTTTCAGGGTTAACAATCCCGAGAGTCTGCTCGTTTTTGTTAACCACGAGCAAGAGCCCATGGACCGGAGGTTCAAGAGAAGATTTGACGTCAGCCCTCGTCAGCACGAGTCCAAACGAGAGCAATAGGAAAATGACTTGTAGACGTAACACCGGTCTCCTCCTGTTGAGCGTCCGCGCGCGAAGATTCCTCAAGACCAACTCAAACAACCGCCACTTTTGATTCCCTGCAGAACCGAGGAAGTCAGGAAGGGATCGGCCCGAGGCGAACGGTAACAAATCGTTCATTAGCCCCATGTCACCGCGATCCACAGGTCTTCTAACGCTTTGTCAGCAAAGAAGAGCGTTAAATCCCCCACCGGCCTGGTTGGCAACTCGATACTGGAAAGTTTCCCGACCAGCAAGTTGCCCAACGTCTGATTTTTGTCTAACGAATCCCTCTCGGCATCGGCGGTTTGATTATCAAAAACAACCAGGCTGCCGATATCCTTGCTGCTACGCGCAAAGAGTTCTACCTGTTTCACAATCTGTAAACGGTCCTGACTCCAGAATGGATAATGCTCCTCGCGCAAGTTAAGCGCCAACTCAAAGCGTGGGCCGGCAGCAGCGGTTTGCGCCTGGAACCTTGCCCACTCGGTGGGAAACTCGTATCGCACCGAAAACAGTCGCACTGATCCCGCTGCCTCCGCCTTCTTGATCGTTTCCCCCAAATTCTTTACTGCTTCCTTGCGCAGTAAGCCTCCACCCTCACGCGCCGTGTAGCGAAGGTGAAGGATCACATCGCTAATCGTGTTGTAGTCAAACTGGGCAGGGTCGTTCTTGCTGGGATTGGCCGGCAGCTCCAACTGCCACTCGCTCACCACACCTGAGTTCTCGAATGGCAGGTAGCGTTCATCCCGCAGGTTGGTCTCGAACAGCCCGCTGTCGTTCTGCGCCGAACTGGTAACAATGGATTGCAAGCTACCAAAGTAATCACTGAAGCGGTCGTCCTCGGCGTTCTCGCGGGTATACTCGCGATCGTTCAGGCTTTGAGTCTTGCGGATACTGCTCTTCAGCAAGGTCAGCGTGCAATTGACGCCGGCGTAGGGACCAGTTACGCAGGGAATACTCACTGCTACCGTCCTGATGCGACGGAAATAGTGGCCCGGTCCGTCAATATCGAAGAGTGCTTCCGGCAACACCACGGTGCAGCGTCCAGTGGTGCGTAGTTGCAATAGGGCCAGCGGACTCACTTGCAACAGGCTAACATGTTTGGTCAGTTCGTATTCGCGCTGGTTGAGATCGTGATAGGCCATCTCCATCCGCTTGATGTCGAAGAAGAGCTTATCCCCTGCCAGCAAACCCTCCTTGCCGGCGAGGTAGCCAAACTGGAGATAGCTGAGCGCCGGATTGCCCAACTCGTGCTGCAGGGCACGTTCGGCTTTCTTGGCGACGTCAAAAGCGAATTGGAACGACTGGCCGTAAAGCCCCTTCACCTCACGCTTCATCCACGTGTAAAGCGACTTATTTGTCTTCTTGCCCTTCTTCTGGGTGCCTTCCTCGTTGAGGAAGTGTTCGATCTCGGTAGCGTGCTTCATCTGTTGCCGATGATTCTTCAATTCAAGTTCGGCGATCGCCTGACGTATTTCGGCGCCGCGTATCTGCTTGAAAATCTGGGTTATCTCACCGGCGGCCAGGTTACTCTGGAAGGAACGTTCTAGTTCACGCTGCTGATAACCAGCCATTCGTGCTGCTTGCCCGGCATCATAAGTTTCTTCTGCTCCAAGATCCTGCATATAGCGCGCAATGGCTGATATGGCTGGTCCTACATGCTGACCACCAATTTCAAGTGATCCGCCAACACCCCAGAACTGCACCTGGGTGGTAAATGTCGGGATATAGTGGGAAAGACTGGCCACTGTCTCAGTGTGGGCAGCACGATCCTGCCATTTGCGCGCGGATTTAAGCTCTTCCATCTCTTTTGCTTCGTGACTGCTGATTATCCTTCCTCCCGACTCGCCGAGGTCCTCATCAATGTCCACTTCGAGATCCCGGAGCGGGACCTCCGGCTCTGTCATGTCGAACTTCATCTTCGCCAGGCTGTCCGTATCCAGCGCCTCAAGTTCGGGGATCTTTATCTCATCTGGCTTCTTGCCCAGCTGGCGTTCGTAGTAGGTATACCGATCCGCGGCCATCGCCAATGATTTGAGCAAGCCTTCCTTCGACTTAATCGCCTCCTGAACTTGCGCATAGCGTACCTGCTCCACCATCTCCATAACGACGCGCTCATGTTTGGCGCGTAGGATTGCCATCGCTTCACCGTCTTCCTTCTCCATGGCCGAAAGCAGGCTGTTGCCCAACGACTTGACCTCCTGGCAAATGTCGGCGGCTTTTTGCACGAGGAGTTGAAAACGCACCAGCGGTAACGGCTGATTCAACCCGTTGACAATCGCACTCACATCCAACCCAGCTGCCGCCCCGCGCGCCAGCATGGCCGGGTCGATCGGGGGCTCGAAGAGAGCAAGCTGACGGAAAATGCCCTGGAAGTTAAGACTGTTGCGGATCTTAAACAAACGGTCGGCTACCGTGTCCCAGTAGCTCAATAACTTGTCGTTGCGCGGGACGCAGAAATAGAGCGCTTTACCCAGACTGCGCACGGTCGCCAACTGGTTGTTGTCGCCCGACTCGTCAGTGGGAAATGGCATCAGATCGAAGGGCAGGTCTGCCTCGACATCGCGCATGACAGTCCCAAACTGGCTGAGGTCGTGCCGCAAGTTGGCATACGTTTGCGGGCGCACGGTCCCCTTCTTGGGCACGGGCTGCGGACGAGGGCCAAGAATATTGGCGGCGAGTACATACACCATCATTGCCTCGTCGATCGCCTCGCCAGTGTCCTGCCGGAACAATGAGTCGCCCCAGGCGATCAAGTTGTCGAGGTAGGCCATTACAGTTTTGTACATGTACGCCTGCTGCCGGTAGCGGGCGATAACATGTGGACGGAAAGGTGCATCCTTCCAGGCCTCGATACTGCGGATGGTCTCATTGCGCAACGTCTCGTCCGCTCCGGTGGCGAGGTTGACCAGGATGTTCTCGATCTTTTTGACGTCCGTGGTTTGGAACGGCTTCACTTTCCAGAAGCGCTCCGGAGTCGGGCCATCGCTATCGTCGGTGGGGTCGAACAAGTAGTGAAACCAACGCTGGGCCTCGGCAAACCGCTGGTTCTTGCTCAGGTGGATGGCTATGGTGATCGGCACGTGGAAGAAGAGCTCCCAGTTGTAGACCGAGTAGGCGCCGGCAGAAGTAAAGTCGAGGTCCTTGACGGGATAGGGCTGCTGAACCAGCGACACGTTTGGTCGGTAGGCCGCGTCGAAGAAGTCAGCAAACAGTACTGGCCGGAGGGCGCTTTTTAGGAGCGTGACTGGGATACCGTTCGGCATCGTGAATTCAGTACCGCGAGCCAGCAACACCTGCGTACTCGCGGGTAGTGTCGCCAGCGAACCGTCGGGAAGAGTAATCGATGACGATGCCGCGGTTAAGTTTATCCTGCTATCGCCAAAGACTACTGCCTTGCTGTTGTCAGGCGGAGTGAAAACGGCCCCTGCGGCGGGCGTTTCGACCATGCCGGCTGACAGCGTCGCCCTGAGGCCGTCAGGAAGCGTGGCCGGAACTTCTCCGGCAATCGCGAACTCCTGGTGGGCTGCAAGTTCAATCGGAACGCCGTTCGAGATTGTCTGCACTTTCGCGAGTAGGGCGATCCTTGAACCGCCGGGGATGTTCAAAGCGACGTTGGTAGCAAGAGCGATTTCCAGGCTGCCCGGAAGAGCGGCGCGATTCGACGCGTACTCGGTATCCGCGGCTTGCAGTCCGGAAGAGCCTGCGCGCAGCAATCGCTGCATTAACTGCTGCACATAAGGGTGCTGATGCAGGTAGAAGCGGTAACTGACCTCGCGCTCCTGAATAACGAAGTACTTAGTTTCTTTCGTTTCGATGGTGCGCTTCGGATTAACCGCGAGTTCGGCAGCCAGATGGCCGTGGAAACGTTCCGTCTTAGCTATCGTTAATTGCTTCACGACATCCTCCGTTGATTAGCGGCCCAGTCGACGAGCGCCTGATAAGGCGGCGCCGAAGCCTGAGCGATTCGATTCCTTGAAATTCTTTTCCAGCGTAGCGTTGAAGCCGCTGCCGCCCACGATGTTCAACCCTCCGGCGGTCTCCAACAGTCCGTCTTGTTCCAGCCTGGTGGTGCTCTGGGAAAAGACAACACTGCTTCCCGCTGCCAGGTCGCTGCCGGGATTTACGTTTACCTGCGGGGCGGCCCCAGTGGTCGTTTTGGCTGGGAGTATCTCCAATCCCGGCCGGCCGGCTGGGCCAATCAGAACACCGTCAAACTGCAAGGCCGTCCCCGGATTGAGCAGCCAGTCGTAGTCGGGTTTGGACTTAATGATCGAACCGGGGTCAACCCGGAAATCCCCTCTCGGATCACCTCCCGGAAGCAGTCCCTTTTTCGGCTTCTCCGGAATCACGGTAAGTCCCTTCCACCAATCACTGCCCCGCCACTCCGGATCTGGCTGCGGCGTGCGCGTCACCCATTCCTGCCATTCTTCGATCGTCCGCTCGGTGACGTTGGGTTCTACAAACATTGTGTGTGCATCGTCCTGATAGAACACCGGTTTCATGAGCGACGCGATCTCCCCAACACCGCGCTCGAGGGCGGCCTTCACGGCGTCTGAGTTCGCCGCGTCTTGATAAGCCTCTTCCGAAATGCCGAGTGACGTTAGGTCGTTGTCACAGGGCAGGAGCGTGTACCCACGACCCTGCTGGAGAATGCTGGGATTGGCTTTGGGAGGAGTCTTCCCGGGTTCGGTGGTTATCCGCTCCTGAAAGCTAACCTTCAACGCTTCGATGCTGGAATAGCGCGTGGCTTGCGGGGTACTGGCGCTGTAAGGATTGTGGAGGCCGAGGCGGTAAGACGATGCTTGTGGAGCGCTGTTGCGTCCCGCCACGAAAAAAGTATGCTGGAAATTGGCGGGGCCTTTTAGCTGTACAAAAACTCCGCGCTCCTCGCCATTTTCGTAGGGTTCCTTCTCAACATGAATGAATACCGAAAGTGGGTCGAAGTCCATCGGAACGGCGAGCGGTGGGCGCGATGATTTCTCGACGAGCTGCTCCTCTCTAGCGAAGCTCCCTCCGCTTGTGTCCGCGACCGGATTCTTTCCACCGGCTCCGGCGTTCAAAGTCATGACCGGAAGGAATTCACAGGATTCAGCGGTGGTCCATTCACCCTGTAGATACTCAGCCCAGTGAAGCTGAACATCGATCAGTTTCTTTCCTCCTACCGCTCGCATGTCGCTCATCAACACTGACAGATCGGCACCTACCAGGGACTTAGTTTTCGGCGTGCCACTGTCTTGCCCGTTCATGTCTGGCTTATCCATGAACGTCACCCAGAACAAATACAGCCGATCGCGCCAGACCACTGGGGCCAGGTGATCGCCCTCGATCTCGGCGCCCACAGGTTCCCAAGGCGTCCACATCTGGTGAGCATACCGGCGGTAGAAATACTTGTGAGGCTGGCTGTGCGTCCGGCCGAAAACGTGCAACGTCCGCCGGGCCGGATCGGGATTGTCCTCCAGATGCATGGCGACGATGTCGAGCCGCGCCAACTCATCCAGTTTCTTGAGATAGTTGAGAAAGGCGTCTTCCACCAGGTCGCTGGAGACATCGCCTTGCAGCAGCGCACCCTGCAGCTCGGCAAACAAGTGCGTCTGGTCCTCGCGAAACTCCGGCTCCAACCAATTCTCCGGGAAGAGGAATATTTTACGGTTCGCTTCCCACACCCGGTAGCGCTTCATCCATTCCCACTGTTTCGAGTTGATGACTGACGGGTGCACCTGCAATTCCATGTTGAGCAGGCTGCGCTGAATGAAAAGTTGGACCGAGGCAATCGCCAGACGGATGCGGGAGGTCTGCACTACAGACTCCATACCGGGGTCGATCAGAAAATACTCGTAGAGCTGCTCCAGGCGCTGGAAGTCGTGCTGGTGCATGACGTGGGCCGCCAGAGCGTCGCGCTGGCGCGAGCGCAATCTATCGAAAATAGGCTTGGCCACTCGCTGCCAGGTTTCCGGCTCGAAGCGCGCCTTGATCGCTTCCTTTACGTCGAGGGCAATTTTAGTGGGTTCGTCCGGCGTGGCAGGAGAGCTGACAATGCGGGTCCACTCCATTAGCGACTTCACCGGAACGCCAAACCGCTCGACCACCTGCAGCGCTTCCCACAGACGCTGGATGGTTTGTTCGCTTTCGAATGCAGGGGCGGCGCTTAACGCCTCGGCGGTGGACTTGATTGTCGCTTCGTCACGACGTGTGAGCCCCGCGATCAACGGATAGACCTTCTGGTCCAGCTTGTCATCATCAGTAATCTCGTTGGCCTCGAAGACCCCGATCAGGTCATCCGTGCCTCCGGCCAGATCGCGTTTAAGCCGAACGTAGCCGGCCAGTCGTAGGAACTGTCCAAACAATGCTTTGGCGGCGGCCGGTATGTCGTCGCTGGAACCGGTCGGCAGTTTACTCAGACTCAGGCCATCAAAGGCCGCGGCGTGAGTCAACAGGTGACGGATCTCGCGCTCGTTCAGGCCGAGGCTTTGCACCAACTGCAACACCTTGGTCAACAACAGAACCGCGCTCTCTGCCCCTTGGATTGAGGTCAGCGGGTAGAGGATCAATTGCGAAACGCTCCCCTTCGGCAGAGTTTCGCCCTGGACCAACAGCCGCGCTGCTCCGCCCTTAAGCTCCTTGAGATCGAGGCTGAACCGATAAGGAATACCCGGATTCAATTCAAGAAACTCATTCGGCTGGTTTCCGAGCACGGCGTTATCGGTCGCAGCCACACCGCTCAAGAACTCGGGGACAGTCAGGTGTTCAAAACGCAGCGCCGCCTCGGCATTCTGCTTTTCGAGGGCGATGTAGAAGCGGTAAGCACCTGGGCTCGGGACCTCCAGGTATCCCTCAAACCGCGCGCTGTTTGCAGCTGTAAGCTGGTTGCCATTCGTGTCCTGATTGGCTTTTGCAGATGTGTCCGCGTCCAGGACGTTAGGACTTGTCGCCTGGCGTGTTCCTGATCCATCGGCTGAGTCAAAGAAGTCGGCGCTGAGCCCGTGCTCCCCAGTGGCGGCCAGCACTTTCAGCAACGGTTGTGGCCCAGCCAACAGACGCTCGTCGGTCAGCAGGCTCTCCACCAGCACCGGCTCGGCGCCCGTGTAAGCTGTCATTGTCTGAACGATAAACTGCTGGATTAGTCGGCCCTGCAAGAAAGGCAGAAATGCCTGAGCAACCCGATCACGCCGCGACTGCAACTCTGCCAGATTCCGGCGTTGGATCTGCTCGTTGGCAGTTGCCTTGGTTTTGATTTGGGCTTCAGTGTCGGTGGGCAGTATTTTCACCAAAGGCGCCAACGGAAGAAACAGCCGCCTGAAATCGCCTTCTTCGAGGAATCCTGCTTCGGCGTCCAGGCGCAACTTCTGCTTCTTAAGTTGGTTGTCGAAAAAGTCGCGGGCCTGGTTTTTGACTCCAGCCAGCAAGGCGGCGAATGCAGCTCTTTGACTGGGATTCAGGTCAGCATCGAAGCTCGTTTCCAACTCTGTTTTCTGTTCGTCGAAGAGAACGCCGCGGAGGGTAAGCTTCTGTTCTTTGTGCGGAACTTCCTTATAGCTAAGTTGTCGAATGCGCTCCTCTCTGGCAAAGATTGCCGGTTTAAGTTCGTCCACACCGGTCGTCGTCGCGGTGAACTCCACGGTGCCGTTCACCATGCCGAGGAAGCGCGCCACCACATCAGGCGCCAGCATCAGCCCGAGTTTCTGCCGCAAGACTTCGTCGTTCATGGCCCCGGCCGCAGCCGGAACAGCGTGTTCGGCGCGGATGGAACGGACACCTTCGGCCAGCGTCTTCAGCAAGGCCATCGTCTCGTCCGGGTTTGAACGATTCTTGCCGGCTTCGTCAAAACGGTGACGTAGCAGATACTCGAGGTCCTCAACCTTCAATCCGCTTTCCTTAACCTCAGCAGCCACGTCAACGAAACGAATGGTCTGAGTGAAGGGATGGTCGAATTCGATAGCCTTCTTTGCTGGATCAACTCCGGCCGGTGTGTCTGCGAGTGGCTCAGGATGTAACTGAGTAAACGGATCAAGACCGGAGAGTTGCTTGAGCGCGATGAGGTCGCGAACAGATAGTTTCAGCGCCTTCCCGAGCAACCCATAACGGTATACCAGTGACACGTTCTGCAGCGTCAAGTCAGCCGTGTCGAAGGATAGTCCGGCCTCTGAGAGGATCCGGCTGATATCGTCAGCAGAGAGTCCCAGCGCGCTCTGCAAAGCCAGCACGTGATCCTTGATCTTTTCATCAGCTGTCAGGTATTGCCCGAGTGGATTATCGAAGACGGGATCGCTCTTCAACACGTTTCGGGTGAGAAAGAGTTGCGCGTAAAGCGGCTTCCTGCCGCTGGTGGCAATGTCTGTCCACAGGGTGATTAGCTTGAGACGTCCCTGTTTGCCCAAGCGCAGTTTCTCGTTGAGTTCCTTGAGGTGGGCAACATAGATCAGCGCGGTCTGGAGAGGTTGCTGCGCCAGGTTGTCCGCCTCGAATGGCGTGTTCTGAGGGACGAACGCCTGCAAGACGCGGTCAGTCTCTTCAAGGCTCCAGCCTAACTTGCGCCACAAACGCACGAACAGGTTGATACGCAGAAAGATTATCGGATCGGCTTTCGAGCCGTCGGCATATTGGACGGTGGTCAAGTCGAAATTGCATCCCGCGTCGGTATCCGCCAGCACCAGAACCTCGTCGAAGGATATGTCCTGAATCTCCGTTTGGAGTTGACTGAGGGGCGTGCTGAACCCGGCAGCCAGATCCTTCAGTCGCTGCTCGAAGGCGTTTAACTCGTTGACGATCTCCCAGCCAGTCCTTTGTGTATCAGGGACTCTCTGTGACAGGTCATCAAATCGCTGTTGGTCGGCCGGCGACAATGTGGCACGGTCCGCTCCGATGAGATCTTCGTTCCCTTCGTAAAAAAGTTTGTGGTCCGTGTAGAGCCGGGCGTCATGGATGCTGACGCCCAGCTTGTAGAGCAGGGCAACCTCCGTCAACCTCGGGTTCACAAAGCCGGTCTCGACAATGGCAGCGATCTCTTTGTAGGTTACACTCAGCCGCCGGGCGAGTGTTTTCGCTGAACTCAGCATTGCCGGTGCATCGCAAATCAACAGATCGCCCACATTGGGCCGCGCAGTCCAAACACCGGCAAAGGTGATGAGTGTCTGCCCGGGCCCGCCAGAGTCGGCCGGACCAATTGACGAGATGGTCTTCGATTCCGGGCTCAGGGAATCAGCACTCACGTTTAGGTAAGTGCAGGCTAGGCCTGGCCGGAACTTTCTGGCAGCGGCGTTGTCCACCGTCAAGGTTGCGTCGCCATCATTTGTCGGGTTCTGAATAGCAGGCCTGGCTGCCGGGAGGCCATAGAGTTCATGCCATCGATCGTCCCCTAAAGGATCGGGGTCGGTGAAGATGGCCAACTCAGTGTTGGACAGACCCAGCGACTCCATGAAAATACTCGAGCGGTCAAACGCTTGCTCGGGTGCGAACAACTCATCGCCCGGCCGAAACACTTCCAGCATTTGCGCGAGTGGCGTTTCAAAGAAATTGCAGAACTGCCTCACGGTTTCGATCCAGAGATCGAAGGGCAGTGTCAGCGGGTAGCGCGCTTTACGCAGCAAGTCGTAGGCGCCGCTGATTACGTTTTGGGGTTCCGCCAGAAGTTCCGCAGTAGTTGCCTCACCCGTGTCGTGAGCGGCAGCCTCTGCCAGCTTTCCGTTAGCAACGTAGTACTCGAGGATCTCGTTGACGATATCGATATAGGGCATCGCCGTGTGGGTGTTTTCGCAGGTGAGCGCGATGTGCGGCAGGTCCGGCCGGCGAGCCACCAGCGCGTCATACGGCTTCATCGGGTTCCCGTTCTGGTCCTTGTGCGGGTAGGGTTGTTCGCCGTGATTGGTTTTCCATTGGGCGAGGAAATTGGCCCACACGCCGGGTTCGGCATCAACGAATTGCAGCAGGTCAACCAAATAAGCTGCGGGACTGAGGACCGTGCGGCAGTGTTCACACTCGCAAAAGTCCATCGAACCGAATAGCGACTCCATCGTCGGAAACTGTTTGATCAACTCGTTGCGTACACTTTCGCGCACCTCCTGCGGGGCCGAGATTCCGGCGACCGGCGGCTCGGTATCCAACTTCCTGGCGATGGTGAACAGGTTGTAAGTGACGTTGGTCACCTGACTCGACTTGCGGCGTACGAGCCTGGCCTCAGCTGGGGTGGGGGTCTTGCCATACAGCTCGAAGTACGTGCGGGTGTAGAGAGCGATGAACTCGTCTTCCGTAAACGCCATAACATCAAAGGCAGATGTGATGTTGGCAGCCAGGAGAACCGGCATCGCCTCATTGGTGGGAGTGATCTGGTAGACGCGTTGCAGCATCTTGACCTGCTGCTGGGCTCCCTGGAACTCGGCCTCCCCTATACCGTCCCGGACTCCGGTATGGGTCTTCATAAACGTTGCTACCGGCGTCTCGCCCAACCGGAAACCCTGTGCCGCCGCGTTCTTCACCAGCTTCAGGGTGGCGTCCCGGTCCGCCGGAAGGACGATTTCATTCTGTTGGATTCCCCGCGCTACCGCATGGGTGGGATAACTCACAAGCACCTTGCGGGCCATGTCCGCGGCATACGACTCCAGCCGATCTTCTACCTTGTCTGCTGCGTAAGCTGCGGGAATGATGCCCGCCAGCTTTTGTTTGTCAGCTTCGCTAAGGTTGTTTCGACGTTCCAACGGAATATCTGCCTGCGTCAGAACTTCCGTGACCCATGAGTCCGCCCGGTGGAAGTCTTGCTCCACCAGCTGCATCGGATCATTGATCTGTTTCGCCATCAGCGCGGCAGTCATCCTCTCGCTGTTGCCGGCCAGGAAAGCAAACTTGCCCTGCAATTGCAGCCTGCCGATTTGTGCATCTTCCAAACCGGCCTTACGGGCCTCATTCCACAGTTGGGTGGCATCCCCGCGGTGGTTGAGATAGACCGGCGCAAATTTGGCCGTGGCCTCTGGGCCCAGGCCCGAGGCATCGAGCAACTGGCCATAGGTCGACTGCGATCCGGGCGTTTGGACGTTCAGGCGCACCCTGGTTGAGAACTGGGCAAACTGTCCTTTGAAATCTGTGATCTGTTGGTCGGTGAGATCCACGATGCCGGCATCACGCACAGTCTTGAGTGCCTGTTCGGCCACGTCCGGTTCAACCTGGGCCAGCATTAATTTGTCAGAGGGCAGTCCGGCGCGCAGCAAACCGTAAACAGACTCGCGCGGCAACTGTATGTCGGCTGCGGCGGTGAATCGTTCGGCAGTGGCCGCGAGCGCAATCAGGCGCGCGTCCCACAGCGTTGCGCGGTTTAAGACAGTGAGGTCCTGGCGTTCGTCATTCTCTTTCGCCTCAGCCAGCCTGGTTATTTCACCAAGATGGCTGGTTAGGTCCGTGGTCAGGCGCCGGTATTCGGCGGCCAGAGGTTGCAAGGTGTCAGGTGCAACCAGGTTCAAATTCGCGCTGGTGTCGGCGTTGAGGTGGTTCAATGGTTTTGAAAGCGGTATCTCCTCGCCGTCGCCATTGATGGCGCGCACCTCGAGACTGGCGGCGGCGCCACCCGGATTGAAGGAGAAGGCATAGCGGCCACCCGCAAGGGTGTTGGTTTCTTCCAGCAACGTGGCCTCGCCGCCAAAATCTTTGCGATAGAGGCGCAAGGCCATCCGCTCAGCCGGTAGCCCATGCTCCAACATGACCTGGCCTTCGATGCGACGCTGGGCGGCAGCCTGCCGCTCCATTGGCACGACGAGGTCGATCATCTGCAACGGCTTCGCATTGCTAATCACTTCGGAAGACTTCAGCAGCTCGCCATTGGTGTCGGAAACGGCGACGCGCAGGTTGATGGCATCGATTCTCGGCAGCGCCTCGTAGCGGATGGTGTATCGGCCGTCAGCGCTAGTTGTGTCTTCACCCAGACGGACCGGTCCACCCTCGGATTCGTGCACCGCGCCTACACTCATGCTCCGCAGAGGGAGTCCATCCTCACGTCGCACCCGGCCATTGACGATGAATGATCGCGGCGGCGCCGGTGGCGCCGGTTCGCCAGGTTCATCCAGCACACCCAATTCCTTGAGCACGCGGTTGAGCTCTTTGGCGGTAGGTTCGTCGACTTCGCCATTAGGGGTGACGTGCCGCGTCTGCTGGAAAATGCTCACCAGCTTCTGGGTTGTGTCGCGATAGACCTGTGCGATTCGTTCGATCTTGAGTTTGACTGATAACGCCACGCGTTGGACCGGGTCGTTGGCCAGGATGATGCCGCGGTCCATGAAGAGTTGCAGCGCGTCTTGAAGATCGGCTACGGCGGCGCCTTGCATGCCTGGTTTCAATGGAAAGATGATCTTGTTCATGGTTAGGTCCTCTTTATGTCTTCACGGCTACAGAACCTTTTGCAACCGGGATGGGAACAACGTTCGGGCAACACTCTATTAGCCGATCTCAAAACACGTTAGACCTAGTTCGATTCACCCAGGCCACTCGGTGTCAATGGGGTCAAAACATTAATTCGCAGAGATCACGAATAGGACGCTTCAGTAACAGAACTCGGCATCACCTCTCCCGCTTCAGAGACTCTAGGATCCAACTTACAGTCTTGCGTTTCACCATAATCCAGCCATGGTCAGGGCTAGTGTTGGACGAAGTCGTACGGATTTTCCTCCTGGCTGTCGTAATGCTTCTTCTTCACGCCTTCATCGATTGAGCGCCAAACAATGCTATCCTCGTAGGGAACCCCCCTCCTCGTCACCGTGGCCTCCAAGGTGCGGTTCCACTCAACCTTAATCCTGTAATCTTTAGGTGTGAATCCATAGAGCATTCCCGCACGTCTAGCCCATTGGGCTTTCGAGTTGTCCGAGGCGTAGCGTTTGTTGGGATCTATCACGTCGTTCCAAGCAAAATGGAACTTGATCTGAATCTTGTATGTGTCGGGTCCTATAAGCTCCTTTGGCGAAATGATTTGTCCGGCCACGGTTACGTCCCCCACTGTGGAATTTGATCCGTGCAGATAACTGTGACCGCTGGTGCCCTCGCCATTAGGCATGTTGAGATGAACCGCCGTTTGAGCTTTGGCATAGTCAACAATTGGAGGTTCCACGGGACCACTATTCAGGTAGGTAGCCTCTAAAATGCTTTTCGTTTCATCCAGATCTACTGCGTCCAGTAAAACCTTGTTCATTGCGTCGCGCAGCGTGTCCCTTGATTGCACCTTGTCGTCGACGCCCACCATGAGTCCCTTCCACATGTAGGCTCCCAAGCCAACGGGAAGGATCCACATCTTAGAATGGCCGCACATTCCCACCTCTCTGGCAGATGTGGGGACGTCCGAAGTCCCCTCTGTGAGGTAAAGTGTGTCACCTCCCCCATGTAGCCAGTGGCTCAGAATTAGCTGCCCCACACCATCGATTCTCGGTTCGACATCATCATCGCTCAGTTTTTCACCGACCCCATGTGAAGACAGTCTTAACGGATCGAGGCCACTCGTGTCCTTGAAGACAAGTGGATTGTTTTTTGCAAAACGATATAGGTTGTGACCTCCCTGGACGCCAATCGGATCACAATTCAACCACCGCCCTAACCAGGCCGCATAATACCTCTCACCGTGAGAACCAAAGCCCGTCTCCTCATCACGCTCCATCGCCGTATACCGATATCGCTTCGGACTAACCTCGACGTCAGTTCGCACCGCCTGGTAAGACGCGCTGCCAAATGGGTAATACTCTTCGTAGGTGATGATCTGCGCCAGCTCGTCCAACTCCACGCTGGCCGAGCCGAGGTGGTTGCTGAATTGGTAACGGATGAGCGCCGTTGCTACTGGTGTGTCAGTGCGAGTTTCCACTAATGCGATGCGCTGCTTGTCATCCATGACGTGAAGCGTCTCGCGTTCAAGCTTCAAGGCATCTCCATCGCTCTCAAATTCACGATAGACTTCGAAGCCACCCAGATAAATACGTTCCTTCATTCGCCTTGACGTTTGACCTGCGCCAGCCTGGTTGTCGGTCACTTTACGCACGCGTTGTCCACCGGAGTCATAGACGTAGTGAGTAGTTTCCGGCGTGCCGCCGTTGTTAACGACCTGCTTAGAAGTCGCCTGGAGTTGATCGCGGAAATCCCATCGCATCAGTGGCAGATGCGGCATGCGCGTCATGTTGCCGTGTGGGTCGTAGAGGTACCTGGCAGAGAAGACGCCATCGCCATCACCGGGCAGACTCGTCGCGCGCAGCCGGTTGTTGGTGGCTTCGTAGTCGTAGCGCCGCGTCCATGAACCATTCGCGGCGCCAAGCGCGCCAGCCTGGTGGATCATCCGCAGGATATTGCCCACCGGATCGTAGTCGTATCTCTCCGTGTAGATGCGCATCGCCGCGGCGTCGGTGGGCAGCGGACGGTTCATCCGCGGCGCATCGTCCTCGTTAACCTGGGGCGACGCGTTTTGCCCGATGTGTTCCCTTCCCGTGGCGCTCATCAGCCGGTAGATCGCGTCGTACTCATAGTCAGTAGACGGCTCAACCTTCTGCCCGTTGAAGAAAATCGTTTGTTGCGCATCATCGCGGATGCGGGTGATGTTGCCGACGGGATCGTAGAAGTAGCTCAGGTTCTGGATTCCACCGCGCGGAGGATCAGGCGGGTTGGGACGGTCATCGGCAAAGCCGGCTCCGCGGTCGGTGAGCAGATGGGCCAACCTGAAGGTCAGCGCTTCATACTGGTAAGTCGTCGTGACGCCGTTACCGTAACGAATCTGCGTGCGCTGGCCTTTGGCGTTGTAATCGATGTTGCCGACGAAGCGGTCGGTGGCTGTACTGACGTCGAACAACGCACCAGGCTCGGCGGATTGTCCCAACCAGGCATCCACTCGCTCGAGCAGCTTTGCCTCGTTGTAACCGGGGCGAAGGATATTCAGCTTTGTCCCCGCCCGGTTGCTGTGTGGGGCAACAACCTGCGTCGGACGGTTGAGCGCATCGTAACGAATGGCACTGCCAAACGTTTCGTTTTCGAGGTCCGGAAGCTGCGACCAATCCGGCGTCCTCTTGTAGTCCAGGACCAACTGGCGGCTGCTGCGAAGCAAGTTGCCTTTGAAGTCGAAGGCCTCGTCTAACCCGGTCACCGGATTGCGGCCCATGCTGACGACGATGCCGGCGGAGTCATGAAACTTGTAAGCCTGGCCGCGCAGGTTCAGACGCTTTGTCTGATCGTTCCCCGGTTCAACCGTCAGCCCGTTCGCCGGCGTGTCGCCATAGATCACTTTCTCAAATTGAATTTCGCGATTCGGATTCTGTGGGTCGGCTCCCGTAATGAAGGTGGCGACTGGACGGTGTAGCGCGTCGTAGTCGGAACGGAAAATATGGCCGCGGCTGTCCCAGGCAAACATCGGTTTGCCGGCAGCGTCATTCAGCATCCAGCGATCCCCGGCATCCATGCTGTGTTGGAACAGCAGGTTTCCCGCGATGTCGTAACAGGGAACGAAGCCGTCGACCGGGTCCGCTCCCTGCCCGTCCGGCGCCGGCGGCGTGATGTATTGCATCACCAGATTCCGGCGCGCATCTCGAATCCACAACGGCTTGCCTTCAGCGTCGAGCCTCGTAAAGGTGATGTGCTTCTCTTCTACCTGCTGGTTGGCAGTATTCGTAAAACGATTGTGAGCAATGGAGACGACGTCACGCCCAAGACTATCGAGGAAGCTGAGCGATGGGGTGTCGTGGTGCTGGGCAGCCAACCAGGCGCTTCGTTGTTCCTCAGTCACCTGGAGCCGGCCCGTAATCGGATCACGCGGCAATGGTTGAGCTGGGTCGACAGGATTTCGACCGAGGTACCAACTGCTGTCGCGGACCGTATCGTTTGGGTCGTAGGTGGCGGCCTGCCAGGGTGAGAATTCGATGCGGCTAAACGAGCCGTCCGGCATTTCGGTGCGCACTGTACGACCGGCTGCGTCGTAGTAAATGACCGGCGTGATTCCTTCCTCACGCGGCTCCTCGAATCGGTGACCTACCTCAGGCGGGCTGAAGTATGGCTCGTATTGTTTGACCGGCTTGCCCTTGTTGTTGAGGATGGTTTTACCGTTGGCGACCCACCGAAGTGGTTGACCGGGAGCTTCGGGTTCGGCTTGGACTTTCGTCACCAGCACGCTGCCCATTCCGTCGGAGTATTCAAAACTTGCTTGCAGCAAGCTCGGCTCGTCCGGGACCAGTTGGCTCACATGCGTTTCCCGAAGAATACCGGCTGCGCACGGAGGATGTGCGCCCCACGTGATGGAGCCATCAGGATTGCGAGTTTCACCAAGGTAATAAAGGTGCCGGGCGGTGGTTTGACCCAGCCAGGTACGCGCCTGGCTCTCATTGAAAATTGGGTTGGCCACGAAGAACGATACAAGTTCACCTATCGCAGGATTGGCGAGAGTGTCGTTGAATCCTGTGAGACTGTCGCCTTCATTGCCTTTGCCTTTCAGAGCCATGGCCGTGGGCAAACCCAGCACATCGAAGTAGACCTCGGACAGGTTGTCGTTGATGTCCTGCAACTCACGCGGAGCCAATGCTCGAAAATCGAATTGCCTCACCCGAGTCGTGTTCCCCAGCGCGTCGGTGCTCGAAGCTACGAACAGGTCGCGCGAATCGTATTCAACCGTGGTGACGTTGCCGAACGGATCGGTGTAGCGTTCCGGCAGGTAGAAATGTTGCGGCGCGTCCGGAGCAAAGCCGGCAATACCTGAACGGATCCAGTGTTGGCCAGTCGTATCGATTCCGGCGAACCGAGCGGCCAGCAACGCCCCGCTCAGGTATCCACTGACGACCGGGTTTCCAAGGAGTGCCCGAACCGTAGTGGCTCCTCCGACGATCTGATCCAGCTTGTTTCCAGCAGCGTCGGTGAACACGGCACTGAGCAAACCGTCGGTGAGGGCCAGTTTGTAACTTTCATAGAGCAAACCCCGTCGGTCCAGCTCGCCGAAAGGAAGCGGATCACTGAGAGCCGGCGAATCATCTTGGAAAAAGAGCAGGCGAACATGTTCGACGAGGCGCTTCTGGGGCGAAGTCCTGGTGGGCAACTCGTGATAGGCAATCTCCGGCACCGCCGCACCGGCAGTCTGATGCACCAGGCTGAGCCGGAACCGGCGCAGCTCATCGAGGGTGAAGTAACGGTTGTCGCGCGGATCGGCACTCGATTGGTCGTCGGCGTCTTCCGGGCCCAGGCCGGTCAACTCATAGGTGAGCATCTCGCAGGGCACGCGCAGTCGATAGTTGTCCACCTCCTCGACATCGTTGGTGTACCGACTCTCGGAATAGGCCAGGTGGGTTTCCTGTTGGACTCGCCGAATCAGTCCCACCGCATCGGCCGGCAATGTGTTGTCCACGAACTGACCAAGACGCGGATAGGCGACAGCCACCGACTGCAGGACATTGCCGAATTCGTCGAACTGCAGGTTCAACGTATGGGCAACACGCGGGTCGGGGCGGAGTGTGTCTGGCCGGAGATCCAATTCATAGTTGTAAGTTATGGCCTCACTTTCGGTGACCAGGAACACCGCGTGTTTGTTAATCGCCTTCGCTTGCAAACGACTAATGTGGCAATTGTGATAGGCGGTCGAGAACAGTTTGACGGGTAGGTGTTCGGTACGCTCGAGTGCATCAACGTCCAACTCGTACACTTCCTGGCGAAGCATCATCCCCTTGCAAGCCCGCAAGGCCTCGCGCCACTCTTCGGCGCTGAGGCCCTCCGCAGCCAGGTCAGGCTCCGGCAACACATTCTCCTGAAAACTTCCCAGGACGTTGGTGATCTCCGGACGCAAGTCCTCAAACCAACGGGGGAAATATTCGTGAGCGAATTGGGAGAGAATGCGTTCGCGCTCGAGCAAAGCTCCGGTGTGATACCAGGTCACGGTCTTAACCGGCGGTTGATAGAGCGTCTGGTCGCCGCTGATGTACGGGCTGTTGGTGTTGCCCTGGGTGAACTTGCCATAAGACTCGACATCCAACTGTTCGACGCGACCAAACCCGCGGAACTCGCGTTCGATCCCGTCGAAATAGCCATGGTGATAAGAGTAGGTGGTGGAGAACGCTGTCTGCCGCCACTTGTCCGTGACGGTAACTTTCTCAACGCAGTGAACTGGGAACGGGAGTTTGGTAATCCATGGCTTACCGGCCAGCTTGTCGGCAAGATAAAACTTTGTTGACGGAGCGTAGGACACAACGGTTTCCGCGCCGAGGTTGTTCATCGTCTTGACCAGCAGATGAGGTTTCCGTCCGCCCATCAGATTTACGTAGCGCATGGGCCGGCGCGTATCTCCTGGCAGCGGCGACGACCAAACCAGGCAGGCGGTACCGTTGCCGAGCAGGTCGATAGTTACGATGGACACCACGTCGTCGACGCGCGGGAAGACCTTCAGCTGTTTCGCTTCGCTCCAACTGTTCCCTGACTGGTTGAAATAGAGTCGGACGCCATCGCGATGCAGGTAGATGATGTCGGTCGTGCCGCTGCCATCGATGTCAGCCAGCCGGATGCGCTGGTGGTCAAACTGGTCTTGGTTATCAAACTGGGGCGACTGATCCATCGTTACTTTGGCGCCGAAGCGTCCGTAGCCGAGGTTGGGCCAATAGCAAACTTCGCCGTTGCGAATGCGAACGAGTTGGGCGAGTCCGTCGCCGCTCAGATCAGCAACGTAAATGGACTGGGTAGTATCCGCAAAGACCAGACGAGGTCCTTTTTCCTCGTCCCGCTCCTGAACGACTCGCCGGGCATGGCCGAAACCTTCCTCCTCGAGCGAAGCATGCCAAACGAACGCGTCGTCTTCCGTAATCAGGACGTCGGTATGACCGTCGCCGTCCAAGTCTATGAACTTGAGGTTGGGGTCGCGTATGTCGCGATTGAGGCGCGACGTGAAGGGACGGAACGGCTGCCAATCTTCATCTTGATCGTGCTGATAAAGTCCTGGCGTCGGACCGCCCAGCACTACCAAATCGGGCTGGCCGTTGCCGGCGAGATCCATGAACTGCACCTGCCCGCCCGCCAGGGTGAGGTTAGGTTTAGTGGCAACACACTCCAAGGGCGCGAATTCGACTGGGTGATCGCTAACCGGGCTGAGGTTACGTTTGTAGAACCAGGCGCCAGCTTGTTCGGTGAGGATGCCGGGGATGCCTTCGCCATGCAGGTCCGTCCACTGGTAGCCCGCGCCATCCAGCCCGATCGGCAGGTTCTCGAGGCTCGCAGCGTCTACCTCCTCTACCGTTTCCTGCACGATGGGCTGGGTGTACTCGTACTCAACCGGCGGCAGGCTGCGTCTCAGATAGCCGCCGTTGTTGCGCTTATAACCAGATTGAGAGACAGAGAGTAGAAAGGTGTAGACAGGGTTGCTGGCATTGTCAGGGTCTTGCTCGTGGGAATAGGTGAAGTCAGTCGAGCGCACCAGACAATCGCGTTCCACGCCCGCCTCACCCGCAAAATGATGAAACATCAGCACTCGCTGACAGAGACGGCCGGTGCGCACTTCGAAGCCGGCGCGGTAGGATGAGAATGCATCTTTGCGGTAGGTCCACAGGCCCGCATCATCCGGCTTCGGCGCCTCAGCATCATGCTCGCCGTAATCCAGGACGACTTCGAACATCCATCCCGCATCCCTGATCTGATCCTCGGATAGCGAGCGCGGACGTTGCGCCGCATTGCCGAGCAGTGATACACGGTTGCCGTAGCGGACTCGCTTGAGATAGCGGTTCGTCGCGCGGCGTGGGTCGTCGCGATCACCCCGGTTGCGTTCGTGGGCGCGCGCCAAATCGACGCCGGCGCCGTCCTCCGGCTTATATTCATAGAGAACGGCGTTGCCCTTGTCGTCGCGGGTTTCACAAATCAACCAGGTGAAGACACGATGAGGATCGACCGGGTCAGTGATGCGAGATTTCGAGTCTTTGCCATAGATGGTGAGGATGTTGTCTCTGGAGATTGAGCGCCAGTGGACATCGCCATCGGCGTCGCGTGTCCAACGTTCGATGCGCGCGAACAGCCCCTCGATTCGGGGGCGGTAACGACGGATCGTGAAACCTGGCGCAGTGATGTCGTCCTCAAACCTGGTGCCGTCCGGTTGGAGGAGAGGCACCAGATCTTCAGCGCCAGACAAAATGAAGACGTCTGATTCCTGAACATCGTCATACTGCGGCAGCCCCTTGTCGGTCTTGCGGGCAATCGACGGCAGGGAAAGACTCCAGCCAAATCCAAAGGGACCATTGCCAGCGCCCGAGTCATAAGCCAGTGAGAGTTGCGGGCCAAAGCCGGAACGGCCTGGGCTGGTGAGGATGGGAACGGACATGGAACCAGTACCCGTCACTGGGTTCGCCGCGAACTTCTCTCCGATTCCTTTGATTGCCCCACCGCCTTTGGGTAGCCCGACCGCTGGAGGCGCAAAACGTTGGTCTTTTTTGTCCGCGGTTTTCTCGGGTTCTAGTGGGTTCATGAGCGTGAGCGCAAAACTGCTGCGGCGGAACAATCGATAGTGGAAGACCTCGACACGGTTGACTGCAAGAGCTCACCACAGAGATTCGATCCGACTTGAAATTTCGCGAGATGCTAAAGTTCGTAGCTCTCGGCCGGATGCAAGGTTCCCACCGGACGTGCATTCAGAAATGACTGTCACTTACTAATGCGAGAATCTACCAACAAACCTCTAACGGCAGCAAATTTTTTCTCTGGACCAACATTCCGTAAAATCGCCAGGTTGCTCGCGTACCGGCTTTGAGACCACGCATTCCCCAGGGAAGTCTTTCGCAGTTCACCCTGGACTTTTCGTGCAAAGGCGTGTTGACGACAACCGCGTACAGTTGGAGCAGGATGTTGGTCGCTTTCATCCAGGATTAGCGTGCGGTTGCGCCGAACTTGGCAGGTCTTGAAGGAATTCGCGGCGGCGGCAAACCGTGAAGTATGGATGGGAGGCTCGGTTTAGTCTGCGATTTAGCGGACGATTGAAAATAGCTGCGATTGATCGCGGGACAAACCAGCAGCGACCGACGTCAGACGCCCGATTCAAGTGAAGTCGCCGCGAGTCTGATGCCGCAGTGGGAGCGCCAACACGCGGCCAGTCGTCAAACAATCGCGAGAGCGGAGCGTAGATCAAGAGCTGCATCGCTTCCGCCGAGTTCCCGGCACAGTAGAGGAGTTGAAGTAAAGGCTCGCCCGCCGAAGATAATTCGCGGACACCCGCTGGTAAACTTTTCCTGAATAGCTTTGACGAGTCGCACAACTTTAGGAAGACTAGTTACCACTGTCGCTGAGATTCCCACAGTTTCGGCGCGCTGCTCCTCGATGGCCTGAAGGATACCGTTCTGCGGCATGTTCGTACCAAGGAAACGCACATCCCAACCGCGCGCCTCCAACACGTCTGCCACCATGTTTGGTCCGACCTGATGCATCTCGCCCTCAATACCGGTAAGCACCATTCTCCCAGCCTGATTCCCTGTTGGTTCGATGTGCTGATAGAGCTGGGCCATTGCATATTGGGTGATCGCCGTGGCCATGTGCTCTTCGGCAACCGTGATGCGATTTGTCTCCCACAAACGTCCGACCTCATACTGAGAGGCTTGAAAGATATCCACGTATACATCGACTATGTCGCTGACCCGTTTTAGTGATTCCAGGGCCAACGAAACGGCCGCCCGACGCTCACCTTTAATCGCCGCCTGCAAATAGAGAGCTTGAGTTTCACCGAGCGCTGTTGGCACTCTCTCCGGCGCGGTCAGGGGATTCTCGCAAGCACTGACACCCGCCGCGATGAACTCCGCCACGAACTCCGTTTCCGCTGTACTCAGCGATGGTTGCAGGGCCTTACCGACTTGAATGATATTCTCGGCGACAAAGTGTGCCGCGATGTGCCTGGCCCCGAGCATGCCCACGGTCCAGCGCGCATAAGCTTCAAAGGGAGCGACTGATCCGCTTTCGATGGCGCTGGACAGATAACTTTGATGAAAGATTGCATCTTCGATCCCATGCTTGCGCCCGCGCTCGCCGTATCGCTTGAGCCAGTCAGGGTGGCGCACAAAAAACTCATCAGTCACCGCTTCAGCCACCTGTTGCTTCACCGCATCGATCTTTTCCGATAGTTGAACCCGATCGTTCAGTGCCATATTCGTCATCGTTCAGTCTCCTTCCCAAGGCGATCCATCAGTTTCATGAGGCGAGGGTAAGTTGAAATAGAAACGACTGCCCTGCCCGTAATCGCTCTCGACAGCAATCGTTCCCCCATGACTTGCTACGATCTGTTTGCAAATCGAGAGACCAAGTCCCGAACTCTGCTCGCCGCCGGTTGGTCGGGTGCTGGTGCGCTGGAAGGCCCCGAATAGCAACGGGAGTTCGTCACTACGTATGCCCTGGCCTTGGTCAATCACGGCAAACTCCACCCCCGCACCAGCGGAGGCAACCACGAGTTTGACGGTGGTCCCTGGCTGCGAAAACTTGAAGGCATTCCCAACCAGGTTGTTCAATACTTGCCGGATCCGCTCTCGATCAAAAATGGCGGTCAACAGTTGTTCTGCGCAGGTGACTTCGAGTTGGATCTGTTTTCGCCGGCCGAGCAGCTGGTTGTACTTTTCGATTTCGGCGAGATAGGGCCGTAGCTCTATTGTCTCAAGTTGGAGTTCAATCTTGCCTGACTCGATGCGCGAGATGTCCAGCAGGTCATTGACCAGGGTCAGCATTTGATCGCTGGTGGAATGAATCATGCCGAGGAATTCGCGCGCTTCTGCTTTGGCCATTTCGTCGTCTTCGTCAAGCAGCATTTCCGCCATATTCCGAATGCTGCCGAGCGGCGAACGCAGGTCGTGAGCGGCGATGCCCAAAAATTCATTCTTGACTTTGTTTGATGCTTCGAGCGCGGTGTTCTTCTCACTCAACTCCTGGGTCCGTTGCTTAACCTTTTCTTCCAGATCAGCGTTCGCTTCACGGAGTTGCTCCACCAATTCACGCCTTTCCTGCAGCAGCGCGTGCCGCTCGAAAGCATGGTCGACCACCGCTTCCATCTCGCCCGACTTCCAGGGCTTAGTCATGTAGAAGTAGATTTTTCCGTCATTAACGGCTTCCACAACCGAATCCAAATCGGCATAGCCCGTCAGCATGATGCGTGTCGCTTCTGGATTAGTCGTGGCAATTCGCGACAGAAACTCGGCGCCGGTCATGTGGGCCATTCGCTGATCTGAAATGACGACGGCTATGTCCAGGTTTTTCAGCTTGGCCAGCGCTTCCTCTCCGCTGAGGGCGGTGATGACCTGATAACGACCCCTGAACATGTCGGCTATCGAGGAGGTAATAGCCACCTCATCGTCGACTACGAGCAGAGTCTCGAGCGTCGGGTGATGAAAAGTGGATTGGGCTGGCTTTGTATGCCGACTGAATCCGGAACTTAAGGTGGACATGTTGATTCTCCCTTGAATATTCCCTGATCGACAGACTGATTCGCCGTCGTTGACTTCGCTTGCATATGGGTCCCATAAGGAATGCGAATGCTGACAGTTGTGCCGATGTCCTTTTCGCTTTCGACCAGGATTTCGCCTTTATGAGCGGTAACAACTTGTCTGGCTATGTGCAGTCCGAGCCCGGTGCCCGACCCGACAGGTTTGGTAGTGAAGAACGGATCAAAAATTTTTGATAGATGTTCCGGTGCGATTCCTTCGCCGTGATCTTCCACCCTGACAACGCAAACGCCGTCTTCCTCTAATGTAGATATGGTGACCTCGCCTTTGGGGGCACTGGCTTGCAGGGCATTGGCGATGATGTTGCTGAAGGCTTGATTTAGCGTGCCCGGCGAGCAGTTAAGCGGGGGCATTTCTGCCAGACGTGTTTTGACCGTTACGTTCTGCGCTTTTATCAGGGGCGAGAGGAAACGCAGCGTCGAGTTGATGCCTTTGTTCACGTCCGCAGGCTTGAAACTGGCCTCGTCAAGACGCGAGAAGCTGCGCAAGTCGAGCACGATCTCTTTGACCCTTTCAAGTCCCTCGAGGTTGTGACCGAGTTTCCTCGGGATCGACTCGACCAGGTGCGACAGATCAATCTCTTCGGCTTTGCTGACGATGCGTTCGTAGAAGCCTGCGTTAGTTGACGCGAGTTCATCAAGCGAGTCGCCAAGTATATTGACCAGGCCCAGCAGCTTATGAAAATCCCCGAGCAGCGTTTCGTGATTGCTAAGCACAAAGGCGATCGGATTATTGATCTCGTGGGCCACGCCGGCCGTCATCTGGCCGAGCGACGCCATCTTCTCCTGCTGCACGAGCAGCGCCTGCGTCTCCTTCAATTTGGTTAGCGCCCGCTCCAGCTCACGTTTCTTGCGCACATTCTCCCGGGATATGGTCGCCAGCTCATTGTTGAGTTCGAGCAATTCGGTTTGAAGGGCTGCTTCCTTTTTTGCGGGCGACTCACCAATAATAATGAAGCTGCCAGGCATGACATCGAGCTTGCAAATGAGCGAGTAAGGGAGGTTGTTGCTGTCTAAGAAGTTAAGCAGGAGCATCTCGTCCAGGCATCGTTCTCCATGCTCAACTCGCGCGCGAATTGTCTCTCCGGCAGCTTCCGTCAGGTGTTCCCAAATACTGCTGCCCTCTAATTCTTCGACCCGGCGGCGGTTGCTCATGGCCACCGCGGCGTTCACTCGCAAAATCGTTCCGTCGTTTGCGACTGCGATGAAGTGGAGGGCGTTGCTCTGACTGATAAATCGCGCGAAGACTGGCGCTGCATCAATGGTGACCTCGTCGAAACGTCGCTGCGTCGAGGGAGGTTCGATGCGTTCCAACTCGATGACCTGCGTATATGAACCGTCGAGCTTGAGACCCTTGGGGATAAATCGGTGCGATTCGTGATGCGCCTTGCTGTGATGCCAGGTATGAAATGAATCCTGATCGCTCCAGCGGGTCACCAGATAGAAGATCGTCTGATCAGTCTTATCGGTGTAGGTTTCCATCCCGAGAAAACCCGTCGCGGAGTCGACAAAGCCCGGGCGATTAATGAAGGCTTCGCGCACCTGGGCCTCCATATCGTTTGCAACTCTGAAACGCGAGACAGCGAGTATCATTCTGCGGCCCCCCTCTAGCGGTCGATAAGTCAAGGGCATCGCGATTTCACCTTATGCTGGATAATGGCTGTGACTAAGGAAATCGGAAGGGCTTCCTCAGAAACACTGCTAGTCCATCCAGTTGCCTTCCCTGACCGGCGTTGTGCAGGTCATCCATGGGAAGCAAATCCTGGAAACGGCGCCGGTTCCAAAAGGCGTCTTCAAGATTAGAAATCGTTGTGCGTGGACTTGGTTAATACGGGGCGAGCAACTCATTCTGGTCCGTCAAGAGCGCTACGTCAATGTGCGGGGACGCACTTTCTCACTTTGATCTTCCGCCAATTGCCCCGGTGACGTGAGAAACCAGTTGACCTGGGTGAGTCGGTCATCTTGTGAATTCTCTAAATCCTGTCTAAGAAGCCACGGCTGCCGTCACCAGTTCTGGACCGGATGTTCAGGATCCACAGGATAGTTTGAGCGAAATGGTTGTTTGCGTAAGCGCGGAGAATCTCGGGCCGACACGTTGCACTAAAAGGAACTACGACGACAAGACTGCGCGGAAGCAGAGTGGCTCGTTTTATAACCCTAACGCTAAAAGCGTTCGTTAATTCCAGCCCAAGCCGGGGGCAGCCCGCACGGGATGGTAGCGTTGCGCTTTGGCAACCCTGGGGACGCGCATTTAATTTTGATGGATCGACGCAACCCTGAAAATGTTGCGTGGCCGTCCGGGGAATCGCAATCCCCGTCGCAACTCCTTCAGAGTTGCGACGGGCAAATGTGGTGGTCCTGTTCCCAGGGTTTCAGAACAAACCCCGGGCCGAAATTAGCCAACGCTTTCAGCGTAATTTCAGTAGCTCAGGTTGCCTTCCTCACGATTCCCGAACCAATGCCTCGAGTTCTTTGGATGCTCTTTCGACTTTCCGCTCAGCGTCATCCACCACACTCGCCGACTCCTCCACCTCAACTGCAACGTTTCGCGCACGTCGGGCCGCATCTTCCGAGGCAGCTTTTGCTTTCCCCAATTTATCTTCGGCGTCCCGCCTTTGCTGGTCAGCTTTCTTCGCCTCTGCGTCCGCCTTTTTCTGCGCTGCCTCCAAACTCTGTGCCCTGGCTCGGGCTGCGGTTAGCGATCTCTTCGCAACCTGCAATGAAGCTTTCGCGGCAGCTATCTTCGCCTTGCGAATCTCTTCGCGCTTACGGACGCCGTCATCGGGCGCCACCTCCCGCCCCGTCTTCCTGGCAGCACCGGCGGATTTCGGTGAGGACGCCTTTGAGGGCACAGGCCGAGGCGGCACCTTTTTTGGGGACGCCATGCCGGCTGGGGGAATCCATGAGGCGAGTGAATCGAAACCCGGAGGATCAACGTCCTGGGTCAAACGCCCCGCAGGCGGAGCATCAGAACGCGATGCATACACCGACATTGCTTCGAGAGTAGCTGTGATGCGGCGGATAGTGTCCAGCGACGGATTGTGACTTCCTTCTCGAAGCACGGACGTTGCCAGATCTGAAAGCTGTGTAAGCGCCTCGCGTCGCGCGTCAAGGGCGGCACGCACATCTCCGACTTTCGCGGCAGACTTCTGCGCTTTGTGAAAGCGCTCACCTGACGCGATCAGCCGGTCGAATGCCTCCCGATGATTCCAGTAGAGTTGGTTCACGGCCCACGCTGAGACGGGAGGCTTGGCCAGCGCCTTTACGAAAACCGCATCATCGCCACGCCCGCTCTTCTTTAGTTGCGCGGCCAGCGTGTTACGCGCGTCAGTGAACTCTGCCAACGGGAGCTTGAACAATGCATCAACATCATCCTCGAGCTTGCCCTTCGTATTGGCCGACTTGACTACCGTGAGTCTCACACGTCCCCCAAACCATCCGCAGATTACGCAGATTACACAGATGAAGAAGAGCTTTGAGCTTTGAGCTTTGAGCTTTGAGCCTAGCTAGTGCTTTGGGCTTTCTACTTTGTTCGCTCCGTCTACAACTCAGCCGAGCCAACAAAGTTCTAACTACAAAGCTCTAAGTTCTTCTTCATCCGTGTAATCTGCGTAATCTGCGTAATCTGCGGATACCAACTATCAACCCCCAGCGATTGCGCCAATGACAAAGAACGGTTCGACTCCCGAGGCGATCTCCGGTGGCAGGGGATCGTCTGGCGACTTGTGCGTGACATCCTCGCCGCAGGCAAAGAATCTCAAGAACGGCCTCCGCTCTCCCGAGACGTGCTCGAGAATCGTCCCACGCAACATCGGATATTGTTTCTCCACTGCATCGAGGATCGACCGACGTGTCACTTCTCCATCAACCTCAACTGTCACGTCTCCCCTGACGCCCGCAAGCGTTCGCAAATGCGCCGGCATTACCACCTGAATCAAGGCCCTGGTCATGACAACACCTGGACCTCCACTGAAAGTACGGGCGGAAGGTCTCGAACAATCGGAGCCCAGGTGTCGCCGGCGTCCGCCGATGCATAGACCTGCCCTCCAGTCGTGCCAAAGTAGACGCCACACGAATCAAGCGTGTCGATCGCCATCGCATCGCGCAGGACATTCACGTAACAGTTTTCTTGCGGCAGCCCGTTAGTCAGCGCCTCCCATTCGTTGCCACCGGAACGGCTGCGATAGACGCGGAGTTTCCCATCGGGCGGATAGTGTTCGCTATCGCTTTTAATTGGCACGACGTAAATCGTTTCGGGCTCATGCGGGTGAACGTCTATCACAAATCCGAAGTCGCTCGGCAAGTTACCGCTGATCTCTTGCCACGAGTCACCCGCGTCGTCGCTGCGCATAACGTCCCAGTGCTTCTGCATAAACAGCACATTCGGATTTGCAGGATGCTGTGCAACGTGATGAACGCAGTGGCCTATCTCTGCGTTCGGATCGGGAATGTATTGTGAATGGAGGCCGCGATTGATTGGTTTCCACGTGGCCCCGCTATCGTCACTGCGAAACGCACCCGCTGCCGAGATGGCCACAAAGATCCGTTCCCGATCCTTCGGATCCAAAATGATCGTGTGCAGGCACATACCCCCGGCGCCCGGTTGCCACTGAGCACCCGTACCGTGGCCGCGCAGACCAGGAAGTTCAGCCCACGTTTGACCACCGTTGGTTGAACGGAACAATGCGGCATCTTCAACGCCGGCATAGACAGTGTCTGGATCGTCGAGGGAAGGTTCAATGTGCCAGACTCTCTTGAACACCCATGGCTTTGCCGTACCGTCGTACCACTGATGGGTCGTAAGCGGTTTGCCGGTTTCAGCCGAATCATCGTAGACAAACTTATTGCTTTCGCCGACAGGCATGCCCTCGGGTGTCGTTGTTGGTTCGCCCGCCGGGGTGCCGGGTTGGAACCACGTTTTGCCGCCATCATCTGAGCGTTGAATCACCTGGCCGAACCAACCGCTGGTCTGCGAGGCGTAAAGGCGGTTCGGATCCGCAGGGGATCCTTTGAGGTGATAGATCTCCCAACCGGCAAAATGAGGACCACTCACGTCCCACTTTTCCCGCTTTTCATCTGAGCTAAGAATGAAGGCGCCCTTACGGGTGCCTACGAGTACTCGAACATTGCTCATCTTTGAACCTCCTACGCTGAGTCATATTTATGCCTTTATTGGTACTTCTGGATATAAGTCGAACGGCGACGCCCAAAATCGACAACAGAGGAAAGAATATCCGCAGATTACGCAGATTGAAAACAGGAGGCATGAGCAGCGGGGAACGAAGGAGCCGGAGGCAGGGACGACAACAAATGTAGTCGGTCTCTACTCCTGCAGCCTGCTCCTGCCTCCTGCTCCTGCCTCCTCTTTCCTGCGTCCTGGCTCTTAATCTGCGTAATCTGCGGATTCTCTTACTGCCATCTGAAAATCTTCAGCGCAACCACAAAGCTGATCAGCAACCACGCCAGCAATATCGCTACGTGGATCCAGTTAGTCCAGAGCGGTGCCCCTTCGTTCATCACGGCTCGGAGGAGGGTGTTGAGTGCCGTCAGCGGCAACACCTTGATGAACGGTTGAAAGACTTGCGGAAACCTCTCAGACGAGAAGAATGTCCCGGAAAGCAACCACATCGGCAGCATAATGAAGTTCATCAACCCTGAGACGCCTTCAATCGTCGTCGGTCGAGCAGCTACCAGCAGGCCGATCCCTGAAAAAGTAAAGCCTCCAAGTAGGACGATTAATGAAACGCTCAGCCACGAACCCCGCACCGTGAAACCAAAGACGAGCCAGGCAAAGACGACAACGGCCGCGACTTCAAGGAGTAAAAATACCAGCCGCGAAAGCATGAACGAAAGCAGATAATGCGAACGTCGCATGGGTGTCGCCGCAAAACGCTTAAGCAGTTTGCGCGAGCGAGCGATCACGATTGTAAATCCCAGTCCCCACAAG
>JANNJZ010000422.1:0-8319 GCA_031396065.1 Pyrinomonadaceae bacterium | reverse complement strand
CCATAATCTTTATGCCCACGGGAGTGCGTATGCCGGTAGTCAACATATCAATTCGTGCTTTTATGGGCATGGTCCAGGCATTTGAGACTCCGGGCAGATGTACTGCTTCGTTCATTCCGCCTGGCCCATAGATGAGCTGATCCATGCTCTTATGATCCGGCCACGCACGACGCAGGATCCCCTGCAACCAATTTGGCGCCCTCGATGAATACCAACGCGGTATCCTGGGCCATTCGGATTCAGGTTTGAGTTCGACCACTGTCTCCATCATCGAGAATGGCGCCGGATCCGTCGCAGTTTCAGCGCGCCCAGCCTTGCCGAACACCCGCTCGACTTCCGGGAAGCTCTTGAGCTTCTTGTCCATCACCTGGAGCAAACGCTCGGTTTGAGTCACTGAAATGCCCGGTAGTGTCGTAGGCATGTAAAGCAGCGTCCCTTCGTTCAAGGGCGGCATGAACTCCGAGCCGAGTCGATAAAAAATCGGAATTGTCAAAGCAACTGCCAGCACTGCCAGAATGATGACCGCCCAGGTGTGCCGCAATACAAACTCACAAACCGGGTGATAGACCTTCATGAGCGGCCGGCTTATGGGATGGGTCTCCTCACTATGAATCTTGCCGACCAGCACGACATTGGTGATCTTTGCAAGAAACTTTGGCTTGAACTTGTACGGATCCATGTGCGTGAAGAGCAGTCGAATCGCTGGATCAAGTGTGATTGCCAGGAAGGCGGCGATCGCCATGGCGAAGTTCTTGGTGTAGGCGAGCGGTTTAAAGAGCCTCCCTTCCTGGCCTTCAAGTGTGAAGACCGGAATGAACGCCACTGCAATCACAAGCAGCGCAAAGAAGCTGGGGCCGCCGACTTCCTTCACGGCGTTAATGACTACGTCTTTGTAGCTGCCGGGTCTGCCTTCGGCATCCCAGTGTTCGAGTTTCTTGTGCGTTTGCTCGACAACGACAATTGCCGCGTCAATCATCGCCCCGATAGCGATAGCGATTCCGCCGAGGCTCATGATGTTGGCGGTCAGCCCCATAAAATACATCGGGATGAATGAGATGATGATCGTAATCGGGATCGTAACGATCGGCACGATCGCCGACGGGATGTGCCAGAGGAAGATCATGATGATCAGACTGACGATGATCAGTTCCTCGATGAGCGTACTCTTGAGCGTTTCGATCGCCCGCTCGATCAGTACAGCCCGGTCATAGGTCGTAACGATTTCGACGCCCTTTGGCAATGAGGGCTTAAGTTCATCGAGTTTCGTGCGGACACGTTGAATGACCTGCTCGGCGTTCTCGCCATAACGCATGATGACAATCCCGCCGACCACATCTCCTTCTCCGTCCAGATCAGCCAGGCCGCGCCGAATGTCCGGACCAAGCGTTACCGTGGCGAGATTCCTCACGAGAATAGGCGTGCCGCCCTGTTTGCTGGTCCCGACGACGATGTTTTCCACGTCAGAGACCTTCTTGATGTAACCACGCCCGCGCACCATATACTCGCGGCCAGAGAACTCGACCAGGCGGCCCCCCACATCGCTATTCCCCTGGCGTACGGCTTCGACCACGCGCTCAATTGGAATCTCATAGGAGATCAGAGCATTCGGATCGACGTTGACCTGGTATTGCTTGACGAATCCTCCCAGCGGAGCGACCTCGGCTACTCCGGGCACGGCCTGTAAGGCGTACCGCATGTTCCAGTCCTGAAAGCTTCGCAGTTGTGCCAGATTGTTTTGCCCGGACCTATCAACCAGCGCGTACTCATAAACCCAGCCCACAGCAGTCTCATCGCGGGCAAGCTCGACGTTTACTCCCTCAGGCAAACGCGGCAGGATGTTGCTGAGGTATTCAAGTGTTCGTGAACGGGCCCAATAGATGTCGGTGCCATCTTCGAAGATGATGTAAACGTAGGAATAACCGAAGTCTGAAAAGCCGCGAATGTCTTTTACCTTGGGTACGCCGAGCAAAGACGAGATGATCGGGTATGTAACCTGATCCTCCATGATGTCCGGGCTCCGATCCCAACGCGAATAGATGATCACCTGCGTGTCCGAGAGATCGGGAATCGCATCGAGTGAGATGTTTTTGATCGACCACAACCCGCCAAGCGTCAAGATCCCAACTATGAGCAGGACCATGAACTTGTTGTGGGCGCAGATATCAATAATCTTATTAATCATCGCTACTCATCTGACCGCATCACTTGGCTTCTGCGTACATGGGCACAAGGTCCATACCGCAGTCGGGCGCTTTGCCTGGTTTGTCTGACTTGTATGCCGGGTGCATCGGGTCGTACCAGAACAATATTTTCCGTTCTGACGCAGGCATCTCCATTTGGTCATGCTTGACCGGACTCTTCTCTTCCGGTTTAGAACCCGAACCGCCATGGTCCATGCCTGGCATACCCATTCCTCCGGTCGCTGATTTCAGCTTGCTCTCAGAGTCAACCAGGAAGTTGCCGGACGTGACCACGCGCTCTCCTTCTTTAAGTCCGGCCAGCACGATGAATTTGTCATCGACCCTGGCTCCAAGTTGCACCTTGCGCGGCTCGAAATATCCATCGTTAAGAGAGACGTAAATCAATTTCTCAGACCCTGAATCCATGACCGCTTCCTGCGGCACGACCAGACTCCTGCCGTAGCTAATGCTGAGAACCACATCCGCGTACATATCCGGCTTGAGCGCAAAGTCTTTGTTCGCCAACTCAATTCTGACTTTGAGCGTCCGCGTAGCGTTGTCGACTTGTGGCAAGATGTTGGTGATCTTCCCGCTGAACGTACGTCCCGGATAAGAATTGATGGTCACCGTCGCCGGCTGCCCCATCTTGATGTCCGCGGCTTCAAACTCGTAGATGTCGGCAATCACCCAGACCTTGGAGAGATCGGCAATTGCATAGAGTTCGGTCTCTGGCGTCACCCGCTGCCTCGGAAAGGCATTCCGGGTTGTGACAAATCCACTGGTCGGCGCATAAAGGGTCATCGCCTTGGTGGGCGTTCCACGTTTCTCGAGTGCACGGATCTGAGCGTCGCTGATGTCCCACAACTCGAGCCGTCGTCGTGCTGATTTCACCAGGGATTCGGAGAAGTTGACCGCGTCCAGGAAAGGACTCACTTCGAGCTGTCTTCTGCCCTTGATTGCGAGTAGATATTCTTCCTGCGTCGACACCAGATCGGGACTGTAAATGCTGAGCATTGGTTGGCCCTTCCGGACTAACTTTCCGGTGAAATCGACGTACACGTTTTCGATCCAGCCTTCGATCTTGGGGTTGACGCGACTCATTCTTGTTTCATCGAAGGCGACTTTGCCCACGGCGCGCAGAGACTTGGAAATCGTTTGATACTCGACCGTGCTGTACTGGACACCGATTAGCTGTTGCTTCTCCGGGCTTATCATGAAAGCAGTCTCGGGCATGTCGCTGGTTGTCGTATTTGTTCGCGTCGGAAGATCAACCGCTGTCGGCGTTGGGACCGGCTTTGGTCGGGGTTGCAGATAGACAATCGCGGCAATACCGACGACGGCGACCAACATCACTGCAAGGATAATCGGCCACTTCTTTCTTGCAGTACGCGGTCGGATGATCACATCGCGTTCGTCGTTTTCGACTACAACTAGGACTGCATCTGTTGCGGGCGCGGGTTTGCTGAGCAGCGCTTCGAGTTCTGCCGCAGTGGGTGCCGCTTCAATCGCCGGGAAGTCCACTTCTTCGTGTGCTTCAAGCTCTTCCGGCTCTTGCAGTACGGCGGTTTTCCCGTCGTTTGATCTGCTTGCTGTGGTCATTTTATCTCTCCCGTCTATCCATCGGACTCACGGTCTTAACGTGATGCCCACCAGCGGTTCGAGCGCCGCGACCGCTTTCTCATCATTACTGAGTTGTTCGTAGTAACTAAGCTCGTAATTGAGCAACGTGACGAGATTGTCGAGCAACGTCAGAAAATCGACTTTGCCGACTTCATATCCCGCGATGGCCGACTCAAGCGAGAGCGACGACTGGGGAACAATCGTTGTGCTGTACAGGCTGAGAAGGCGCTTGGCCGTTGTCTGCGAGAGATACTTGTCCCTGATCTTAAAGAACAACAGCGTCGTCATGTTCTCCAAACTTCGCTTCTCAGCTTCGAAGCTGGCGGTCGCTTCCGTAAGCGCAGGTCGTTGCTTTTGCGCGTAGTAAACCGGAAGCTTGATCCCGATGTTCACTCCATACATCTCTGGCATCGCCGGGCGGTTGACGTACGTGAAGCCGACGGAGAAGTCCGGGTAGAATTCTTTCTTCGCAAGCTGAATCGCATACTGTGCGCTTTCGATCTTGCGCCGCTGTCCCTTCAAGTCTGGATAATTTGCTGCAGCCGTTTCATTAAGAGCGGCCAGTGTGTAAGGAAAATCGCGCGGCTTCAGCTCTTCTGGAATTCCCACTAGTGACTCGGGCTCGCGGTACAGCAGACTATTCAAGCGAGCCTCAGCAATCTGCCTTCGCTGTTCCAACATGGTCTGTTGTTCGATCAGCTTTGAGAATTCAACCTGGGCCTTGAGCACGTCTTGTTGAATGCCCTTGCCAACGGAGTAACGCACTTCGGCAATCTTCGTGAACTGTTCAAGAAGTGTCTTAGTCTTGGTGACTACTCTGATGGCCTTCGTAAGGTAGTAGAGATCAAAGTAGGCGTCCTTGACCTCCGCCACCACGTTCCGCCGTGTTTACTCAAAGGCCCACCACTCTGCATCGGCGTCGGTGCCGGCAACCTTGCCTCTCAATGAACGTTTTCCCGGATATGGAACATCCTGGCTGATCCCAATTATGCGTCCGCTCGAAGGATCGCCCTTCTGCACTTGGAAGGGCACGATGTTGCCCATGTACCCAATGCTGAGCACGGGCGCGTCCAATGACTTCGCCTGCGGGATGCGCGCGCGCATCATGTCAAAGCGGCGTTGCATCGCCCTGATCTCTGGGTTGTTTTCCAGCGCCTGCTCAACTAACTGTTGCAGTGCTGGAATCCCGGCAGGTGCGTCAGATACACCAGGCGGAATTGGTTGCTGGTTGGGTTCGACGCGAGCCGTGCCTTCGGCAATGCCAGGACTTGACGTGCTAGCTTGCTGAGCCGGCGCAACGCTGCTTCCAGCCAGCACCACTGTCAGCAGGTAGGCAACCAGGGGTTGGATTGGCTTCGTTTTCACTCTACCTTTCTCCTCACTTGCCGACGATTACCAGCGGCAGTTCCCCGTTCGCGATTCGGTGCACAGGTCTGGAAAACTGATCCCTCTTGTGCGGGTGATCGTGGGGCGCTTTTGCGTGTATCTTGTTGCTCATTAGTTATGAAACTGCTCATCGCTCTGCCTGCCTCGCCGGTATAAAGACGGTGTTTCTACTCTCGAACCACGGCATTCGTTCTCCATGGGCTCGACACCCGGTTCGAGATCCGGATTGCGGGTCACGTGATTCGGCACGACCCTGCTCCGGTACTCACTGGCTTCGCTTAACCGCTCAGAAGCTTGCCAACCACCATTTCCAGATCCATCTTCGTGATTCATGAAACCTCCTTACGTTTCCACTTGCCCTGCCGTAGTCGGCTGCCATCTCACGGCTTAAGCTCCTTCACTGATTCGTTTCGCTCAACTGTTGGCCGCCCTCCGACAGGATGTGCTTAACTTTCTCACCGGCGATCTGAATCTCCAGGATTACCGACTGGCCAGCAGCATTCTTGCCGAAACGAACCTTGGTGTTTCGCACTTCCTTGGCTGGCTCAACAGTGCATGCCAATCTCGCCACTTCTTTCCCTTCCCACATGCTGAATTCCTTACCCGCCGGCAGCGCAACTGATTTGAAAACGATCACATGCCTGGTTCCGTCCATCACCTGCTTAACGTGATACATGCCGCTCTTGAGCCGAACGTCACCAGCCCAAGCGGACTTCGAGAGCCTCACCATTCCTGTCCTCCAAACGATCTTGCTGTTTTGATCGTGCGGGTGCTGAGCCAATACGCCTGGCGGTGCTATCAATGAAATCAGGACCAATGCCAAACCGACTGCAACTAGCTGTGTTTTGCTTTTCATAACCTCTCTCCCTTTCTTCTTCACTCTCGCGATTCAATGCTCCGGTGATCATTCGTTCGCTGCTGTCCCGTAAGCAGCGATTACTTGCTCTCGAATCTCAACGGCGCTTAGCTTTGATCGCTTTTCAAGGTGATAGGCCATTAGTGCTTCGCCGATACAGATGCCGCAATTTTCCCCGTGTTCAGATTCGAAGCAGCTATGAAGGCTCTTGTGGCCGTGACCCTTATCACAGTGGCAATAACAGGGTAGCTGTGCCAACGTCTGCGGGATCTCTTTAGCGGCCAGATAGGCCAATCTTTTGTTTCCCGTAAAGAGCTCAGGCGAAAGAGTTGGCGGCAGCATGTTCGGGTTTGGTGCCTCCTTGTAATAGGCAGGCACCCTGGCCATTGCAGCGTGATTATGCGCGGCAATTGGTTGCTGCTTCTCGCCTGAATCGCGGTTTGCAGTTGCTGCTACTGAGGCGCTTTGCGAAGACGTGCCGGTCCGCAGCCACAAGCCGGTTATCAACACGATCCCTATCAACAGAACCAATCCGATAATTACCTTTTTCATGAAGAAGTCTCCTTAGTTATCAAAACCCAGAGATCTATTTGAGAGTTCGGAATGCTCGCGCCTGCGGTTACACGTCGGCACCCCGTTGTGCGAGTAAGTCCTGGAATTGAAGGACACCCGACAACAAGACACACGACGAGCCCTGTCAGCGTTAGATCAGAAAGGAATGATTGCGGATGTAACTAGCCTGGAGGTTGGGTAAAAAGAGTTGGGTCGAGTAGAAACACTCGTAAGGCTCAGGCGCAGCCAGAGGAGACTGCACGATTGCCGGATGAATAACAGCGTCACTGAAGGAAGGCAGACGCAAATTAAACGTTGTTCGGCTTGAACCAGTCTCTTGCGGAATGTTGACACAGCACTCTCCCGAAGAGCCGGACTTACTCGAAACGGGTTGAGTGACATGCTTCTGACAGCATGGCATGGTTTCCATGCCCGGCATCGTCTGCTCGCCATGATCCATCGTGCCATGGTCCATCGTGCCATGGTTCATCATCTGCATGCCCGGCATCATCTCGTGAGACGGGCTCAAAGACGTCGACGCTGTTGGCATCTGCATGCCCGGCATCATCTCGTGAGACGGGCTCAAAGGCGGTGATGCCGTTGGCATCTGCATACCTGGCATCATCTTGTGAGGTGGGATCAAAAACGCCGATGCCGCCGGCATCATCTCGTGAATTCCCGGCGTCATCTCCATGCCCGCCATCTTGCAGACATGCTCATAGCTGGGCCGCACCGTGCCAGCCAACACACTGCTACCGATCACCAGCACCAGAATCAGAGATGACAACCGTTTCAGCATCGCTAACTAACTTTCAACCACAATCAGCCAAGGAAAGATTCTTGGCAAAACCACGACGGGTTTTCGCCCTCATCGGAGCAAGAGTGTAGGCCGCGCTGAGGTCCCGGCAAATATGGACGCGTTCCGACAAAAGCCAGCCAAGTACAACAGTAAGACTGTATTTCCGTGGTTGCGCCATGGATCACTCAGTGGTGGGAGCATAAACCAAGTGCTACTGCCTCGTATGTGCGCAAACACACTAAGGCCTTGCCTTTCTTTGCCCATAAGCACTCATCATCCTAAACAGCGACATATGGACCCTTGGCCACGTCAAAATGTTTACCGAGAACTCGTTCTTTTGCTCGCAGCAACCCTGGTGCCTGAAGGCAACGCTTCGGTAACTCCCCTAATTAGTCCTCATGTTTTGAGAATTCTGCCGCAGTGGGCTGCGGATATTTTCGCAGCGCCGCAACCAGCGCTTGCTGTCGTCGACACACCAAAACCACCAAGGAATTTCGCGCCACGAGGCTCGCTATGTGTGTAAAGGCACAGACACCAGAACCGAAGCGAGAGAAAATTTAGAGTTTTGCAAATACTGGGCAGCCTTGAGTGCCCGAGTTACAGTCAACCATTCAGAGGAGAAGATAACGATATGAGAGTGAACACACGCGCATTGCTGTCAGCTGCAGCCATCATGCTTGTCCTGGTGATTCCGTCCGCAGCATGGGCGCAACACACGCACAAGCACACACCAAGCGGCCCGAAGAAAGCCGGCATGGCGGGCATGAAGTCGGAGATGGCCATGATGATGAAATCGCCGCATCACCTGCTGATGATGGCTCACATGAAGAGTATGACTGGATTCGCCAGGACACTCCGTGATCAGGCAGTGAAGCCGGGTGCTCTGGACATTGAATTCGCGCGGGCGAATGTTGCGGAGCTAAGAC
>JANNJZ010000051.1:0-21608 GCA_031396065.1 Pyrinomonadaceae bacterium | reverse complement strand
ATCGGTCGAGTCGGTGCCGGGGCTGGCGTGGTCCCTGCCAACAATAAGATGGTTCGCACCATAGTTGCGCCGAATGAGCGCATGCCATAGTGCTTCTCTGGGGCCCGCCAGACGCATGGCCAGCGGCAAGAGCGCGAGCAGGATTCGCTCTTGATCGTAGTACCGTACGGCGAGGACCTTGTAAGTACGCACACGCGTGAAATGATCGACGTCGCCCGGCTTCGTCAAGCCCACCACAGGGTGGAGCAGTAGTACGCCGTCCACCTGGTCCATCGCGCGCTTAGTCAACTCCTCATGCGCCCGATGGAGCGGGTTGCGCGTTTGGAAAGCAACAACATTCCCACGCCCCATGCCTTCCAGCCTCGCCCTGACTTCCGCCGGCGTGAGACGTAAGTCCTGAAAATCGTAGTATCGCGGAAGTTGCAGAACCTGGAGCCGTCCGGAAATGTTGAGTTTGCCCCAGCGCTGCATTTCCGCCACCAGCGGGTGCTTGGGGTCTTCAGTACCGAAAATCTTGCGCGCTGTCTCGGCCACGTTCCATTCGTAGATCTCTTCGATGGTCATCACCGCCAGCAACTCGTTCTTCGAACTTCGAAGCGCGATGTCATGATCAAGCCGAAGTTCGGGGCTTGGGTTTACCGGCAAAGTGACTGGAATTGGCCAGAGATGTCCGCTGGTGAGACGCATCTCATCAAGTATTCCCTGATGGTCTAACTCGCCGACGAAACGGTCGAGGGGAGAGAATGCGCCGGTGGACAGCAATTGCAGATCGCAGACCGACCGCTCAGAGATTTGAACTGAAGGGAGCCGACCAGCATACGCTTTCAGTGCATCTAAATCGTGCCTGGGTATCATGAGGTCCACGAGATGACCGCCGTAGGCTGGTAAGAGCAAGGAGGAATTCAAATTAATCAAGAGTATGCACCCCACGCTTTCATGAGAACTACTGGCCACCATCCGGATAGGTTCGTCGATTATCCACTGCTTTTCAGCGAGCTTGGGCATCGCCGGATGGCCGTCGCCATGAAAGTGAATAGCGACCCTGCCATTTTGATGGATTGAATGTCCAGGAGACTTGTTTGGAATCGCTCGTCCTGAATATTCCCGGGATAGAATTCTCAGTCGGAAATCTTCATTCTGGCCGCCCTTGCAGCCATAAGGACGCCAACTATACTATGGGTCCAAACGTTGGAACCAGAAACCCAAATCCAGGAAAATTTGAGTCTGACAAACATCGCGCGCTGGTCCATATCACTCATTCTATGCACGGGATTCCTGGCAATAGTTAGTTGCTCGGGCCGACAGACCGCAACCCAGTCGAGTCAGACAAAATCGAATGTGCCTCCAAAATCGCCGCCCAGGGACCCGGTTGTGGCACCGCCTGCTGCCGCCAAGAACGCAACTTTCAAAGCGGATCCAAATCCCATTCAGGTGTGCGACGGCTCAGGACTCGGCATTACGACTCTAACCCACACGGCCGAGGGTCCGACAGCAGTGGAGGTACGGGTCGGATCGCCCAGCGGTATCGGAGGCATTCTCGCCCATGCCCCGCCTAAAGGATTCTCAAAGACAGGTAAGTGGGTGACGGACGGGATGACTTTTTATCTGCAAGACGCTTCAGAGGGAAGAACACCTACGCCTGAAAATACGCTGGCTACCGTTACTGTGAAGTTAACCAAACTCGGCTGCCCTTAGCGCCGAGTCGATCGCTGTTTATTTTCAAACCGGGGAAGAGGGGAAAGGGAAAAGGGAAATTCAGAAAAAATCGCAAGACTACTCGCTTCATTTTCCCATTACCCCTTCCCCCTTTCCCCTTTACTTACAGTCTTGGTAACGTGAATCCAAACGGTTAAGACCACTTGGCACGGTAGTTTCGCTACGCATCAGTAGCTAACGAGTGCTACGAAATCACCTAATACGATGAAGCAACTCTCCGGGTTGAGTTTCCCAAAGGTAGTGAGAATTATCATCCCAATCCTTGATGATTGGGAGTGCGCATTTATTCTGGTCCGAATGCTAAATCAAACATTTGACTCATTCCCAGAGTATTCCGTTAGGGTCATGTTTGTAGATGACGGTTCCAGGATGCGCCCGGAACTCTCAGAATTTGAAGTAGCTTCGCTAAAAGAAGTCGAGATCCTTTGTTTGTTGGGTAACGTTGGGCATCAACGGGCCATAGCATTAGGTTTATGCTACGTTCAATTCAATAGACCCTGTGACTTTGTGGTGGTAATGGATGGGGATGGAGAAGATAAACCGGAAGACGTACCGAAACTGTTGAAATCGCTGGAAAGTGACGATAGTAATTTGGCCGTGTTTGCGGAACGACAAGCAAGGCTTGAGTCCGCGGGGCTCAGGGCCGGGTACATCCTCTACAAAATGTTTCACCGAATTCTTACTGGGCTGCCTATCAGATTTGGGAACTTTAGCGCATTGAGATTCTCCGTGCTGGCTCGGCTCACGATGAAGCCGGAATTGTGGGTACATTACGCCGCCACGGCTTTGCTTTCTCGCATTCCGTTCATTGCGCTGCCTCTTAATCGCGGCAAACGGCTGGGCGGAAACTCAAAAATGCAGCTTGAAACACTGGTCTATCATGGCCTTTCCGCAATTTCGCTTTACCCAACCCTCAATGTAAGAATTCTGTTTGGAAGCTTCGTGATCTCGATACTGTTGATTCTAGGCGCAGCGATTGCGATCGCCATCCGGTTTACAACCGATCTTGCGATCCCGGGATGGACCACAACGCTGCTGGGCTTATCCGCGACGTTGCTCTGTCTGGTCACTTTCACCTCATTCCTTTTCATTTTCCTGAATCTAAGAATTCGGAATTCGTCAGTCACTATGCCATTTCAGGTTTATCAGGCTTATATCGAAAAATGCGAGACCACCCGCGACGCACCTAAGTAATTAACGGGACCTTAACAAAACATGAGTGAAATGAAGGCGGTAGAAAAGGCATTGATCCTTAGTTTGTCAATTGTCCTTTTTTTTCTGTTTCTCAATGCGACCAGATTCAACTGGCTGGGGCAAAGTCTGGACCAGGCATATTTTTTGGAAACTATTGATACGACCTATGAGACTGGGCGTTCAACTACAATGCTCATGGGCTCTGTCATCCGCGCTCTCGATGATCTGATTGTGGCCCCGGTTTCACGTGTATGTGGATACCAGTTTGAAAACGACACCAGGGAATACTTTAACCTCTATAAGCGCCATTCTTTCCCCATTTTATACGGCTTAGCGGGGCTTAGAATCTTCCTCTCCGCAAAGATTATCTTCTATCTTTGCGCGCTAGTGGCATTTCCCGGTCTGCTGCTTGCTGTTTATTTCAGATCGCGCAACATCGGTATCCCGGTGATTCCGAGCGTAATCCTGATACTCATGGTTGCCTTCCATCCTGCCTGGTCCTATTCAGTATTCGGTCAGTTTTATTTAGACAAATTGTTTCCGATTCTCGGGATCATTTACTTTTTCATTCTGCACGATTGGATTAGTTCAGATCATCGAAGACCCTATGCCCTGGTAGTGGTTGGCCTACTCGCAGCTTCAACGTCTGAGCGATCAGCAATCATGTTGGTTGCGGGGACCCTCGGGGTATATGCCTTTTTTGGACTGCGCCGGAAGTGGTCGCGGCTGGATATTCTGCCTTTGATTCTGGTCCTGTTCCTCGGCATTTATGCTTTTATCTACATGCGTTATGTCCAACAGAATCCCGACTACAGTTCCTTCTCTACCGGGATCTATACATTTTTTTCGGCCATCTCCAGGAACACCGAAGCCGCAAAACCTATTTACAAATTTCTGCTGATCAACCTGCTCTTCCTGGCGCCGTTTGCATACTTCGCTAAGAGGTGGGCACTGATCGCGATACTGTCAATGGTTCCTAACGCGATTGGCTCAATCGGTGGGGCGGAGAAATTAGGGTGGACCACTCATTACCACAGCGCCTATTTTCCCTTTCTGATAGTAGCAATCGTTATGGGCGCGGCAGCTCTCTGGAAAACAAGATCGCGGGTTTTTATCCCAATCGCTATGACTCTTGGGATCAGCGTCACGCTTTTTTACGCTTTTCTCGATCCATTCCCACCGACTCTTAACTTCTCTCTGAAACAAATCAGGGAAACTGGCTTAGTCAAAATGGCTGAGTTCTATACGGTGAGCGGGCGAGCGGAATCCGTAATTCTCCGAGCCAGATCCCTGGAGAATATGGCCGCCTACGTTCCGGCAGGATCAGAGGTTAGTACGCTAGAGGGCTATATGCCTGCTTTGTACGCACAGGGAGTCAAATGGATCCATTTTTATCCCCTTGGTCTGGGTAAGTCAGAATATCTTATGGTTCCTTACACTCAGAAAGATAACGTTCGTAGATGGGAGGGTTTCGTCAGTTACCTTGGTCCAGAGGTCATCGAGCAGGCTAATACGTGCCTGCAGAAACGAATCAATGACCAATATTTTGTCGTTCAAGAGTTCGCCAACGGGCCCGTCAGCGGTACCGCTATTCTTAAACATCGTTGAGGCCCAATTACTATCCTTTATCAACCATGGCTGCGGATTCCCTACTCCCGCTTAAGCTACCATTCAAGCTCCGGCTATGAGTGGCTATCAAACTCACGCCGATGGGTATTGAAACGTGATCCACGATATGACGCTCCAGCCCGAAGACCCACGCCAATGCTTCGTTGAGCATTCCCGGTCGTTGGTTATCGAAATCCATCCGGGCGCGATCCCCTCGGGCTACCGCTCTACGCCCCCACCGAATCATCGCGACGATGGGAAACAAGAAAGCGTTGAAGTAGTTGGTACGGAAATTTTCAAGCCCTCCCTCTTTCAACAACTGCTCGAGAGAACCCTTGGTGTAACGGCGCCGGTGTTCGCTTACGATGTCCTGCCCTCCCCAAAGACTCGGCAACGCAGGTACGGTAATCAACAATAAGCCGCCCGGCTTTAGAAGTCGGACAGCTTCACGCAGCCCTGCCATATCGTCATCTAAGTGCTCCAGCACGTCGAGCGTCAGAACTACATCAAAGGATGAATTCTCCAGAGGCGCGTTCTCCAACCTGCCAACTATGAAATCTACTGCTGGGAGGCGTCGCGCATGGATCAACCCGGCATCGAGTCCCACCACCTTACCGCCCTCGCCGGCGAAGGGCACCAACCATTTCAAGCCTTCGGCTGGTCCGCAACCAACGGAAAGGATGTTCCTGGGCCCGGCATTGGTCAGCTCACGGCGAAGAACCGACTCGACAATTCTTTGCCTGCCACGAAACCACCAATGCCATTTCTGCAGCTCACCATATTCCTGAGCGAAATCGTCTTGCATAGCTACACCTTAACTTTTGATATTCTTCTCAACAATGACCTCGGCGGTGAGTTGAATTGGCTACCACTCCGCGAGCGGATCACACATTCCGCCCGTTTTCCGGCCACTGCGTCTTCACCATAAGCGTCATTCGCAAAGGAAGCGTGTCATGGGCCCCCTTGCCAGGATGTCGGGGCTGGAGCGACTCGCGGTCTTGCGACCAATCAATCGAGCAACTTGATCAGACGTGACCAGGTTGATTCCTAAACGTTCAAGCGCTTTCAAGCCCACCGTCACCGCGGGCCACCAAAGCGGCAGCGGCACTGCCCAATAACGGCGAGCGATTCGCCATGCCAACAAAGTGCCGTCAAGCTCTTCCGGTCCGCATACATCCTGAACGGTCACTCCTCTCTTATTATCGGCCAGCGCAGCGCCAGCTATCCTAATGAAGTCTTCCATCTGAAGGGGGGCAAAGCGCAATCCCGCGTTGCCCCACAACCAGGGCACGACGCGATAGGTACTCGCCAAGTGCAAAAACTTATCAATTCCCTCGCGCCCACCACCTCCGTATATCTCCGCCGGGCGTAAGATTAACAACTCGTCCCAATCCAGTTGCTGAAGCGCTGCTTCGGCCGCCAGCTTTGATTCGCCATAAGCACCGCTCCCCTCGGTAGCGCACCGAGTGCTCACATAAAAGAATCGACGACAGCCAAGCGACCGCACTTTGTCAACGAGTTGCATGGTGCCGCGAAAATTCACGTCAAAATATGAGCCTTCGTCCTGCGCATGGGTCACCCCCGCGAAGTGGACCGTCAAATCAAGCGGGGAAGGAATATCGTCCAGGATGACCTCTTCTGACAACTCCAACTGTAGACGGCGTAGCCGGGGATGTACTAGCGGCACGTCTTTCCGGTGGATTCCAGCCCAAATCTCTATATACCGCGGATCCTCGAGCATACATCTCAGCACGCCCGCTCCGATAGTCGATGAGCCGCCCGTGAAAAGCACTCTCATATTTTCCCGAGCCGGCTCGTTACGCGATTGCGAAGCGAAAAGTTTGTAGCTACCATGGCCCCGTGCCCGATCCAGAATTCTCCCTCGTAGTCCTGTGTTACCGCAGCGGTCAAACCATTCTTCCCTTCGTCGAAAGGATCTGCGAGGCGCTCTCGTATTGCAACTTCACCTGGGAACTAGTGCTGGTGGGCAACTATATCGAAGGCAGCGACGATGAAACCCCGGCCGTCGTTAAGGCATTCGCGAAAACACGCTCCAACGTCCGCACAGTGGTTGAGCCCAAGGTCGGAATGATGGGCTGGGACATGCGTATGGGCTTGGACGCGGCCCGCGGCGAATACATAGGCATCATCGATGGCGACGGTCAATTTCCACCCGAGTTCATTGTGGCCTGCTTGTTAAAAGCCAAGCTCCAGAATCTTGATCTGACCAAAACTTACCGAGTGAGCCGCGATGACGGCCTCTATCGCCGCCTTATCTCCTCTGTATTTAACAAACTTTTCAAGCTCCTGTTTGACATCGATGTTAAAGACGTCAACTCCAAACCCAAGATTATTCGGCGCTCGAAATACGAACTCCTCCAGCTTGAGTCAAACGACTGGTTCATCGACGCCGAGATCATGATTCGCGCGCACGAAGCCGGACTGACGATTGGCGAACTGCCCGTACACTTTGTGGCCAATGAAACGCGCAGCTCATTCGTCAAGCCGATGGCTATTTTCGAATTTGTGTCCAACCTCTTCAAGTTTTACGGCTCCCGCCGTAAGCGGGCTTCAATGCGGGACGCGCAACCAGAGAGCACAAGATTAGGCCAGTAAGCAAGGTAGCGCCCTGGTAATCGCTGTGGGCATTTTGTCGTACCTTTCGCCGAACAGTTAATCACGGCATCCCCAACATCTCCAATCCATCGCCCGCTTCCTTCAATTCTGGCACGAACGTCAATGCCTTTTCATATTCGGAAGCAGATGCGGAACGGTCGCCCAGCAAACGGTAGGCTTTGCCAAGCGCGCAGTGATAAGCAGCAATCTCTTCAGCGGACAGGTCATTGTGCGAACGCCAGGCTGCGACCAGGGAAAGCAAACGCTGTGGTTCGGGCTCGTCAGGAGCATGTTGGCGGATGAGATGCGCCACGGCACAACTAGCCGCAAACCTACCCACACGAAATTCATTGTCGGCCAGGTCGACAAGCTCAGCGATAGTCTCATCAGTACATCGCGGCGGACGCTGGTTGGTCCAGAGGCTGGTGTCGAAACCGGCACCCAGCGGGTGCTTGACACGGCTACAACATGAGCTTGGGTGGATGGCGGCATGCACCATTCGGGCAAGGGTAGATTGGGGCAGGGTTCCAATAAGAGTGGGCGCATGTCCCGGCCGCAAACCTTCGTAAGGGCGTCCCCGAATTCGCTCATACTGGCTCGACCAGTTCGCCCAGTTATCCTGCTGAGTCTCGATCGATGCGTTCGTTGATACTCCCCCGTGCATTTGGTGAAATGTTGCCTCGCCAGACAAGATCACGAGTTCTGCATTCGGACACTCAAGCACGCGGTTGAAGGTGTCCAGGTTGACCAATCCGCCACCCGGAGAATCAAAGCGCTCGTCAAAACCGCCAATCAGATCCCATAGCTCACGTCGCAAAAATAAGGCATTTGATTCTGCAATAGCCTGGAACCAGCCATCAGTTGATGATTCGTCCATGGTGCCGATTTCATACAACCGATAGCCATCGCTGGGCCAATTGATGGATTCGAGCAAAGCATCCTCGCGCGATTCCTCGTATCCGGCCGTCATCGCACAACTCTGCAGATCGGCGCCAAGATACCAACCGAGGGTTGCCACCACCGCGCGGTCATAAAGTCTAGCGCCATGACGGGCGAAGTGAAGCAGACCCGGCGTGACTATTCGCGCGCCGTCAATCATAACTCCGATGACTTCACCGCGTGCTTCAGCAAGACCTCTATTGACGGCCTGCGCGGGGGATGGTGAGGCGTCGTCAATCCGGATGAGGCGGAAGTTTCCAGAGAGACCCTCGATAAATTTGGGATCGAGAGGCGGGGTCGAACCGTTGTCTACGACGATAACCTCGTAGTCGTCTACGTTGATATTGCGCTGGTAACTAGCGGAGAGGGAATGCAGGGTCCGCGGCGCCTCGCGGGACATGTTGTAAACCACCACGATCACCGAGACATCCGGCGGCCTGCGTTTGTCTTTTCTAAACCAATTGATACGGATTTGCTGTACCTTAATTCCAACTGTTTAGCTTCCGGGAACACGCGAATAATAGCATATGCAATCGACCCTCACCGGTCGGGTTTGTTTATCATACGTTCGTTTAGAAGAGGGTAGCGCCCACCGGTGCGACGTGAGTGACAGGTGTATAGAGTCCACCCTCGGGTCCCCGCGCGGGCAGCCGCATGGGTGGTGATTCAGCTTGCGTCTTCGTTACCGGATAAGCCCTTCCACAGGTAAGTTCATCCCGAACCCCAATCAACTCCTAGCCAACGCCGCAAGCTAAAGCTCGTACTCTATACGCCTCTCCTCCATGTCCCTCCTTCCCCCAAAAGGTGAAACCATTAACCCTGGAGTGGGCCGAGAGAAAACCAGGGAGTGTTCACTGAACCAAATTCGTTGTTCAGCATTTAGACCGCCTGACGTTATACTCGCCCGGAAAACAGGAAGAACCGCAAAATGATATGTACCTTCCAAAAGGCAAGGACCAGGGGGACAACGTGAATCGACCGCGTGTGACCATTGGTGTTCCTGTTTATCATGGCAGGCTCTTTCTGAATGAGTCTCTCGAAAGTGTCCAAAAACAAAGCTACCCGGAGCTTGAAGTCATTATGTCGCTGGATGGCCCGGATGCGGAATGCGAGGATATCTGCCAAAAGTTTCTCGAGGATTCCAGATTTCGGCTCGTCGTGCAGCCTCTTCGACTCGGTTGGATGGACCACACAAATTGGCTAATGTCTCAGGTGCAGACGGAATTCTGGCACCTCCAGGAGCAAGACGATGTCATCGAGCCAACTTTTATCGAGATACTAATGGAATGCGCCCTCCAACACCCAAACGCTGCGGCGGTTTTCGGTGACGTGCGCACGTTCGGAACCTGGGAAAGCAAGATAACCATGTCGTCGGTGATTGGCGGTTCAGTCATGCGACAGATGAAGCTCATTCACGAGCACTTTCAGGGCGTGGCACCGTTGGGGTTAATTCGAACAGAGGCGCTCGGCATGTCCGGCGGCCTTCAGGGGAATGAGTTCGAGAATTTTGCCGCCGACACAGTATTGATGTCAGGTCTTGCGCGATGGGGCGAACTTCAGCGTGTTCCGCTGGAGCTCTATCGAAAACGAATCCACGCCGAAAACACTCACGCCACCTGGTTTAAATGGTCTTTGGACCGGCGGTTACAGGCCTGGCAATCGCACTGCCTCGGTATGCTCAAGCAGGCACTACAAATCGACGCCTCGCCACCAGACCTGCGCTTGCTGTGGGCTGCGGTTATTGAACGCCTTGTCTCTCCTCAAACGGCGGGGTTTTTCTTTCCGATTTCAGAGTTCACGTCCACTGATCGCGCCAACATACTTACCTCGTTCCTGGAGCGAGCCCGAACTTCATCGATTGATATCCCCACAGCCCTGGACGCCGCCTGGGATGAAATCAATCAGTGGACTAAAGGCTTTTATTGGGCCGGGATTAAGGACGCGATGCTCGCGAATCCAAGTTGATTACCGGGATATAGAAATCAGTGCTTGCTATCCGCAAGTTTTCAGCGATTGTCTAGAGCGCATCGTTTGCTATTAAGCTTAACAAAGAATGATTGATTATCTTCCGTGGGCGTTCGCCCATCTTGGGGCGTTGGCGCTGATACTTTTGTGCGCGGCAGGCTTTGGAAATCTGTTCCTGCGCAAACATCGCTTTGACAACCAGGCAGAGCGGTCGGTGTTTACCGTTTCCCTGGGACTCGGATTATGCGCTCTGGTGCTTTTCATTCTGGGCCTGCTGGGAATCCTCTATCCATCGCTTATCTGGGTTTTGACTGTGGCAGGTGCGGTCGCGACCGTCTTGCACTGGTTATTTTCACACCGGGACTCGCTCGGCATTCGAAAATGGAGACAAGTCTTACGAGTTCAGCAGTGGCAGCAGCGTTACACTCTGCGCCATGCAATCACAGCCTTATTGATAGTTTTTGGCGTGACTTATTGGATCCTTTTGCTGGTTAAGAGTCAGTATCCGCCTCATAATTGGGACTCTACCTCTAATCACCTGGTCATAGCCCGTGCAAATCTGACAAACCACAGCCTGGTTGTCGTTCCGGGGATTCCATTTCCTGTGGTTCCTCTTTTGAACCATATGCTCTTCACCTGGGCCATGGCGTTGAAAGACGACGTCCTGGCGCAGATGGTGGTGCATGTATTCTTAATGCTAACGGCTTTTGGCCTTTATGCGTGGGGCAAGCGCCTGGGGCGTCCGGCCGTCGGTGGCGCGGCCGCTGCGCTGTGGCTTGCTCATCCTTTGATTCAGGAGTTGGGCTCAACCGCTTATGTAGACATCGGCCTAACATGTTTTGTGTTTCTGGGTGTCTATGCCCTGCGCATTTTCTGGGACGATCGAAAGACACGATGGTGGTATTTAGGAAGTGCTTTGTTGGCACTTGCCGCGGGCACGAAAATTACCGGACTATTTTTCGTGGGCTTTGGGTCGTTGCTTGGCTTAATCGTTTTTGCCTTTGTCTTCTTGAAGAACAGACGCAAACCATCCGCACAACTGGCAACGAGCGACGGAGACCTTAATGGGAAGTCTCTGTTAATAGGTTGGGCCATAACTCTTCTCCTGGTAATTCCGTGGTTCGCCTATAGCGCATACGAGACGGGCAATCCACTTTGGCCTTTCTTTCCGCAATACAGTAAGGGGATTTGGGGCAACGCGTGGCTTCGTGGCTATATGTCCGGATACATACGGGGTACGAATCAAGCCGCGCTGAAACAGTTCTTCCTCGTCTACCTTGACTTCGTTCGCTACCCCGCGCGGTTTGACGCTGAGAATAATCTGACGTTGTTGCCGGTAATTGTGTGTTGGCCGCTTGCATGGATCGTCGCTTTTTTCAATCGCTCGGTTCGTTGGTGGGTTCTTTGGGCGTTAGCTTTCACGGTTTTTTGGTATCTTCAGGTACCGTTGATCAGATATTGGATACCTGTATTGCCATTCGCTGGTCTGGCGCTGGTTGAAAGCATCCACTGGGTCATGGAAAAGATTCCAAACTCGCGTAGTCCCCAGAATGTAGTTTGGGTCACGGTGATTGTTGTTCTTCTCCTATGGAGCAGCTATGGCGCCGCTCAGGTGGTAAGTGAGGAACTCCCGCCGGCGACGCCCGCCGCGCGCCAGGCCTGGCTCACCCGGCTAAATGGCTACCCTGGCGTCAAGTACATCAATGAGCACGCGAGGAATAGTGATACGGTCTGCGTGCTCAGCGCGAGTTGGCTTAATTACTACCTCAATCAGCGGGTCATCGACTTGAGAGGGTCGCTCTACGGATTTAGGAAACCTACTTTCAAGTGGCCGAACGATCAATTGTGGACAGAATGGATGGCTTATGAAAATGTCGAGTGGTTGCTGGTCTATTATCAAGCCCAGGAACTGGATATACCCAAACAGGATCCTGCGACAAATCCATTCTGGCCCAACTATCAATTAGTGTACGCCAACAATGACACTTGGGTGTTTCGCCGCAAGAAACCCTAACTAAAAGCTCAGAGGTCAAGCCGGCTATTAAAGCCTAAAAACCAGAATGATCGATTATCTTCCATGGGCATTGGTCCGGCTTGGCCTTTTGTTGTTGATGCTTCTATGCGCAACAGGATTGGGGAATCTCGTCTTACGCAAATGCCGATTTCACAACCTGGCGGAGCGATTGGTGTTTACCATTGCCCTCGGGCTTGGGCTGTGTTCTCTGTTGCTGTTCATCCTCGCGCTCCTCGGAATCCTTTATGGACCACTCATCCGGTTTTTGACCATCTCGGGCTCTGTGGCCACTGTTGTCGGCGTTATTTATTCCAACCGGGCGTCGCTCCGCGTTCGGCAGTGGAAGCAGCTTTTAAGCATTCGAACCTTGAAACAGCCTCACCCCGTACGGAACGCAGTCATAGCCTTGCTGATATTCCTTGCAATCGGCTGTTCACTCCTAATGCTGGTCACGAGTCAGTATCCCCCGACTAATTGGGACTCTATCTCGAATCACCTGGTGATAGCGCGCGCAAATTTGACGGAACATAAACTCGTCGTCGTACCGGGAATTCCAGTTCCGGTGCTGCCGCTTTTAAACCATATGTTCTTCACCTGGGCGCTGGCTATGAGGGATGACGTTCTCGCGCAGATGGTAGTCTGCACATTCTTTGTGCTAACTGCGCTAGGACTGTATGCCTGGGGGAAGCGTCAGAATCATCCGGCCATGGGTGCGACTGCCGCCGCTCTTTGGTTAGCGCATCCATTGGTTCGCGAGCAGGCAACCACGGCTTATGTGGATATTGGCCTTACTTGCTTTGTGTTTCTGGGCGTTTATGCGTTACGTGTCTTCTGGGATAACCGAAGCGCATCCTGGTGGTATTTAGGTAATGCATCGTTGGCCATGGCGGCAGGAACCAAGGTAACCGGTTTCTTTTTTGTAGGTCTCGGAGCGCTTATTGGCTTGGGTGCGTTAATACTTCCCAGGCTAAGAAGTTTCAAACATAGAGGCGAGCAAATAGACGCGGCTAACACCTCGTCGACCTCATCCGGATTCAGTTGGAAATCACTGGCGCTGGGTTTGGTTTTGTCCATGCTTATCGTAGCGCCCTGGCATGCATTCGTCGTCTATCACATGGGTAACCCATTTCTGCCTTTCAGTCACAAAGGGGATTCCGTTAGCCCTTTGCCTTTCGACTACCGCACCGGCCTTGACCCACTGGGCGGCCTCAGACAAGCGACGCTGAAAAACTTCTTCACGGTCTACATTGATTTTTTCCGTGATCCGGTCCGCTTTAATGCTGCTTATAACCTGACCCTGTCGCCGCTGATCGTGATCTGGCCGCTGGCTTGGATCGTCGCAGTATTCAATCGCTCCGTACGCTGGTGGGTTTTCTGGGTGCTATCCTTCACGCTTTTCTGGTTCCTCACCGCTCCATTCATCAGGTATTGGTTTCCAGTTTTGCCGATGGCGGGACTCGCGTTATGTGAAGCGGTCCACTGGATTTTGGGAAAGATTTGGCGGTCGGCTGCTTGGCAAAACGGAATATGGGTGGTGGCTACAGTTGCTCTTATGGTGTGGACTGGTTACTCCGTCGCTCTGGAAATCAACGCCAGGGGCCTACCACCTGCATCGCCAGAAGCGCGCGAAGCTTTCCTCACCAGGCTGCACGGCTATCAGGGTGTCAAGTACGTGAATGCACATGCAGATAAGGGTGACACTGTGTGCGTGCTGGGGCCCATTTGGCTAAATTACTACTTTAAACCGCGCGTATTTGATGAACCAGGGATCCCCAAGTTTCGCTGGCCCGACGATCAATTGTGGATACAGTGGTTAGATTCTCAGAAGGTTAAGTGGATTGCGATCAAGCCTGACGAGTATGCCATACCGAACCAGAATCCGGTCATAAACCCGTTTTGGCCAGATTATCAAATCGTATTTGCCGACAGTAGGATATGGGTATTCCAGCGCAAGCCAGTCTTGTGAGGACCTTGCTTGACTTTAAGCGGTTCGAGATTTAAGGCTTACTTATCAAGCACGGACCTGATCTTGTTTGCTAAGTCCGATCTAACCCTGTTCCTGCCGATCGCGATCTGGCAGCTGCCATGGATACGCAGCCTTCAATCCCTCTGTCAATTTTGTGGGTGCTTGCTTTGAGGGTTTTTCGATTCCTCCAAAAAGTTTCCCGCTTCACTTTCTTGCCTGGATTAGATAAATCTGAGTTGGACACATCCACCCGGGTATCGACACCACTCCTGGAAACGAGCCGCCTAACGGATCGATATTACCTTCGATCGCTAGTCTCTGCGTTACTATTTCACTTCTCGCAATCTGAAAAACCTGAGCCATCCGTACACTCAAAAAGGAAAGGGAGTAAAAGAAAATCGTCGGTACTTTAGAGATCGCCAAAAACCCGCGTGTTAGCGGAAACAATAATTTTTCAATGCTGAATAAGAACTCGGGCAAGATAGGCTCCGCAAAGATAAGAACTCCATGCTTTTTTAACTTCTGGCGAGTTGCCTCCAGCACGTGGTTCAGCGTTTCATAAGATTCGTTAATATTTTTGCCATTAATGTGGTGAAGTGAAAGGAAAAAAAGAATGACGTCAAATGACTCATCCGACAGTTCCTTTAGATCCCGTGCATCTCCTACGACTTTTTGAACTCCCGCCTTGTCGATGCGGTCGAGCATTGCCTGAGAAATATCGAGCACGGTGATTTCTGAAGGTAGGGTCGTGTCATAACAAAAAACCCCTCCATTCCCAATGTCCAGGACTCTTTTCCCCCGAATTAACGGGTTCACCTGCTCTTCTATCTTCTCGTAAACCTTGCGCCAAGACGTATGCACCGCGCCATATTTCCCCGCAATTCTATCAAAGTGCTCTTTGTCGGTGGTCATTGGATCCTTAAAACTGAAACATGCTGTTTGTGAGGTCCCAACACCAGTGATTAGCCCAGGATGAAAGCGGGGCCTTTAGCGGAATCGCAGCTTTCCGCAAGCGAATATATCGAGCGGGGTGTCCAGATTCTTACCAACTGCGATCTTCTTATTGCGATACCAGCCGTCTATATTATTCAGCAAACTGCTGTCACCGTTAACAATAAGATTTGACGTGAGAGGAATAGTCCCAAACAAAACCATGAGAGAGAAACAGCCGCGCCAAAGAGAACAGCCAAGCCCAACCGGAGGCAAGAATGTCCGAACATGTTACTGTCCCGAACGCCCGCAAAAGAATAGTTACTTCTCGAGATTGCAGGTTAGAGGCTCTATTGGACCAGGCCTCGCGAGCGGCACTTCAAGGGCTGTTCCTCCAAACTTGACCGTAATCGTGTGCGGCTTGCCATCTTGAAGTCGGACGGGTATGGGCCAATTTACATAATGTTTACCATTACCCTTACCAGCCTTGACCAGATCCTCACCTAACACATCGGCTGGAGCGGATTCTACCAGGGCGCCCCCGTCGTAAAAATCGAGCTTTATTGTCTCGTTGGGCCGCATCATGTCCCAACCCCATGCGGTAACTCCCTTGCAACTAATGTTAGCTACAAACCCTTCATAGGCTGGGGGACCACCAGTGGCCGGCGGGGGCCCACCAGAGGACACCGGGGTGTCAGTCGGAGTGGAACCTGAACAAGCGTGCGCCAACATTCCGAGGAACAAAACCAATAAACCAAAGCACAAACGTAAGCGATCATCCGTCATGTGGGCTCGTGTACTCATCAATCCAATCTCCTAAGTTAGTCTAATCGTAGAATTCAAAGACTGTGCGTTCTATGAGCTATCGCCAGAGCGGTGAACGAAACAGTAAGCTTCTCGAAGCATCTCTATGTCTTCTTGCAAACTAAGAAGGTGAAGTCGCTCGGTATCACCTTTTCGTCAATTAATGTCTGTTCCAAAAGAATCATCAGGTCAACCAAGGCATCATCCTTGGCGTCGCCCGGCTCAAAGTTGCCGACAATGTCGGCGAGCATGAAGTGAAGCAACGTTCCGCCAAAATCCGCCCGGTGAATGATTTCAAAATTCCGGGCAAGAAGGTCGCATATTTCATCGGATCGGATGGCTTCCGTAGGGTCAACTTTGATGACTTCCGCCGAGGAAGGCCGGGTAATCCCACCCTTAACCGTCGTACCGTCTCTCAAACTCAAGCGGTAGCTTTGCGGCAGCACCGAAAGAATCCGATTCATTAAGAGCTCCACTTTGTCGCTCCAGTTGAATCGCGAGGGGCCTACATATTCGATGATGACAAACAGTCCGCCTGTTCGCAGCGCGGATTTTACCTGTCCGAGCAGGTGTTCCAGGTCTGCAACGTGATGCAGGATTGCCCCAGCGAAACAAATATCAAAGCAGTTCGGTTCAAATGTTATCTTGTTAAGGTCGCTGCAAAAGTAACGGACTTTTTGACCGAGCCCGGCCTTTTCTGCCTCGTCCTGGGCCGTCGCGATGGCTTCAGGTGCGATATCGTAGGCATCGCAATATTCGCATATCTCCAACTGCAAGACTGTGCGTTCCAGGATTCCCCAACCGCAACCTAATGACAAACCGCGCTCGAGTTTTCGATCACAGAACCTGCGCTTTACAAACGACAGCCATTCTTCACCATCATCACCAGAGATACGCTTATTTATCGCGGCCCGAACCCGTGGATGCTGATCCCATGAAACCAGTTTCCATTTGTCGCTGATGGCCCTTTCTTTGGCCGCCTCACCCCAAAGCTTCGCCGTTACCTGGTTATCAGCACTTAAGCTCATTAGCAATCTTGATTCGCCTGGATTAGTGGCTCTTAGAACATTAGGATCGTAACGTCAAGTCTTAGTCGGATCGTTCGGGCCGGTTTGAGTGCCAAGCCCATGCAATGACGGCGGCATCGCAATCAAGAACGTCGAGCAGGAAGACGAGTCAGCATTTTACTCACTCAATCACGGAGTGTCCACCCAACGGTTGATGTTAACTATCCGATGATTAGTTTTAGTCGTTCTGAAAATGCTTTCGCAGAGAAGTCCCGGCTAACCCGATTAATCATATTCTCTCTTAACTGATTCCAGAGCGAGCGATCACTGTAAAGCCTGACACAGGCGGCAGCAAAGCTGGGCGGATCGTCAGCCAACAACAATTCCCGCTCGTTGTTCCATCCCAGTTGAAGTCCGGTCAATGATGTGGCGACTGTTGGTAATCCGAATCCCGCCGCTTCACACACCTTGAGGGGAATGCCTGCGGAGAACCGCGTCGGCGCGACGAAAATCCGCGCACGGTTATACAGCGGGGTTAAATCATCTACTTGACCCACAAACTGAACGGAGTCGTTGTCAATCCGATCGCGAAAGTCAGAACAGCTTAGACCAGCTATGATGAGCTTGATTTCCTTTCCTAAGCTCTTCTGAATCAGCGGCAGAATATCCCGGCTAAACCAGATCATCGAATCAGCATTTGGAGAGTTCAAGTAGTGAATCGCGCCGACGAACAAAATGTCGCTTCGCTCATCGAAGTCATCTGCGGTGGGGGCGACCTCAACAGCATGGCTTAATACATAAACGTTTTCGCAACCATACTTGGAGAATTCACTACCCTCCAGGCTTGAAACCGAGACGACGCAATCGCAGTTCTCTGTCAGGCTCAACTCTTCTTTAATGAGTTGGTCCTCTTCTTTTTTTGAGAGTTCCTGGCCTTCCAGGCGTTTCTGCTTGATCTCGCGATGACTAAAGAGCGCTTCAGCATCATAAACGAGCCTGGCTCGCCGACAGACATTGGGATTCTCATTGAGCACGGCCCGCAGTGAGGCCATGTTATGCGGCCGGCTAACGAAAATCAGATCGTAATAATCATGTCTTTTGCTCAAGAATTCTTTCAGCTTCTCCCAACCATGGTCCAACATAACTTCCACTTCAGATGGGATGTCTCGGTATACATCGGTCCAATCTTCCGTTGGGAAGTTGGTCGGGTAGAAGGTTACATCGTGTCCCAGATTGAGCATTTCCGATAAGATGCTGTTGCTTCTGGGGTATCCTGAGCCCAGCGTCGTGTGGGGCACTCTATCATCAAGGAACAGTATTCGTCGTTGACCTTCTTGCTGACGGCTGCGTGCGACTAAAATGTTCTTCGTTAAGGCGGGAAACTGAGATGGCAGCCAATCCCCGTGTTTGCTTACAAAAATCTTTCGGTGGGCGATTTGCAAACCGATCGCGCTGCTCTGAGACGTTGAACTCGCGAACTCATAGTGGAAGATGATTACGTTTGGATCATAAACCACCCGCTTGCCACGTTTCCAGAGCCTCACGCAATAGTCTGTCTCCTCATAGTAAGCGGGTGAATAGTCCTCATCGAAGCCACCTTCCTCCAGGAATAGTTCCCGGCTGGTTATGAGGAAGGCCGCTGAACAGTAGTCGGCGTCACGCTTGAACATATATTGGGGGTCGAACGGAGAGTCACCGCGACCGTACCCAAGACAAGAACCATCCTGCCAGATAATACTCCCGGCTTCTTGCAACGTGCCGTCCGGCAAAATGATCTTGCCCCCGACTGCTCCGATGTCATTCGAAGAGTTAAGGGTTCGCACTGCCGAGGAGATGCTTCCGGGTACTAATTGCGAGTCATTATTAAGTAACAAGACGTATTTGCCTGAGGCTTTTTTAGCGGCTTGATTGCAGGCCTTAAGAAAATGAAGGTTTGTTTCATTCTGGATGATCCGGGCACCTCTTATCTGTTTTAACAGGCGCGGAGTTTCATCCGTCGAGGCATTGTCAACAATAATGACTTCATATGAATCAATGTCGCTCCTCAAGATGGAGTAAAGACACTGAAGGGTGAGTTCTGCCCGGTTGTAAAGCACCAGAATAATGCTTACGGCCGGCGTTTCATATGACGGAAAATCAACGGTTGATCTTGAGGCCAATAAGCTATCCAGAGAAATCCGAGCGACGGCGACGAGGGCACTTTTTGAAGCTGATAAGGCATCTACAGAAATAGCCGCTGAACGTAAAGCGAGCGATTCACCTACCGGATGTTCAATTGTGACATTGGCGCAGAAGTCGTTGGTATTGCCACGGTCATCTCTCACCCGAACCGTTAACGTCCTGCGGCCTTCTAAAACCTCATCGATCAACATTTTGCCAGAAAAACCGCACTCGATTGGCACCTGAGGAATGCTTTCAGCCACATCAGGCCGCAGTGCTCCGAAGCGCACGAGTCCGAGCGGAACATTGTCCAGGAACGCTTCAACATAGCTGATCGGGGCTTCAGTTGAATGGGCCCAGCCGTTGACTTGAAGATAGCGCGTCGCGCTGGAGCCGGCCGCCGGAATATCTAAAGAGCCGAGCCAGATTTCAGGGGCCGGCGCTCTGCCAGTAACACTGACCTTATCGAGCAAGAGATCGTGCTCAGTTCCCGCATAGAGACGGAATTCATAAGATGCGCCGGCAGTAATCCACTCGGCTGGTTCTGAACCGCGCGGACCAGTTACAAAGAGCGACTCAGGCTCATCATCCATTGAGACATACACTTGTCCTTCCGAGCCATCACCTGTGTCCCAGCAAATCTCCGTCGTCCCAACACTCCCTACAACCCAAACATCATCGGGTGATGCCTGCAGATGGGCACTGCCATTCGAACTAAAAGAGGCTTTGTCTGAGTGGAGCTCTGACTGCCTTCGTGAGTCCGCGAGCTGGTTATTGAGATCTTTATTCTTCTGTAATTTCCTGCGCCGCGCCTCAGCCAGCATCTTGTCTGACTTTGTTAACTGAGACTCGAGTCCAGATATCTGAGCGAGCGCTTCGGAAAGTCTTTCAGTCTGACGACTTAATTGAAACGAGTAGAGTTCTGACTGCCTTGGTGCTTCCGCGAGCTGGTTCTTGAGCTCTTCCAACTGTCCGGCTCTCACTGATAGTTCATCGGCGACTTGTCTCAAGTGGGCCTCATAGGAAGAGATTTGCCCCTGACTGGCTTCCAGGGTCTCTTGAAGCTTGATCGAGACCTCGGATTGCGCTAGAGCACTACGCTTCCACGTTTGTAGTTCCTGGGTTATTTCTAGTCGCGTCCCAAGTTGATGAAAGATTTCTCGTATTTGCCCCTGGTCTTCTTTCGACGTGTTTAGCAGATCTCGTAGCAATTCGGCCGACTGCTTACCTACAGCTGCGAGACCCAAACCATGCGAGTGAAGAAATTCGAAGTGGGGATACTGCCGCCTCAGTGTTTTCCAGAATCTCCATACGCCAAACTTTCCTTCACGAACGTTGATGTCGTGAAGAAGTACTACGCCTTCCTCACTCATCTTTGGCAACCAGGTCTCGAAATCGTGCTTTACAGCCTCATAAGCATAAGAGCCATCTAGATGTAATAAGTCGATGATCCCATTCTCGAAGTGAGCTGCCGCCTCGTCAAAGCTGGTTTGAATTAATCGCGAGAAACCACCGTACAAAGGGTCGTGGTGTTCTTTCAGATCCGCGAGCACTCTCGGTCCGTAGAATCCGGCCTGCTCGTCTCCCTGCCGGTTGCCAATGGCGTAGCACCGGGTTTCAACTTTCAGTTCTTTCACGGCCTGACAGAAGGAACAATACGAAACGCCATTATGCGTACCCACTTCGACGAATACCTTCGGACGCAATATATCGATCAGATACATTGCAAATGGCACGTGACCCGTCCAGTCGGATGGCGCCAGCCGCAGGGGGTAGGCAAGACAAATCGGATGATCTAAGGGGTTAAAGGCGCTCATAATATTGGATTCTTCAGTTAAGCCACGCTCAAGAATTGCCTCGGTGGCAAGAATTACCTAGATACACGAAAGCGTCCCCCATTGACAAGTGCCAGTCAAGTTGCTGAATGCAATAAGGTCACAGGCGGCTTTGCACAAAAAGTCGTTCGACCGTTCAAATCCCACTTAGCCCGCGGTAGCGGGCGACAGCGTAGAGCCTGGGGTGGAGCGCAGCGGAACCCCAGGAATCGCGGACCGAGGGACCGCAGCCCGCGGTAGCGGGCGACAGCCCAGTAATCACGGTAAACACTGTCGCCCGCTGCCGCGGGCTGGGACTCCGTATCCCCGTTCGGAGCGAGTCTCACAGCATCAATTTGGACTTTTTGTGCAAAGCCGTCACAGGCAGAACAAGCGGGCGCGGTGGCCGATGACTAAGAATCTTTCTGGCTGAAACCATATCTAGAGCGTGAAGTATGTCCCGTTAACTTGATACCAATATCGCGGATCTTAGAAGAGATTGCCCGGCTGATATTGAATCTAGTCACAGCAGCCTTCCCACAAAAGGGTAGACAAAAGCAGGGAAACCAATGCGCTAAGATGACACCAGGAACCTACCCTCGACTTCATGGGCGCAAAAACTTGCCGACTGTTAAATAAAAGTAGTAGAAAATATTTTGTGTTAACCGACCAGAAAGTGGACTTTGACGAGCCGCTTGTCGCGACGTGGATAATTCATCCTGTAGAAGCGCGACTGCTTCATCACGCGGGGAATCAGATTTTCCTCTTGTCCGCCTGCGCTTTCAACCAGGTGATCGCTTCATCACGCAGGCGAATCACGTTCTCCCTTTCGTCTACCTGCGCTTTTAACCAGGCGATCGCTTCATCACGCGTGC
>JANNJZ010000039.1:0-25587 GCA_031396065.1 Pyrinomonadaceae bacterium | reverse complement strand
GCGGCGGCTTGGGCGTCGTCACCCGTTGCCACGAACCCGAATACTGCGCGCCGTACACCATGCCCACCATCATTTGGCCAGATGCCTTATTCTCTTTCCATGGCGCGTCCTGCGGAGCCTTGTCTTCATTGCCCATCAGGTAGACCGCGATTGCAGTCTTCTTGGCGGGGCGAGTGGCGTCTCCGCCGCCACTGATGATGTAATCGATGATTGGACGCGGAGCCAGTCGCTTGACTGCGGCTTCCAGCGGGAAATCGACGAAATCTTCCGTCAACAGCTCCTGCTTCATGCTGGTTCCGATGATGACTGGAACTTTTAGCAATTTGGACAGCTCAGTTGCGACTTCCGAGCGGGTTGCCTTTTTCGCACGCACAGTAAGAAGCGGCACGCCAAGATTACTTTTTACGGCAACGCGCCAAGGGCGCTTCGCCGCGTTCGTCTTGTCCACCGCTGGCGTGGCCTTAGGTTTCCCCGACGACTGAGCCTTTTCAGACTGACCAGGGGCTACCACTGGAGAAGCAGACGGAGTTACCGGAGCAGCGGGCTCCTGAATCGATGCAGGTGGATTGGTTTTTGGCGGCGTTGTATGGCTTTTTGGGTTGCCCTGAAAGGCGCCGACAAATAGAAGAGTGATAGCTAAAAACATACTTGTTGCACTCGCACGTGGCAACCGGTTCTCACGTTCCGGACCACCGTGGCACTTCCTGAAAACTACCATCTGAAAGAAGTCGGTTTTCCCAGCGGCCGGGCCGCTGGGAAAACCGAGTTAACCGCTCCAGGTTATCAACAGGAACTCTGCCAGCCGGAGACTTCACCGACTGGTTGAACTTCCTACGGTTGAGGTGCTGACGTCGTGGCCACCTCTCTACCCATGAACAGCTTAAACCGTCCACTCCTCACCACGCCAAACTTAAACGCGATGCGGTTGATGCTGTTAGCAGCAAGCGGGAACGGGAAACTTCCAGTGCCGCCGGCGACGCCGTCGCCGATCAGCGTTATCGGAGCCGGACCAGGAGCAGCCACGTTAACCGTAGTGTTCCCGACCGCCGTGGTGTTTATAACGAAGGTAGCATTACTGCCGCCGCCAAATGGGGCGAGCGCGCCAGTGGCAGGTCGTGCGGCTGGAGCCGTAAAGACATCCTCCAGGACCGTCCCCCAAACCACTCTTGCAGTTCCACTACTGTCGACAACGATCTCTCCGTAGTGATTCACACCCTTGAGAATGGAAGTAAACACTCCCGTGTCACTGCCTTCTCCCTGACAGCTGGGAGTCGGAGTCTGAGCCGGCACCGTGGAAAAGTCTGGGCCTCTCAGGTTACGAGCCTCCTGCGTGCCCACGCCGTTCGAAGACTGCGGCAGTCCCGGAGGAGCTGGCGGGGTGTTAATGACTGTCGTCGTCGCCGATTGACCGCCACACAGCGTGGAAAGGTCATTGATGCGCCAACGCTGTCCAGTCGTGGCCGCGATTGGGACATACCTGAGCCGGAGAATGAACGTCCCGAACGGATCGTTATTCGTGCCCAGAATGTTAGGATCCTGCGCATAGCGCCTTTCAGCATTACGCGGTCCCAGCTGGTTTATGGTGCAGGGTATTACCGCGCCTGCGCATATATCAAACGGGTCCTGCTTGAATATAGTGTTGCCGATGATCGGTGGCGCGCCGGCTGGATTGCTTCGGTCACAGTTATTCGCCAAATCGTCGCAGGCGTGCGGCCAAGCATTGCCGAGTATGGATGATACCCTTGAAACACCCGACATAGTTAGACCGACGTTGTTCGTTGACGGATTCGGAGCATCAAGAATGAAATCATCGTTGTTGCCGCAAATCGTCGGAGCAGCTATGCCCGTCTGTGCGCACGCCCCATCGGTATTCTGAGGAGGAGTGACATTAACGGCCACGCTATTGTATGAGTCCTTGTGGATCTCACCGGAAGCGTCGGCGAACGTTTGACCTGACCGACGGCGCTCAATCTTGTACTGACCGGACTGCCCGTAACACTTCTTGACGCCAGAGGGGGCTCCATCGGCTCTTCTTATAAAGCCGTTGTCCACCACCGGGAAGAAGGTGTCGTACTGAGTACCCGGGCCGGAAGTAGTGTAGATCGGATTTATTGCGATCACACCCAAAGGTCCGCCGGGGTTCGGGAACGTCGGACAAGGCGCGCCAGGTCCCAACGTAATCACACTTGCGTCACCTACCGGCTGCAGACAACCAAGATTCTTAGCAACATTGGTTGGGCCTCCTGGTGCGCTCGGGATTAAGGTGCCTTCGCAATACTGAGCGGCCAGCGAAGGATAGATGTTCGCGGGGTAAAGGCCCGGACCCGTATTCTCAGGTGAACCTGGACCGTACGGATTAAAGCCGACCTTATCCAGAACCACAGCGCTTCCTGTGCCGCCGCCGCCCGGATCCGGATAGTTAAAGCCTGAGGGGCAACCAAGCGACCCGATCACGCACTGGGTGGCGATGTTGCTGCCGATATTGAGCAGCGCCATTCCGGCGTCGTCAGGAATATCATTTACCCCTGGGGTGAATCCCGCAGGGACATCACCGATGGTTCGGTCAGGTATCGAGTGGGCCACGCCGCTATTGGTACTCAGAGCACTCAAGCTGTACGTTACACCACCACAAAGATACCAGCGCCTGCCGGGGATTATGGTCTGGCCGGGAATCTGGCAAGCCAGGGAAGACACATTGGCGGTCTGCCCGAAGACTGGGTGATTACCGTTACCTGCAGACACGAAAACGCCGATGCCTAAGTTAATGCCGGCGGGAACGTTGGCAGGGTCTCTTGATAGATTTGAAACAGTAACCGCCACCGAGCTGGCGTTAAAAATTTCTACAAACTCGTCTTGGGTGCCAGCCGGTCCGTTTTGTCTAAACGAGCTAATCACCAAACACGGATTGGTTAACGACGGTGCCACCGTGGCATCGCAGGCGGCAACCTGAGTATTGCGCTGTGCCTGGGCTGTGGGCTCCAGCCTCGCGCGGAAAGCGACGAAGCCAACAGTCAGCAGCGCAAGCGTGCCAACGGCTACGAGGCCTGATCGAATCAAAGATCGCATTGGAATTCCTCCTGTTGAGTTGAGCGGGAAACTTGTTTTGTTCATTAGAAACTAGACGCTTTTTGGTAAAGCTTCTGAGCCTACGGATTTACAGAAATTAAAGCTGGAACTGCTATGCGGAGAAACTACCACCGCACACAAGCCTTGTCAATTACAAAATCACACGCGCCACCAGTAATCGACCATGCCTGGTCTCAGTTCCGGGAGCAGGTAAAGCTTAAGGTGGGGCAACTTAACATACGCCAGAACTGGAGTCAACAATATTAAGGGCGTTTTTCGCAAATCGATGCCGAAGGTTTCATTGTGAGACAGATGGGGTGCCTGACCGTTGCGGGTGTTCGCACTCCAATCAGCGCATCTTAGCATTTTTCTCAGCATACGAGTGATGGGACTTTACGGACAGACCATCACCTTTCTACTGCGCGCTGCGTTGCGACTAGTTAAGCTATCGTATTATGATTCGCCACTTTATTTCCCTAAGGAGTTTGGCTTTATGAAACGACATTGGCTTCTTTTGCTCTTTCCGGTTGCACTGATCGTCATCCTTCTGACCGTTAGACACTTCTCGAAAAAACCCAACACCGGGGTCGAGGAAATAACCCTAGCCAAGCCCATGGCAATAGTTAAGGACACGGCGGTGGTGCCCAACGTCCCGATCGACTCGGTCCCAAATAGCAACACAGCTCAACAATTGCTGGCACCAGAAGTAGCTGAAACGCTGACCGTAACTCTCGAAAAATATATCAAAGAGCATCCGACTGCTCCCGACATCGCCGATGCCTATTTCAATCTGGGTAGCGCCTACTATCAGAGCGGGCAGTACGAAAAGGCGATCGGGCCGCTACGTAAGGCAATCGAGCAGCACCCCTATGACCCAGACGCGCGGTACACGCTTGGCAATACCTACGACAAACTGAAGCGGTACAAAGAGGCGGCGGCGGAATTTGAGGCGATGACCAAGATCGAGCCGAAGAACGACTCGGTTTTCTACAACCTCGGTAACGCTTATTCCAACCTGAAAGACGATCAAAAGGCGGGCCAGCAATACAAGGTTGCCCTTTCCCTGAATCCTAAAAACTCCGCGGCCCATTATGCTCTTGGGCTGGTTTACAACCGGCAAAAGAAGGCCAGGGAGGCGAGCGAAGAATTCCAACAAACGGTAAACCTCGATCCGAACAATGCTGAGGCGCGTTATTTCCTGGGAATAGCAAAACTCCAGAATGGGGATCGCACGGGCGCAATGGAACAATACGATCAACTAAAGCGACTAAGTCCCAAAGCTGCGGATGACCTCAATAAAAGAATGAATCCCTAGCGCCGGCGCCTCACTGTAGTTCCTTAATCTTCATTGTTTCGTTTATCTGTCAGAGAAGCGCGACCCCAGACAGTCCACCCAGCCGAAGGAAGGGGATTCGCGTCGTGGCGCCAAAGTGCCTGCTCGTGTAGAAATCCGGCTGGTCAAAGTCTGGCGCTGGTGGATGAAACGGAAGCTGCCTTTCGCTGGGCTCCGATGTCGCCATGCTTTTGGCGATATTCGGCCGGACTGTGGTCCGCTGGAAGTCGGTCCAGCATGGCCCGCCGAAATCGCGCCGGATCTCCAGCTGAGCACGAGAGCCGATGAACGAGAAGACTAAACTCCAGGAGCTGAAGGTCAACCAGGTGGTGTGGCGAACTGGCGCCGCCGCCATTCTCATCGCCAGCGCTTTGCTACGACTTTACGATCTCAATCTCGTGCCCCTCCATCACGACGAAGGAGTCAATGGAATATTCCTCGTGCACCTGGTTAACGAGGGCTTCTATCAATATGACCCACAAAACTACCACGGACCAACGCTCTATTATTTCGCCGCTCTAATTCCATGGATCTCAAAGCTCTTGTTTGGCACAACGTTCGAAGCCACATACGGGCTTACTACCTTCACCATTCGATTCGTCACGGCCTCGTTCGGTGTGGCGACAATCGGGCTGGTGCTCACTCTCAGGAGGCACCTTGGCACGATCGCTGCGCTCAGCGGCGCCGTCTTGCTCACCATCTCCCCGGGCACCGTTTACCTGTCCCGCTATTTCATCCATGAACCATTGTTGGTCTTTTTCACACTCGCCGTCGTCGTTACTGCGTTAAGGTTTCGCGAAAGCGGGCGCCCCTCGTGCTTGCTGCTCACCGCCGCTTTTGCAGCAATCCTTTTTGCCACCAAGGAAACTGCAATCATCGCTGCCGGCGTACTTCTGATAGCGCTAGCATCGACCTCGGTCCTGGCCCGGTGGCGAGAGACATCAGAGGACCCTGCGACGAATAAGGGCGGATCCCGCCCGACAATGCGAGAGCGTCTGCGATCATCCACCGAAAGGCTCGGGGGTCTGTCAGCGCTGACAATCCTTTCGATTGCAGCTCTGTCGCTCTTTCTAACCATCGCTATCTTTTTCTATTCGTCGTTTTTCACAAACTATCCAAAGGGCCTCTACGATGCGCTGAAGACGTTTGAATTCTGGACCAAGACCGGAACACGAATTCACGTGAATCCGTGGTGGACATATTTTGCATGGATGTTGAAGGACGAAGCGCCGCTCATGCTACTGGGCACAGCCGGTGTAGTTCTGGCCATCTGGCGCGGTTCAAATCGCTTCGCCGTTTTCACAGCGCTGTGGACAATCGGAACATTCGCAACGTATTCACTTATTCCTTATAAAACGCCATGGCTGATGCTGAACTTCCACCTACCACTAGCCATCATAGGTGGCTATGCGTTTGAAGAGATTTACCAACAGGCGCGCGCAAGGAAACAACCGCTGGCGCCTTTGTTGATCGGCGTTCTGATGTTTGGTGTATCAAGCTATCAGATGCTGATGCTCAACTTTGTGAATTACGACGATGATCAAGAGGTCTACGTGTATGTGCACACGCGCCGGGATATCTTTCCCCTGCTCGCGGAGATCGATAGCATAGCAAAACGGGCCGGAACGGGTACGCAGAGCCCAATCACGATCACTTCACTCGACTATTGGCCTTTGCCTTGGTACCTGCGCCATTACCCCTTCGTCCAATACGGAAAAACCAACCTCTTTAACGAAACGATGGTCATCGGACCAGCAAATCAGCAATTGCCGCTCTTGGCTTCGCTGGGGAGTCGGTATCAACAAATCAGATCCGGCTTGAACCCGGCAGGAACGTATACGCTACGGCCCGGGGTTGAGTTAGTCCTTTTTATGCGGAGTGACCTCGGGCCTCAAGTGCCATAAATCGCTTCCATGACGGCCCGGCCCACCTGACCAAGGCTCTCCGCTGAACACTTATCTGGAAGATCCTCAGTGGTGTGGAACCAGCGATACTCAAAGTCAATCAACAGTGCTACCGGAACGCGACGATCTATAAAGGGGCGATGGTCGTCCCAGATGTGGTGACTAGAGAAGCCATCTGCAAAGGCCGTGGATTCAACCCGCCCTGCGGCTTCCCAGATTCGTCGAACTGCCTTGCAGGCCCGCGCGGCTGACAGCTTTTCTTTCGTTATACGCAAACTGGAGTCGCCAACCATATCCAGGACAACGCCCCACTCGGGCTTATATTCCGGATGATCTCTGACCCAGGCATTTGACCCAACCATGTGATCCTCAGTGTCGTCGTTCCGGCGTCCAAATTCCTCTCCATCAAAGAAGAACAAGTCAACGCCTACCGGTGGAGGGTCCGCCTGCCAGGCTCTGGCCATTTCAAGCATTACCGCTACTCCAGACGCTCCATCATTGGCACCAATGATCGGCGTAGATCTAAGCTCCTTGCGAGGATCGCGATCGGCCCATGAGCGGGTGTCATAGTGAGTGCCAACCATCACGCGGCGCTGCTCTGATGGGCGAATTCGTCCGACGATATTTCTGAAACTTTCCGGACTTTCAGACTGCTTTCCCTGGTAGCTCACCTCATGAACAGACACTTCAGCTCCAACTTCCCGAAGCTTGTCCTTGATCCACTGCTCAGCCTTCAACTTCCCTTCGCTGCCATGATTCCTGGGCCCGAGGCTACAAACATCCTTAAGCAGAGTGTAGGCCCGCTCCTGATCGAAGCTGGGCGGTCGTGTTGGCAAAAACAGCTGTCTTTGGCAGCCCAACTGCAAAGCCACTGCAAACAAAATGAAGAATCTAAAATGCCATATGGGTAACTGATGCATAAATCACTCGTAGCAGTGAAACGTCGCTGGTCCAACCGGGGATCTCTAAGTGGCGACTATAACCTCAACTGGAAACTGGACCTCCATCCAGTGTTTCATTCGACAGGTGTAGGTGCTCCCCCGTTAGAGTGATTATTAAAACGCAGGCGCCATGGGATTATGATTGACTCGATGATTACCCTCCGGGATATCTTGGATCTGCCTTCACGCCGATCAACGAAGGTGATAGGTATTTCCACAATCGACAGGCGATCCTTAAGCACCTTGTATACGGTCTCAACCTGGAAAGCGTAGCCTTCAGCCAGTATCGAATCCTTCATGATCGATTCCAGAGCCTTCCGCCTATAACAGCGAAACCCGCTGGTCGCGTCCTGCACACTCAAACCGGTGATCGAGGAAACGTAGCGGTTGGCGAAGCGGCTTAGGAACCGCCGGTGAATCGGCCAATTGTCTACCCTTCCTCCCTCGCAATAACGTGATCCAATGACAACGTCGTTCGCTTCGCTGGGTTTGATTAGATCCGGGAGAGAGTTTGGGTCGTGAGAGAAATCCGCATCCATCTGTACCAGCCGCGGGTAGCCAAGGTCGATCGCATAACGGTATCCGTCGACGTAGCTGCGGCCCAAACCACGTGGCCCTTTGCGACGGAGGACGGCGAAACGGGGTTCAGCTACAAATAACTCTTCGGCATAATCGGCCGTACCATCTGGCGAGTTGTCGTCTACCAGAAGAACGTCAGAGTCGGGTACTACACTTAAGACTTGCGGAATGAGCGTCCCGACATTTTCACGCTCGTTGTAAGTAGGAATGATGATTAGAGTACGTCCCAGGGTCATATGCTTTTGTGCGGGAGGATAGTCCCACTCACTTCGCCAACTTCGCTCAATGAATTCCCGTTCAGGTAATCGAATGCAAAAAGATAAGGCGGAATAATTCGAAAGACAAGAAGCCACGCCTCTAAACCAGACTTGATTCACGGTTGTTTCGGGCGGACGACTGGCTGCTGGCGAGCGTGATATGCTACGTAGATTCCTCGACCATGAATCAACGTTATCTATTTTTAATTGGACTTTAGAAGCATGACAAAACTTTGCGCACTATTTATCGGTTCGGTTTTATTGGCCGCATTTACTGGTTGTCCGAAAGATCCCACTCAGCCGGCAACCGAGGTCCCTCAACAATCTCCTTCGCCTCAGGTCTCATTGACCCGGCAAACTGGTTGGGATCCAAAGGAAGCATGCGTTTATTTATCTGACAAACTCAAACCCGGTGAGTACAGAAGTACTAATGGAAGCGTTTACGGCTGCTTCAGCTCAGCAAAGGACCTCGGCGCAGAATCGCCGCTACCCAATAGCATCATGTACTACGCCGGAGGTGACGCGCAGCGCGCACGCCAGGTGGGATTGGTGTTATACGTTAACAATCCTGAAAGCTCCGACGATGCGCGCAAAGTGCTTTTGGAATACAGCCGGGAACTATCGGAGAAAGCCCTGGGCTTTCCATTGTCCCAGGGAGCGGCCGACGCAATATTGGCAGCCACCGACGGTCGAGGCAAAGTCGACACAACTAAAGTTGAAGTGTTCCGTAAAAACTCGGCTAACGGCAAGGGCTACGAGTTGCATTTTGTGATCACCCCGCGGCTGTAGGCCCTGCCTTTAAGAGACAACAAAACTTCAATGTCCAGGAAGAATCGTGCGAAGCGACCTCAGGCTGCGACCGCTGCGCCCGAAGCGGTTTCCGCGGGGCAACCAACGGCTCTGCCGACTTGGGGTTTACCTGCGCTAACAGGCCTGGCTGTTTTCCTCGTTTACCTGCGCACTCTCTTCCCGACGGTCGGAGGTGGAGACTCCGGCGAGTTCCTCGCAACCGCGTGCGCTACTGGCGTCGCTCACCCACCTGGCTATCCGCTTTACACAGTGATGGCGAAGCTGTTCACTTTGTTACCCTTCGGTGCGGTTGCGTGGCGCGTGAACCTGTTGTCAGCCATTTTCGGTAGCGCGGCGAGCGTCATGATTCTGCTGGCAGTCAGGCGCTGGACCAGAAATGAGTGGGCGGGGTTGCTTGCTGCTGGTCTGTTTGCGTTTTCGCCCCTGGTGTGGCGTTACGCAATTGTGGCCGAAGTTTTCTCGTTGAACCATCTGCTAATAGCGACGCTGCTATATACGGCCGTCCGTTATTCCGAAAAACGCGATCCAAAATTTGCATACCTGAGTGCTTTGCTGTTTGGCCTCGGCATGTCGAATCACCACACTTGCCTCTTCTACGGTATTCCCATCATGCTCTGGATTCTGGTGACAGGTCGTCAAGAGCTGTGGACAATCCGACGGCTGCTGGCAATTGCCGGTTGCTTCATTGGAGGCCTCCTGCCTTACGCGTACCTCCCCATCGCAGACGCCTACATGCCAGCGGTTTCGTGGGGAAACGCATCCACGGTAAAGGGGTTTCTGGCACATGTAATGAGGCGCGAGTATGGAACGCTTCAACTTGGGCCAACCAAGTTGGGCAGCAGTGGGAATTTCCTGCTCGGATTGAAAGAGTATTTCTGGAACTTACCCCATCAGGTTTTTTATGTCGGGTTACTGCTGGCGGTCGTAGGGCTATATCACAGTTTGCGTCAAAAGCAGTCGGCGGTACTGGCAGGTGTGACCATGGTGGCGTTTTGCTTCTACCTCGTTACTTTCCATGCCCTCGCTAACCTCCCGCTCACCGACCCATTATTCCTGGACATCCATAGTAGGTTTTGGCCCCTGGCAAATCTAATGGTCTGCGTTTGGGCAGGGCTGGGCTTTAATGCGTTGGCCTCGTTCGTACCACCGGGACGCTCACGGACTTTCGAGTTAGCCGCGGTCGCGCTCTTGATTGTCTGCGCCGCGGCGGCAGTCAACTTCACTACTGAAGATCAACACGAGAACACGGTTTTCAGCGATTACGGACGCGAACTGTTCCGACCGTTGCCCGAGGGTGCTCTCGTTTGGACCAGAGGGGACCTGGTGATCAACGTCATGCGCTACCTTCAGCAATGTGAAGGGCACCGGCCGGATGTCCGGATACTTGATCGCGAGTTGCTCAGGAAACCATGGATGAAGCGTCTGGTGAATTACCGGTTTCCGGATGTCTCTGTTCCGGGAGCGTTTTATGGCCCACGAAGCGGCGGCTACGACGCAAAGCAGTTTTTCGATGCTAATGTTAACCAGTTCAACATCTTCCTTACCCTGGATGCTGATGTTTACGAATCCGACCGAAGCTGGGATAAAGACTATGCGCTAAGGCCGCTCGGATCGTTTCGCCAGCTCGTTCCTAAACAGGCGGCCTTGGAACCCGAGGCGTACGCAAAGGAAAGCGAAAGAATGCTTCCCGTGCTCAACCTCGGGTTACTTGAAAAATATCCGGTCGGGTCCTGGGAAAACGTCGTACTTAAAGACTACTGGACCATTCGTCTCAACCGCGCAAATTTTCTCATTAGCTTCGCCATAAATCACGGGAATGATCGGTCTATGCTGGAAGCAGGAGCGGCCGCGCTGGAAGACCTCATTTCACGTCAGCCCCATCCAGATCCTTTTGTTTTCAAGCGACTCGGCCTGGTGTACAGCAAACTTGCTGCTTACGACTCTTCTTATAAGGACAAGATGAAGATTGCGTGGCAACGGTACCTGGAATCAAATCCTTCATCAGATGATCCGGACCTGGTTGAAATTCGCAAGGCTCTCAGCTAAGGGTCGAATTGAGGCAACTAGAAGGTGGGCCGTCTCTGTCTCTTAAGACCCTGTTGGAGAGCGCACCTGTGCGCCTGCCTCGCGCTACCAAAACGGTGGTTAGCTGTTCCAGCAAAGGACACACAAGTGTGCTCTCCATGCAATGCGGTCCCTTCTTATCACCCATAGGTACGTAGGCAGCCGCAAGGTTGCAGCGGGCTTCCGCATAATCCGGCTTCAAGCGACAGCAGCGAAGCTTTAGTTGGTGACGAAGTATGACGTTTCGCTAGGTGCTATTTGAGTTATTTGAGTTAGGGAATTCCGCAACCTTTGCATCCGTTCTGGCCCGGACTTGACCGGTCTCATTCAACATTTCTTTAGTTCCAGCCAACATCCCGAATAGCACCCACAAGTGTCGTGTATCTTCAAAAGATCCTACGAGACTTTGAAAGAGAAATGCGTCAATCAGCGCTAACATCAAGTAGGTCTTGACCACCATATTTAGCGACCCACTTAGTTGCAATGGCCAGAGAGGTCGGAAAAGAAAAACGACTATCGATCCGAATGCCAATAGTCCCAGAAGGCCTGATTCACCGGCCACGCTTAAGGTGGTGTTGTGAGCATCGGTGAGCGTCTCACGTCGCCCGGATGGGTTAACGTAGGTCGCGGAGGAAACAGGCACGCCGATCCCACGGCCGAGGATGGGATGCTGCTTAAAGGTCTCAAAAGCGGTTCGCCAGGCCATCGCGCGGTGCGAGGGTTTGAGCTCGGCATGAGCCAATGGCGATTCAGTTCCAGTCGGAGAGTATGAAAAAAGCGTTACAGCTGATGCTGCAAAAACAGCGCTCGCGATAACTATCCCGCCGATCAGAGTGGTCCAGGCCAGCTTAGCTCGATGGTGCTCTTTCAGATACAACCACAGCCCGGTTCCCAAGCTGAGGGCCACACCCCCGAGTCCCGGGGTGAAGGTAAAAAGAGATGTCGCCAGAATCCCAATAAATAGTGGTCTAAACCAGCGTGTTGGTAACCAACCCGCCGACCACATCATGAGAGCTAGCAGGAGACTCACGCTGAGATAGTTGCAGAGCATGGCAGGATACTCAAAGAATCCCTGGATCCTTGGGTAGTTTCCTCGCGGCAAGCTTCCATAACCATGGAGCACAATATTGACGGACCGGTTTTTCAAGCCCCAGTAAAAAAGGAAGACTCCAGCCAGACTGCAAACTACTGTAACAATCGTCCCCGCCTGCCACGCCGCTACTGTGCGGCGCAGAAAACTAGTGGATCTCATCAGATTGAAACTCAAGACAGCCAGGCCAATTAAGTAGATCTTCCCGACTAGTTTGACAGCGCTGAAGTGCGGATTTACGGAGTTCACGGTGGAAAGGATCAATGCAGTCACGTATAAGGCCAGCGGTAAATAAAACCAGCTCCAGCTAATACGTGCCTTCCTCGTGATGAGCGCGAAGAGCCAGGTACAACCCGATATCACAAAAACCCGATCGGCTATGGGCACGACCAGCCCGGCCCACCTGAAGTTGAAGGGCCAAACGATCGGAAGCGTGGCTATTAATACGAGAAACGGCCAGGCGGCAGGATTCTGAGGCTGGGCAACTTGGACCGTTGGACTTGAGTTTGTGTTCACCAGCTCGTTGGGCCCAGGCAAAATGTGGCCGCCTTAACGCTGCTTCTCATCGAGTTTGTTCTGGATCAAGCTGCTCATGGCTTCGATCTGAACATTCCAGTCGCACAAGGCAGCTACCTCGCGCCTGCGGGCTATGGTTGCCACATCGGTTGGCAGTTGCAAAGCTTGCTCGATGCCCTGAAGAAAGTCGTCGGGATTGTTATCGGTGGTGATCAGGACGCGGTGCAGTTCATTAAATTCACGAACCGTGGGAATATCGGTCGAAACCACCGGCTTACCTGCAGCCAGGTACTCATTGATCTTCACCGGCACCACCGTTTCGGTGTAAGCGCTCTTGATATATGGCACGATGCAGACGTCGAAGTTCCGCAGATGCGTGCTCAATGTTTCGTGAGGCTTGGGACCTAACATGTAGATGTTGCCATGACGCTCGAGTTTCTCGACCGAGGTCTGAACGGGCCCCACAAAAACCCACGACCAGTCACGCCGCGCCTCGGCCATCTGCGCGAGCAGATCAAAATCGACGTGCCGGTGCAGGCCACCTACATATCCAATGATGGGCCGAGGCACAGAGGATAACGGCTCACGGCCCGCGTCGTTGGTCGAAGTAACACCATTGTCAGCCAGCGCGGCTTCCGCTAGTGGGAAAGCCGCGAGATCGACTCCCGGAGGAAAAACCTTGACCCGGTCAGTCCATTCCAACAAGCGACGGGAGAGCGGTTCGCACATCGCAAAAACCAAATCGCTTTGCTCCACCAGCAACCGCTCACTATCAACTATTTGATCGGAATCAGGGGTAAGTTGGGGGAAGTCAGCCACGCAGTAATAGACCGTAACGCTCTGCGGGCTGCGCAGTAGTTTGATCAGGTCGAGAACAGTGTCAGTCGGAAGGTACGTCCAGATCAAAACGTCGCGCATCCCCAGTTGTCGAGCGATGCGACGAATCAAAGGCAACAGCAGACGTCGATTGAATGGCTTTCGCAGGCCTGAGCCAAAAGGCGGCAAAACCAGAGGTGAGCAGACGTAGAGGTTTGGCGCCACTTCGCGCACCCCGCGCGATCTCAAGGACCCCCACCAACTCTTCAAGCGAGCAAAAACTCGACCGACGTCACCTAAACCAGGCGCTCGCACACCGGTGTTTTCTATGTAAAGGACTCGGTTGCCCGAACGGGCGAGGCGCAGCGCAATCTCCTGATGTGGCTGCCATAGGAAAGTCCATTCAATACTTGAAATGTAGATGATGTCACGGCCGGTCAACATTTATGCAGTAGTCGCGCGAATGAGAGTAACGGTGGAGAGTAACAGTTTGAGTTCAAGATCAAAACAAGCTCTTCGATTGGTCTACTGCGTACTTTTTCACGAGACGGAATGGCCTTATTAAAGGATAGAGAAAGCTGAAAGATGCAGGCAAAGGAAAGCCCTGCCAGTCGACGGGAGTGGTGGTAAAAAGGAGACGCATGCAGTAGCGCAAGCGGTCCGCAGGGCGTTCTTTGGTGCGAATGTGAAAGAGGATCCTTTGGCGCAATCCCAACGAGACAGAAGTCCCTTTCAGCAGGCCTTGGCTAACTTGAGCAGCAAGCAAGCCAATTACCGGCTGCTCCTCGATGCTTTTGACCACTGCATCGGGCAACCCGGCATCGAAGAACTCTTTCCCAAGCAGGAGGCCCAGGAACACGCTTCGCTCGGCGCCCAGTTCCCTGGCCTGAAGCAAAACCCTGTCCCAATTGATTTCGTGAGCCCTAACCAGCTCGGCAATTCCGCAAATCCACTCGAGTCGCTCCCAAAGGTCTTTTGCTCCGTGCACGCAAAGAATAAGCAGAAGATCCTCCGGCGGCGGAGCCAGCACTCTCTTTCCCATGAGGCCCATCGGAATCAGACGATCCAAAAAACGATCCACATCCAGCGGAAACATGAAGAACCGAGACGCAACGCCCCAGTGTAATTCAACTATGCTCTTACCCTGATCGCGCGTGAACATCTGCACATAGCCCATCCTAAGAAAGGCCGGTAGCTGACGTTTAGTAATATTAAAGTGAGGCTGATAACCCATGGAGATCAGAAGTTGCTGACAACGCCAAACGTCCTGCTTGCGGACGAGGATATCCAGATCGGTAAACTGACGCAGGGCAAGATTCCCATAAATTGAAATTGCAATAGATGGTCCTTTATAAGGCATCGCCAGGATCTCTTCCTGCTCAAAAAGCTCCAGGATCCTATGAAGCTCTCCCGTCAGGAGGGCGCTGCGGGCGGCATTCTTCTGGAAGAAATCTCTCAGCCGGTCGAGCGGATCCTGAGGTACGATAGCGGACGATGCCTTAAGATTCGTATACAACAACGGCATCAAGCCGTGAGCCAGCGAGGTCTCGATCAGGTAATCCCAATCCAGCGGTTGTGCAGCCAGTTCTCTCGCTCGATGAGCCCTCTCATCATCAAGGTGTAGACGAGCACAAAGAATGAGTAACTCGAGCTCCGGGCGCAAACCTGCGAGCAGTTTGTCACTGTGAATTGGCATTAAGAGATTAAACTACACTTACTTCGGTTATAGCCAGTTCGGCATTGTCTGAACTTTATTAGCGCCTACTCTGATTTCTTCCGCGGAAGACCTTATACTACAAGAACCTTCAAGCTGCGGTTGCGAAAAACATGGCACCAGGCTTTCCAAGATGGCAGAAACTCGATGACTCCACAAGTTGGGTTTACTCCACTCATGGCGACTGAATAATCGGTTGAAGGTAAAACCGCAATCGACGACTGGAGAACTTAATGTTCTTGTTAAAGAAGATTCTTTCCCCCTTGCTATTGCCAGTACCATTTTGTTCTGTGCTCTTAATCATCGGATTTATCCTCCTCTGGTCAACTAGAAGACAAAAAGCCGGGAAGGTTTTCGTGACCGTGGGCGGGCTACTGCTAATAATCCTGGGGTATGGAGTATCGACCAGTTGGCTACTAATGCCATTGGAACGGCGGTATCAACCAGTTCTAACAGTGACCTCAGTTACCCCGCAGGACCCTGCGCAGCCGATCAAGTGGATTGTGGTTCTCGGCGGGGGTGGCTCATATAGCAAACAATTACCAAGTCCGAGCCAGCTTTCAAACGCATCGCTGACCCGGCTAATCGAAGGTATCAGACTGCACCGGCAAATCCCCGGCTCAAAACTGATTCTCTCCGAAGGCAACATTTTCGAATCCGGACCGGTCGGCGAAATCATGGGACAGGTGGCACAGGATCTCGGCGTAGGAAGAGAGAGTTTAGTTCTGGAAACTCAGTCAATGGACACCGAGGGCCAGGCAGCTATGATCTTGCCGCTGGTTGGCAGCGAGCGTTTTCTCCTGGTTACTTCCGCCTCGCATATGCCGCGCTCGATGGCCTTATTCAGAAAACAAGGCATGAATCCGATTGCGGCGCCAACAGATTACGAGTCCCTCAGCTCAGACAACTGGCGACCTTCCGCGTTCTATCCGAGTGCGGGTGGATTGCGCAAAGCCGAACTCGCAGTGCACGAATATGTGGGTCTGGTCTGGGCCAAAGTCAGAGGGAAGATCTAAGCATTTTCCATATCTCATTTGGACAGTTCTCATTTGTCATTTAGAACCCGTTTCCAATGGGTGGCATCGGTAGCGTTAACCGGTTTGGATTGGAAAATGAGAAATGAAAAGTGATATATGGAAAATCGGGTTTGATCTGGACCGGTTGGGCAAACTCTCTGAACTTAGTCTCGAACCGCCTGGTGCGGAACCATTGAGGTGGCAATGCCGGGAACTGCTTTCCGCCGCTCTGCAATCGCGTGTAGGCGTCTTTCTTCCCACTTCTCTCTGAGCAGGACGATGCCGACGGCGACGAAAATAAAATAGAAGACCAGAATTTGTGCTCGCTGACGGTAGGCTGTCCCTACGTTCCCTTGAAAGATCGAATAGGCCAGCGTCAGCATGGTGGTGAAGATGAAGATCACAAATGCCTGCCGCAGCCGATAACGGAACGTAAACCAGAAGCCCAAAACCAAAAACGGAAAAGCAGCCCACCACACTAACATCTCAGGCAATGTGATACCTTGACGCAACGACTGAAGTTGCCAGGGAAACGGAGCAAACAAAAGATAGAGTATTCCGGTGGGGGCAGCTTGAATTGCGCCGGAAGCTGTTGAGACGTCTACGTCTTCACCAAAGCCGGATTTTGCACTTGTAGCTAAGTCGAGCCGGCTTCTTTGTACTACAGCCAAATCGCTAAAATACCCGAACTGCAAGTTTGCTGTGCGGATCACGCCCACATAGGTCAGCGCCACACCGATCCCGATAACAAGCAGCAACTGTCGCACGAAACCGACTGCTGTGAACTCCCTCATACCAATAGTAAAAGCTCCGACAATAGCAGTTACCACCATGTAGAAAAGATAAAAGCGGAAAGTGGTCAACGTCGCCAACGTGATAGCAAGCAACACACCATTCTTGAAACTAAATTTCTCACCGAGTCTCAAGGTTAAGAGCACCGACAAGGCAAGCATGAACACGATCGGTCCATCCTTCAGCCCCTGCGATGACCACAAAACCAGCGACGGGAAAAAGGCCACAAAGAACGCAGCAATTCGAGCCACTCTCAGGTTAACGAAGATACTTTGAGCAATTAGAAAAATCACCGGCGCCGTCGCCGCCCCCAGGACAGCGTTAATAAACTGCACCGCGAGCATGTTGCGCCCAATGATTTGGTAAACCGCGGCGATGATGTAGATCATCCCGATCGCGCCGCTGCCCAGCTGACCCTGGAACCTTTGCACCAGTCCGGCATAGTACTGATCGCCGGCTAAAGCTCTCAGGAGTGCCACACCATAGTAGTCGTATGTATAAGCATCGCCTCCGAAAAAGTCCTGCAACTCAAAGACATTGATCAGAGTTCCCACTACCATCCTCACCAGCAGGCCTCCAATAAAGAGCTGGAAGAGAAAGTGACTCTCCATTTTGACTCTAAAGATTGCGAAAGAGGCAGGAACTGCGACCAGGGAGCATACGACCAGGGCTGCCGCCGCCCCAGAGTGGTCCGGGACGACGATGATCACGCCAAGACAAACAATCAATGCCAGAACGGCCAGTGCGCTATTCATAGTGGAAAACTATCTTAGCTAATTACTTCGTAGACTCTCGCTACAGACACGATCTCGGCTTAGCGTAATAATTCGTGATTCATTGACGCAACACCAAGTGATCTTCCAGGACCAGCGCGTCGAAGCTCGCGCTCTGGAAAGTTTTGACTGCATCGCCGGGCCGGCACACGATCGGCTCTTGAATATTGAAGGAAGTATTAAGCAACATGGGGCAGCCAGTCAATTTTTCAAATTCAGTGATCAGCTGCCAGTACCGCTGGTTCGTCTTGCGGCTGACCGTCTGGGGGCGCGCCGTACCGTCGACGTGTACAACCGCCGGAAACCGTTCTTGTTGATCTTCAGTTACCTGCAGCACTGTGATCATAAACGGATCATGATGTGGCCTGCCGAAAACTTCGGCACTTACTTCCTCCTTCATCGAGGGAGCCAGGGGGCGGAACCATTCGCGGAGTTTGACCTTCTTATTGAGCAGTTCACGCATGTCGGCGCGCCGTGGGTCGGCAATAAAGCTGCGATTGCCTAGTGCGCGGGGGCCAAATTCCATTCGGCCTTGAAACCAGCCAATGATTGCGCCATCGGCTAACATCTGCGCCACGCGTGGGAGCATCTCGGCGTCAGCCAGGGTTTCAAATTTCAAGCCGACTTCGTTCAGTGCGGTCGCACACTGGGCCGAGCTGAAGCCCGGGCCGTAGTAAGCATGTTCCATCTTAAACTTGCGCGGTTGCTTCAGCAGCTGATGATGAACCAGCAGCGCAGCGCCAAGCGAGCACCCGGCATCGCCAGCCGCCGGTTGAACAAAGTAATTCTTGAACGGCGATTCGGTCATGATTCGGCCGTTCATCACCGAGTTGAACGCCACGCCTCCGGCCATGCACAAATTCTCTTCACCGGTCAGTTCATGAAGTCCGCGCACGAGATGGAGGGCTGTTTCCTCCAATACCTTCTGGGCGCTGGAGGCAATGTTCCAATGTCGTTCGGTTAACTCTTCATCGGGGCGGCGCGGCGGCCCCAACTCGCGGCTTATTTCTTCACCAAACTGGTAGTGCTTTGCCAGGTGATGGTCGAGGACCCGGATGTTGAAATGAAAGTCGTGATTGCCGTTGACGGTTAGGACCTTGTGCGCAAAGAAGTCGTAATAGTCAGGTTTGCCATAAGCCGCCAGGCCCATTAGTTTCCACTCGTCGCCGGCGAACATGTCAAACCCAATGTAGTTCGTAACAGCTGAATAAAACTGTCCGAGCGAATGGGGAAGCTTGATTCGCTTCAAGACTTTGATGCGCGTGTCCTGGCCCTGTGAGAAAAGCGTCGTCGTGTCTTCGCCGGTTCCGTCCCAGGTCATGATCGCCGCGCGTTCGAGCCCGGAGACAAAAAACGCACTGGCGGCGTGACACTGGTGATGTTCGAGAAAGTGAAAACGAAAATCACTGGGACCGAAATGCTGGCGGATTAATTGCGGATGTCTAAACATCCCAAGATAACTCTCGCCCACCTGCGATACGCCGCGATCGACCCGCGCCTTGAACATGTCACGGGAAATGACTGCCGCCTTCAAAGCCTGCATGGCTTTGTGTCGCAGGACCCAGGGTTTCCAGTAGAGACCGATGTGCGCGACGTCGGCGACCTTGATGCCGGCCTCTTCCAAACAATACTGCATCGCCTGGTAGGGAAAGCCGCTGTGGTGCTTACGTCTCGAAAAACGCTCCTCCTCGGCGGCAGCGACGATCTCGCCGTCATGAATGAGCGTAGCAGCCGAATCTCCAAGCGTGGTTAATCCAAGTATGTACACAAAAATTGCTCCGAAAACAAAGAACTAAAGTATCACAGCCGCACAATCCGGCAGAAGCGCACACACAGACCGGTAGTGTCCCAAGTTCAAACTTTGCGTAAACTTTGCGGATCTTGGCGCTCTTTGCGGTTAACTGTTTTTAAGAGATTTCTTACCGCAAAGTACGCCAAGATCCGCAAAGGTACGCCAAGGAATTGTCCAAAATAGGACACCACCAACGGCCCTGTCTTCATCTACTCAGTTTAGAAAGTGCACTTGTGCACCTGTCCCGCGCTGCCACAGACATTGTTGAGCTATGCCTCCAGGGGGCACACAAGTGTGCTTTCTAAACGGTAAGCATTAACCGCGAAGCGCGGAGCGAAATACCTCTGCCAGTTTGGCTGCCTGCGCTGACACAGTGTAATGCTCGACAGCATGCTGGCGGCCGGCTGCCCCCATCCGCTGCCTCAGGCTTTCATCCGAAAGCAGCTTCGACAACGCTAAAAACCATTCATCTTCGGTGGTCGCGAATAAGTGGGTAACGTCGGGCGTGCCAATTTCAGCACAGGCACCGACCGGCGTGGTGACAAAAGGCACCCCAACAGCCATGTATTGAACAGACTTGAACCCAGACTTACCCACCGACCAAGCGTCCTCAAGGATCGGGTAGAGACCAATATCGAATGACTGAAAATCGGCGATCTCCCGTTCCAAATTCCAAGCAAGATTTTCAACTTCAACTCCAGGGATATTAATCTCCTCCTGGCCGGCGCCGACCACCTTAAAGCGAAATCGATGAACTTCCGCCAACCGCCGCAATGCGGGAAAAATTGAAGTCAGGTACTGATAGGTCGAATGCGTGCCTACCCAGCCAATTACCGGAACTTGTGCCGCGCTTGGATCGGCATTCGATTCCACCCGGGGTCGAAAGCGTTCGGTGTCTACTACTGTGTAAACAATCGTAGCCTGTCGGCCACGCGCCGTTACATATTCGGCGATGGCCCGGTTTCCGCAGGTCACAACTTTGGCCCACTTAATCAGATCATTTGTCTTGCTAAACCATTTTAGCGCGCTTCCCCAGCGTCCATAAGTCGGGCTCAAATAGGAGACATAAGTCGCATCGTCGAGATCCAGCACCATCGGGCAGCGACCAACTCTCATCGCCAACCACTCGACTATCGGTGGCCCAAACATCATCGCTTCGCGCTGTACAAACAATACATCGGCCTCTCGCGCTCTCCATACCGCCCCCAATCGGCGCAGTGCCGCGCGCATCAGACCGAGCGTCACCCGCTTCCATTCAGAATGTTTGTAAAGCAATGACAGCAAGCGTGAATCGAGAAATGGGAGCATCGTAAGCGTGATGCCTTGCGCAGCCAATGGCTCGATGAACTGAGCTACGCGATAACGGGTAGAAGCGTTTTCAATCGGATAGGAGGCCAGAACCAGTACTTTCATCACGAAATCCGTAAACGCAACAATTTAGTTAAGTTTGGTTCGATGGCGTTTTAAACCCGCGGCACAAAAAAGCAAATCACGACAGTGTAAGCTCAACCCGTGCCAGTCTGAGGCTTTCTCACCACAGCTTCCATGTAACTGCCAGTCCCGGTCCTGTTACCGACCCACGTCACCACCTGCGCGGCGCGGTATTCCAGACGCTTGCGAAACGACGGTTTGCCGGTAAATGGCCACAAGGTGCCCTCGACTTTTAGTTTCACAATATCCAAGCCGATCCGGGTCAGCAGGGCCCGCAGCGAAGCCGGGCTGAAGCCCTGCACATGATATGGGGGAAAAGTGGGCGCGAGGTTAACACACCAGTCGCGGCCCAGACATTTCATGTAGAGATTGCCGGCACGCATGTAGAGCCCGCTTTCATTGGGCACATCAAACCACAATAAGCCACCGGGTCGTAGAATACGGCGAACCTCGCTCATTGTCTGGTTCGGATCGTAGAGATGTTCCATCAAGCCGCCCATCGTGATCGCGTCGAAGTGGTCGTCAGGAAACTGAGCATCTTCCAGCACAACATGCCTGCCTTCGACGCCGAGATGCATTCGGCCCCATTCGATAAACGTGCTGGAGGCGTCGATTCCTACATAATCCCAACCCTCCTCGCGGGCGGCCCAGAGAAACTCACCCCGGCCGCAGCCAATGTCGAGGAAACGCCCGCGACTACCCAGCTCAGTTTCAAAGCCACGCAATATCTCGCGACCGACACCTTGCTTTCGCTCGAGGTCATGACCGACAAAGTAATCTTCCGTTTCGTTGTAGAGCGCGTCCAGGCCGTCCACCGGAAAGGGCATCGGGTTCGGATACATGTGCGAGCACTGTCCGCAACGAACGATCTTAGTGCGTACCCCGCGAGCGCCGTGGTGGGCCGTGCCGCCACGCCAGCCAACAAGCCGGCGGCGGTCGCTGCCGCAGACCGTGCAGGCTGTGGGCTTGAACTCAAACCTAATCCCGTTGCTATCTTCGTCGATCTGAAAATCCATGATGCCCCTCAGGCCTTATGATCGCGCATCTGTAGGCCGTCCGCTCCCGCGGAGTGGGCTGAAACATTCTTACTCGCAGAATTAGGAACAGCCGAGCGAAAAGCCTGGATCACCTTGGCGGCATTTGCTTCCAGGCTAAATCGCGCCTGCGCAACCTGCGCAGCCTTGTGTGACATGCGCATCCGCAGGTCGTGATCTGTAATTAGCAATTCCAAGTACTCAACCCATTGAGCGGTCGTGTCAGCCAGGAATCCGGTTCCCCCATGTTCGATCACTTCCGGATTAGAACCGATTGAGGTCGCCACCGGTGGAATGCCCAGCGCCATATACTGCGCCGACTTCATGAAAAACTTTCGCTTATTCCATTCGTTGACCGGTACGGGCACCATCCCGACCTGCATCTTACGCAAGTCTGCCACTTCCGTTTCCCCGCTCCATAGCTGGGCGGTATAGCGTACCCCCGGCAGATCGAACGACGTGCCTCCAATCAAGTGAACGTCATGATCCTCGCGCGGGGACAACTCGCGCAGGGCATCGGCTACCAGGCGCAAATTACCAACCGTCGTCGGGCTGCCGCTCCATCCTATACAAACGCGCTCGGTCTCCAGCGTTTCAGGCCGGAAGACGTACTGCTTCGTGTCCACAATGCTGGGGACCTGCCAGATGTTCTTGTTGTACTGCTCGGCAAAGTGCCGGTGGTGAGAAGAGTTGACGATCACAACCGTGCTAATGCGACAGATATCGGCCACCTTGCCGAAAAACTTCAAATAGGACAGGTAGCCGTTGGATGGGCTGCGATATGGAACGTAAAGCGGATCATCGAGCTGGTAAATGATTGGTTTGCCGCGGCGCGCGATCATCTTTTCGAGGAAAGCCGGACCAAGCAGAGCAGCTTCACGATAAACGAATACCGCATCGTAGTTTTGCAAGTCACGCAGCAAACGCAGCCGATCAACGTAGCCCCGCAGCATCTCGGACGCTTTTTCCAGTTGGTGGCCGCTTTGATAGAGAATCTCGCGAAGGCGCACCGATTCAAACGGTGCATAGTGAATATTGATGCCCGCTGGCTTCAGGACGTGTTCCCACAGTTCAATGCTGCTCCGCTGGCCAGGCGCGAAGCCATATCTATTCGGAATCAAGGCTAAAACGTTCATACTTAAACGAATCTGTTATTAAGTATCGACGGTAATCGACGGTCATAATTTGAGTGCGTTCAACCTGTTCGCTGCCAGAGCGAGGCCATGTACGCTTTCTACCTCAAACTGTATCGACTGTCAGCCGGCGGTACAGTCGCCGATATCTGTGGCCACCAACAGTTTCCATATTAAACCGCTCACGCGCGCTGGCGCGGCACCTGGCGTTGAGAGTTTGATCCTGACAAAGTCGCTCCAAATCCACTAAGGCCTGACGATAAGCTTCCTGGGTAAAATCTCGGATTAACACGCCCACCTCATCGGTATCCAATAGTTCATCCAGATCGCCGACGCCTGTATTGCATACTACCGGTAACCCGCTCGCCAGGTATTCGGCAATCTTGGTCGGAGATGACGACAGCTTTGAATAGCAGGCTTTGATAAAAGAAATCGCCGCATCCGATGCCTTCAAGTATCGGGGCACCTCTGCCGCCGCTATTTTGCCGACGAAGAAATCATCATCCTTTAGTCCCAAGTCCCGCAGTCGCTCGCGTACTGGCTCCGGCGCACTCTGCGTCAGAATCAATGCGAATGTGCGCGAGTCTTGCTCGTAGGCTAGCGCCAGAAACTGCGTCATCTCGTCGGTCAGGTACCACCCCCCAAACGAGCCTACATAGACAATCACCCGCCGGCCTGTAAGTTTCAGTTCCTGCCGCAACTCGTCTCGGGAGACTTGTTCAGCGGCGCGGAAGCGGGCCGGATCAACGCAGCAGGGAATGACCTCAATGGGCCGGCCCTGGCGGTCACACGATGCAGAACCCGGAAAAAGTATCTCGCGCGCCTTTTCGGTGAGCACGACAAAAGCGTCAGAAGCGGCGAAGAGATAACGCTCGACGCGCTTAACACCGCGGTACAAGTATCCGTTCGCGGGCCAGACGCCCGCGTCTGTATATTCCTCCGGCATAAAACCACGGATATCAAAAATCAAGCGCCCGCCCACCAGCCGTTTGGCAAGCGCCCCCATCAAGGCAGGCACGTGGCCCCGCGCGTGAAAAACCTCAATCCCTTCCCGCCGTGCTAAGCGCGCGGCGAGGAGTGCGCCCCGCGCCACGTCGTAGAGAGTGGCGGGGAGCGAAGGTCGTTTGTGATAGGGAAGGCAATACCAGTGGAGTCCCTCGCTGGCCAGTCGCGATTGCTCGGCCTTGATTTTTGAGCGCGACCAGTTGAGCTTCATATCCGGCTCAAACGTCAGTAAGCTGACGACAATTCCATCGCTGACGAGCTCGCGCAGATATGGCAACACCTGTGTCTGAACCAGTGGTTCGCGCAACCCAAAGTAACAAAGATAAAGCGTATGGGTGGACATAACTTTGATTCGCAACGCTCAATGAGTTACGCAGCTAAAAAGCGAACCTCAAACACCTTTCTGGCCAATGATGTTTAGACCAGGATTGGGAATCCGCTTAAGTTCAATGACTCCCGCGGAGGTTAAAGCGTCCTCGACCTCTTGTTGAGTGCGCGGCTGATCGTACTGCGGCGAAAGCATATCGAAGGTGTCCAGAACCGCCCAGTCATAGCGTTGGCCCCGCGTCAGCGAGCGTTCGTGTACGTAGTTTGCAACAGGAATCGTAAACTCGAAGAACCGGCCAGCCAGCGGCAAACGAAACAGCACACTCGTTATCGGAAAGAGGACCGGCATCACACCTTTAATCGCTGCCAGCAGCTTTTGCTTGTTGACTCGCTTCGTCAAGGGTCGCAGCAAGTATTTGGCATAGAACAACGTCAGTGGTTTTCGTTCGTACGCTGTGATCGCGATGCGGCCACCGGCGCGCAGGAGTCGCGGCAACGTTCGCATGGTTTGTTGTGGATCGGGTGTGTGCTGCACTACGCCGATGCAATACACGCCGTCGAAAGCGCCGGTTCGAAACGGCGGCTCATAGATGCTCGCTTGCACAAAATGGACGTTGGTGCGACCGGCGAGATTGGCCCGCGCCGCATCGATTGCACTGCTAATGTCCAGGCCGACGACGTCTGCTTCACTGTCTGAGGCCACATCAAGAAAGCGGCCGGCGCCGCAACCGGCATCAAGCACCCACTTGCCTTTGAGCCAATCCCTGGTCCATTCCGTCTCCGCGTAAAATCGTTGCGCCGAAAGTTTCGTCCCGTTTGCCGAATCGATCTGTTCCAGCTTGAACCGGTTCCACTGATAACCAAACGACGATGCATAGTTATCGCGTGGAACAAAACGCGGAATACTTTTCTCAATCGGAAACTGGTGCGCGCCACCGGCGCAATCGAGCCGCCCTTCGTGCACTTCGCCCGCGTCGTCCGTCTCAGTAGCGGTGCAACTCAAAGTGCCGCCACACTGCGGACACGCCAACACGTCTAGTAATCTTATCTGCATACTCTTTCTTTCATAACAGGTGCTTAGAGTACCGACTTTAGTCGGGTTCTTTCGCAATCCAAAAGCCCGGTAGTGACCTGGTTTGAAAATCTCTGTGCGTCCTCTGTGTACTCTGTGCCTCTGTGGTGGTGTTTGCCGAG
>JANNJZ010000024.1:0-6855 GCA_031396065.1 Pyrinomonadaceae bacterium | reverse complement strand
CCCAGGGTAGCCGAAGCGCCAACCCTGGGCTTTGAGCCGTAGCCCCTTCGGGGCAAAGGCAACACTAGTTCACGCAGACTGGTATATATGAGTCAAGTATGCCATCGCCGTAATTTGTTTAGCGGTTTTCCCAATGCGAACGCTATCGAGGGGGCCGACGCACATTGTCGTTGCGTTACCAGGCGACAAACTAATGAAGTGTGTTGGACAATGACCCTTAGAACCAAAGACGCCACCCGGAAATTGAACTCCGCTGTGGCGTCTCTGTTTCTGTAGCGCGTCGTGCCTGGATTTAGTCCCAGCTGAACGATTACGAGAAAAGCTCCCGTTCGGTCATCGTCTGGCGCAGGCGCTTGAAGTACGAATCGAAGGTCACGAAGCCTGTGCTTCCCTGAAAGTAGGCCTTCCCGCCGGTATCGCTTGCCAGGCGATTTAGTGAATTCTGACCATAGCTGACCGCAGTCCGGCTCCGGCTGGTCAAACCAACCGAAGGCGCATAGAACGTGAACACCAGAACCTTTTGCTTGTTCGCGTGGTCGATCGCCCGCAGAAGATCTATCGTGTTACCAGAACTGCTGACATCGAATCCTCTCGAAATGTCGAGTCCGTCCGAAATAAGCAATACTGCGTTGTTGCCCTTCAATCCGTTAAATGCACGTAGAGCCTCGATGACCTCAACATACGGGTTGTACGGCGACGCGGTGTTACTCGAGACTGGCCGGCGCAGAGAACGAGCCGCCTTATCCAGGTCGGTTGTAAACGGTTGTCGGACTTGTAGAGTTCCGGTAGTTATGTACCCCACCATCACACGCGAACCGCTGGGGAGCGAGCGGATAAAGTCGCGCGTAACGCCAAGTTCATTACTTACCTGCGAGTCAAGATCATCCTGAATCAGGATGGCTAGGTTCAACGATTCGGTGGGCGTCGCCTTCCGTTGACTGTTGTTTTGTTCATTGGTTGCCCTGGCTACTGGCGCCGTCAATACGCCTGACAAAGCCAGGAGCCCGACTGCCGCAAACGTGGTTAATTGCCTATAAAACATGGTTCTTTCTCCCCAAAAACTATCTAAAGACTTTCAATTTCTGTTCACTGCTTTCGATGCGAAAACCTCGAACAGAGATGGCCAGATGGCAGGACGAGAACAGATTCGGAGGGCTTTGGCGCACTAAGCCGAGACAGCTGAATGCGCTTCGGAAGCGAGGCAGACTGATCAGTACGGGTTGGTTGAACTACCTTTTGAGCTCTTTGGTCTGAAGGACCGGCAGCTAGTAGCCCCGTCCGTGAGGGCGGGGTTAAGGCGATGTTTTACTCACGTGAGCGGCAAAGGTGCGACACGATTTGTCCCGGCCCCTTCGGGCCTCCGGGCTCTTGATGGGCGTACTGTCCCCGCCCTCACGGACGGGGCTACTGCCTGCCGGTCCTCCGGACCTAAAGCGATTAGGATCATTGAAACTGAACCAGTACTCCTTAGCTTGCCTTTCGCCTTCCCGCTCAGATAAATTTACTTCGCAATGAACATTGAGTAGGACAGGCATTTCAACCAGGGTCGCCAGCGGGGCAGCCCTGCTGGATGGTCGGGCCTGTCCCTGGCTTCTTAACGATGTCAGCCATCAAGAGGAGATCTTCCTCGATACAGCCGCAATTACTTCAACTTCGGACAGACCGGAATCTGTCCTACTTTAATCTCGCTCTCTGAAAGGAACATATCTGTATGAAAGCCTTTGATACGGAGTCCATTCGCAACCTTGCGGTCATCGGACACGGCGACGTAGGGAAGACCCAACTAATCAGTTCTCTTCTCTACGTCGCCGGAGCCACACCGCGTTGGGGTAAGGTCCAGGAAGGCACCACTGTTACCGATCACGACGAAGATTCGATCGCCCGCAAGATCACCCTCAATATTGCACTCGCCCATTTAGAACATCGCGATACTAAAATTAACTTTATAGACACCCCCGGGTACGCCGCCTTTGTGGCCCACGCGCGTCCGGCCCTGCGCGTTGCTGATTGTGCCCTCGTCGTCGTTGACGGAGTAAAAGGAGTTGAAGTCCAAACGGAAAAAACGTGGACCTATGCGAATGAATTTATGGTGCCACGAATCATGGTGGTGACCCGCCTGGATAAGGAACATGCCGACTTTGGCAAGGCCGTGGAGAGCGCTCAGAAAACCTTCAGTCGCGCCATCATCCCCTTCACCCTGCCCATCGGAAAAGAGAAGGACTTTCGCGGCGTCGTAGACGTGGTCCATATGAAAGCCTACGAACTGGGGGCCGACGGGCAGGCCAAAGAGATCGAAATGCCGACTGAGGGACGTGATTTTGTTGATAAGACCCGAGAGCGGCTGGTCGAACTGGTAGCCGAGTCTGACGATGCCCTAATGGAGAAATACTTCGAGAACGGGACCCTCGATGAGGCGGACATACTTCCCAACATTAATAAGGCGATCGCCCAGAGCAAGCTTTGCCCCGTGTTTGCCGTGTCCGGTGAAACGCTGGTGGGACTGCGCGCCCTGCTCAATAGCCTCGTAGACTACGCACCCGATCCCGCACACCATGAAGCAGAGTTTGGCCGGCCCGTTGACGCGGGCCCGGATGCCGAAAAGCTTGCCCGCAAGTACAGCGACAGCGAACCGTTTTCGGCTTATTGCTTTCGCACTGTTGCCGATCCCTTCGCCGGGCGCATAAACATCATGAAGATAATCAGCGGCAAACTTCAGCATGACGCCAATGTGTTCAACTCCAGCCGCGGCGCGATGGAACGACTGGGCACGTTGCATTCAATCCAGGGCAAACAAATCGACAAAGTTCCTGAGGCCCATGCTGGCGACATTATTGCCTGCGTCAAACTTAAAGAGACACAAACGGGCGACACCCTTTGCGACAAGCAGGCGCAGATTGTTTACGACCCGGTTCAGTATCCCGAGGCCGCCATCGCCTTCGCCATTGAACCCAAATCCCGTCAGGATGAGGAGAAGATCAGCGTCGCGCTACACAAGATTCTGGAGGAGGATCAGGCACTTCATTTCGAACGCGATGCACAAACCAAGGAGTTCCTCCTTTCCGGTTCGGGGCAGTTACACGTCGAAACCGTGGTCGAGAAACTGAAGAAGCGTTATGGAGTAGAAGTCACGCTGCATCCGCCCAAGGTTCCTTACAAGGAAACGATTACGCAGCGAGCCGAGGTCCAGGGACGTCATAAGAAACAGACCGGCGGGCGCGGCCAGTTTGGGGATTGCAAGGTTATCTTTGAACCCCTACCGCGAGGCAGCGGGTTTGTCTTTGAAGACAAGATTTTTGGCGGATCAGTGCCGCAGCAGTTCCGGCCGGCCATTGAGAAGGGGATCATCGAAGCCGCCGCATCGGGAGCCATCGCCGGTTACCCGTTAGTGGATTTCAAAGTCCAACTGATTGACGGGTCATATCACAACGTCGACTCAGATGAGCATTCCTTCCGCGCGGCGGGCCGGAAGGCTTTTCGGGCGGCTATGGAGAAGGTGAGGCCTTCGATACTTGAACCGATCATGGACGTGGAAATAACCGCGCCTCAGGAAAACAGCGGCGACATCATGGGTGATCTGAATTCCCGTCGCGGCCGGGTGCAGGGCATGGAGACGACCGGGAAACAACAGTTGATCAAAGCGCAGGTGCCGATGTCTGAAATGCTGAACTATCAATCCACGCTGAATTCAATCACCGCGGCGCGTGGGTCATTCCACATGCAGTTTTCTCACTACGATCCGGTTCCCGGAAATCTCGCTCAAAAGGTTATCGAACAATCGCGAGCGGAAGGACGTATTCGCGGAGGCGAGGAAGACGAGTAATCGCTCTAAGCTGACGGTAACGCGGTTCGTTGCCTTTGACGTCGAACCGGTGGGCGGTGCCCACCTCTAAACGGGAGGTAGGACAAAAACAGCGAGCCTTAGTTGGCTATGGACCAACTAAGGCTCGCTGTTCTACCTAATGAATGTTCCGCTCAGCCGCGCCGTTATTCCTGAGGGGGCGGAGCCGGCTTTCTCATACGCATCTGTTGAACCCCACCACCACCGCCGCCTTCCTTGATGGTGTAGCCTGAAGGAACTTCAAAAAGCGAGCGTGCTGGTTCATCTCGGCTGATGCTTGTCAGGCGATAAGACGTCTCACCAAAGCGCGGGTCAATGTGTCGGGTCATCACCACGGTCTGTAATTCCGGTGAATACCAACGTTCGAAGACGATCTCAATCGCCCGCTCATTTCCAATTTCACCCGCCGGGATAGTGGTTACATTGCGGGTGCCTTCAGCCTCAACACCTTCAATCGTCTGCTTGCCGAGTGACTCGGTTTTGCCACGCTTTTCCGGTCCACCGTGCCATTGCATGACCATGCCACCAGTTCCAACCCCCGGAGGCATTGGAGGAGGCATTGGCCCCATGAAGACCTCGTTGTGTACTTCGATTCGGTCCGGCGCTGCGACTCTGGACGTGCCAGTCACAACCTTTACACCATCGTGCTTTACACCATCAGGACTGTCGAATTTGAACTCAAACTTCATCGGCAACATTTTGCGCGCCACCATCGACCGCGTGTCGAGTGAATAATTCACGCCGGCCACCGGATCGTTGATGAAGATTGCCTGGGCCGGCTCGCCGGTGGTGGCAAAAGGACCGATTGCGCGCAGCGACTGTTCCCGACGGGTGCGGCCCTCACCGTCACGGTAAACCGCAGCCTCAGACTTGTTGACGATGCGATTTCCGTCGCCGAGAGTTTGAGTTGTTTCCGTAACCGCCTTCGCCGAATAAGGGGCTCCCTTGACCAGCTTGCCGTCAAAGTTCATCTCTGTCGACACAAACGTAAACGTGTGGTCGGGCGGTGGGGGTTTTCCGGGACCTTCGTGACCCTGGCCAGCTCCATCGCGCTGGACCACTACTGTTCTCTGTTGACCAAAGATCACACTGGTCATCGCCAGGACGCAGACAAGGACGCCCGCAAATAAACTCCATTTACTTTTCATTGTGTTTCCTTTCGTGGGCGTTGGGCCCGCTATCTATCGAATAGTTAAAGATTGCTTACTGAACAAAACGGATAGCCCTGGCCTGACCGTCAGTGCCTACCAGTACATCCGCCTTAACTCTTTCATTGACTCGGTCCATGTTGACCGGCAGACCAAATCCCGCCAGCGCCGAACGAGGCAGTTCAACCCGCATCACTTGTCCACCGTCCTGGAGGCTCAGCGGGCTCGCATATCCTACCGGCATAAAATCAGTCGCAATTTCATTTCCGTAGTTGGCGGCCACGGTTGAATCGCTATTCACTTCCAGGGGATCGCGGTTGGCTCGGCTATCCCGGGAGTTGGGTCGCGCTCCCTGGGAATTCGTCCGACGTCTTGGGTTGTGATTCGACAATTTAGTTCCCTGCTTTGGTAACAACGTCAATACTTTTTCCCCACCTGTAGACGGCGGCCCAGCTTCGATGTTGTTGGCGACTCCCGGGCGGAAGGGTGGAATGTATGGACTCTCGGCCGCTACCTCCGTCGCGCGCGGACGCATCGACATCGTAGCAATGCCAACAATGACGGCTAACAATATTGCAGCAGCCACCGCTGTGGCCCAATAACTCCAGTTACGCTTGGGCGACTGAGCTTTAAAGGCCAATGGTCCACTAACTGTTTGCCGACGAAAGGCAGCCAGGAGTTCACTTTCGACCCGCGCCGGAGCTTCAAGCCCACTCATATCAGTTGTCAGATCACGCAGGCTTTGGGTTAAGGCGCGCTCATCACCCAGCCTGAGGGTGCATTCACCACACTGCTCGGCGTGAGCCAGAGCCTGATCACGCGCACCTGCTTCGATCATCTGCTGTCGGGCTAATTCGTTGACTATGCTTTCAAAGTTTTGACAGTTCATGCGAAACACCTCGCCGATCCAGCTGTGCTGGCAGCCGCGCCTTCCTGGCGGGCAGGCCTGAGCTTCTCAATCAGTAACGCTCGGGCGCGATGCAGCCGCGACCGGACGGTCCCAACAGCGCAACTAAGAATGTCAGCCGCCTCGACATAGCTCATTTCCTGTAAGTCGCAAAGCACCACTACTTCGCGGTAGCGCTCAGGCAAAGCCAGGACAGCCATTCTTACCGAGTTGATGGTCTCTATTCGTGAAAGTTCGTCCAACGGCCCGTCCGTCGTCGTAAACGACGCGTGGACAGGCGCGTCATCATCTGAATTATCGTCAATGGGGGCGTAGAAGCGTTCGCGCTGAAGCCGCCTAAGGAGGAGGTTGCGGGCAACGCCCACTAGAAAAGCGTTCAATGAGCCGCGATTTGGGTCGAAAGTCTGGCCATCCCGAATTAAAACCATGAAAACCTCCTGGGTCACATCCTCGGCAAGTGCTTGAGAACCACACATCTGCAAAGCAAACCGATAGATGCCGCCCTGCCGCCGGCGATACAAGGACGCCAGGGCTTCTTCCTCTCCAGCCAACATAGACTGGAGCAACTCGCTGTCAGAGGGGTCTGTGTGCGATTTCATCCTTGAATTTGCTTAGCTAACTCTTTTCGCCGTCCGCTATCGTCAAATTAATTGCTGTCAGTGTTAATTCGCGCCAGCGCCCCGGAAAGTTCCAAAAACTCCAAAGTTCAGCGTTTGAGCGCTAACGCGATAGTGCACGACCACCATCGAAACTACTCCGGCACCCTGATATCAGTAAAGAATACGTTCGTTTAGAGGTGGGCACCGCCCACCGGTGCGCTCTCGAAGAAACGAGTCGGCTACGTGATAAACCTGGGTTATGTAGCTGAATGGTTTCATCCACGACGCACCGGTGGGCGGTGCCCACCTCTAAACGAACGTATTCTTTACTGATATCAGGGTGCCGGAGTAGTTTCGATGGTG
>JANNJZ010000572.1:0-26548 GCA_031396065.1 Pyrinomonadaceae bacterium | reverse complement strand
TCAACCGCAAGGCGGTTGCGTCATGGCCGCAAGAAATCAGTCGCAACCGCGTTGCGGTTGTAATGTTGTGAATTGTCTTTCCCAGGGTAGCCGAAGCGGCAACCCTGGGCTTTGAGGCGTAGCCCCTTCGGGGCAAACAGTAGCTCATGCAGGACTCATTGCGGAATGTGGTTCTCACAAACTCTGCGTTGCTGATTGCAATGAAACGTCGTTCAGCGCACCCTCCGCAGCTTCCAAAAGCGTTCGAATCTCTTCGAGAGCTTCGTTACCCGGTACGCGTAACGGTGCCCTCACCGCGCCGCCGACATAACCTTTCACTTCAAGCGCAGCCTTCAGCCCCCCAATGCCGAAGCGGGTCGTAACCGCCGCTGCCAGCGGAGTAAGTTTGGTCTGCAAAGCAACGGCGCGTTCAATTTCCGCGGCATTGAATGCGCGAAAGATCTCCAAACAAATATCCGGCACCACACAACCGACGGCGAGTATGCCGCCGCACGCTCCCGCGACCAGCGCCTCGTGTAACACCGTCCCATTACCCGTCAGGACTGCGAAGCTATCCGGGCAAAGGCTCGCGGTATTTTTTAACCCCTCGATGTCAGGGGAACTATCCTTGATTCCGATTATGTTTGGGTGCTCGCTCAAACGGGCCACTGTCTCCGGTTCGATCTTAATCCCGGTCAGGGCGGGCATACTGTAGAGAATGACCGGAACCCGAGCGGCATCAGCGACAGCGTGATAATGATCCACCAGGGCTGCTTGCGTAATTGCTGAACGATAGAAATATGGGGTCAGCACCAGCACCGCATCAGCGCCGCCCGCCGTAGCCTGGGTCACTTCACCGATAGTTGTACGGGTGCTCTGTTGGCCGGCGCCGACGATAAACAAGAGATGGTCCGGGACTGCGGCACGGGCAACCTCGATTACGTGCAGATACTCGCGTTCATCCAGGTTGACGCGTTCGCCAGTAGAACCCAGCACAACGTGTCCCGCGATTCCGGTCGTATTCCAATTTGCGATGTTTGCGCTGAGATCACTATCGCTAAGATCTCCGGAGTCAGTGAACGGAGTAGGCAAAGGAAGGAGTATGCCGTGAAGCTTCGAGGCAAAGCTCTCCGCCGGAGAAAGCGAGTTTTCGATTTTAGTGTTTGGCAATGCACGGCATTATAGCGAGCGCTGCTGATGCTTCGCAATGTGAGTTACAGGGAAGTGTTTCACGCCTAGCCCGCGTTTCGCGAACGACGAGAGTAGCCCAGCAGTTCACTGGAGGACGGAAAAAATACAGACTAAGTGCCAGTGATGAACAGTTCTGTGTCAAAACTCCGGCCCCCCAGCGCCAAAGGCGCGAAATGGAAAAGCCTGGGGCAACGCCCCAGGTAGAGATCAATCAAAGCTCAAAGCGCTGAAGGCGCGAAATAGGCAGAGTCAACCGAAGTTCGCAGTGGGTGCGCTGCCCCCAGACCATTTCGCGCCTTCAGCGCTGAGAGGCTCACCCGAACTCACCTGGGCCGATGGCCCAGGCTTTTCCATTTCGCGCCGTTGGCGCTGAGAAGAAGAGTCCGACACAGACTCTGAATCGCTGGGCTATTATCAGTCGTCCGCTAAGGCGTCCTGGGCCAAAATACTTTTGTGCCAAGCCCAGTTGCGCAAACTACCGGCTGACAATCATGGGCTCTCACGACTGTTTGGGATTACCCGCGCCACTTTCCTTTTCAATATTCTGAGTACCCGACTTTTGCCGTAACAGGTTCTTAACCCCAAACAGCGATTCCAAAGCATCCTGCCAGAAAGGAGCACCGACGCTTAGCAAGAGCACCATGATGGCCCAGCCAAAAAGTACCGACGCATCATGTTTGCGACTTTCCCACCACTCGAGACGCGTTACCGGCCGCCAATCCGGCGCACAGCTAACCGGCGTGTGTCCGTCGTAAGTCAGCGAATAGCCCTCGTTATCGATTTCCTGACAGTCTGCAGAGATAGTTTTGCGCACAGTGATCGGGACCGGGAGTGGGAGGCCGCTCTCGTCTTTCGTGATCGTGACTGGAGCGGTGAGCGGCACGCCTTTCTCATTCCTGGTTATCGTCAACCCCCAAAAACCTGTTGAATTGAAAGAAGAGATCGTACCAGCCCTAATCTGCGCCTCCTTACCCCAAAGCCAGGTCCATCCTCCGGTACTCCACACCCAGGAACGGAATTGTTCTGAGCTGAGTGGTGAAAATCCAAAATCTTCGTACATGTTCACGTAGAGATCGATATTCTGTTTAGTCTCCTCGGCCTCCTTCTTTATGTTCACAGGACTTGGCGAAGGCGAGGGTGAAGGTGAAGGGGTTCCTTCAGGCGTCCCGGCAGGTGTTGTTTCAGGCGTCGCCGTCGAGGTGGTATTCGTGGCTAGGCTGGATGCCGGCGTTGCCGCCGGCGTCGCGCTCTGCTCTGGGGTCGGTTCAGGCGTCGCAGTCAAATCCGCCGGAGTGGGGGTGGCAGTAGCTTTATTTGCAGCCTCGAGGACCCTCTGACCATTCTGCACGATTAGATTAGTCTGAACCTGATTCTTAGCAAGACTGCGATACACGTTAAAAAAGTTCGCATTTAAAAGTATGACAACCACGATGCTGACAATCACTGCCCAGGTCTTCATGCTACGGGCGTAGCGTTCTTCGAAGCTCTGCATTACCGTGTCGTACCACGTTCCTACCTGGGTCAGTTTTATTCGCAGCGGGGCCACAGCGTTGTCAAACTTCTGACTCAAGTTGCCAATCAGCACGGCGATTTTCGCCAACTCACCCGACAAGTCATTCAACGCCTTCACGCGATCGGAAAGGTTGCTCTTGCTCGCTACTTCAATCTCCTGAGTGATAGCCAGCTGTGCGTCATTGAGAAGCTCCGGCACTCTGTTCAAGTTGAGATTTCCCAGTCTCAAGAGATCCCCGAGGAGCACGTTGTGTTTGACCTTGTCACCTTTGAGGATTGCCTGCACATCGTAGAAGAGCGGCGCAAGCACCATTCTTATCTCGGCGAGCTTTGCGCTGGCGGCTCCAGTTAAGATGGCATTGTTGGAAAGAGCTTCAATCGCCGTCCTCAAAGCGTTGAGCTCATCTACCATTGTCTGAAACTTAGTAACGTAATCAGGTAAAAAGCGTTCCGACTCCAGCTTAGCCATGATCTTGAGCAGGTCTTCCTTGGAAAGGGAATCAAGCACCGGATTCCCCCACCTGCTGCTTCTGCCAATCGCCGTAAATTCTCCAAGTATCTGGTCGGTGAATTGTTGCGCCGGAGACCTCACCACCGCAGCGTCACCTGCTGCCGGCTTTCGTCTCAACAGTTTGCCAACCAACGTCGAGAGCGCCGTTAGCCAACTCTGCACCACCTTTTTTATGGTGTCGAAGGGACTGGCACCGGCACCCGCAGCGGGCGTGCCTGGAGGCGTGTCAGCGAGGGCCTGCTCATAAAGGTCCTCCAGGGATTCCACGATCTGGTTCGACTTCAGCTTCAGAAGCTTTTTAAGAAAACCCTGGATTGCCTGCACAATCAAACTCAAAACCAACAGCACAATCACAACTGCGATGATGGTATTCAAGACACCAAGGTTCATGGGGGATTCTCCTTAGATTAGGATTCCGTCAGATCGGAAACTGCGGTCGCGAGGTGCGACGTTAGTAATCGAGTGTGTTTTTGCTGTTTACGAAATCGTTGACAGAAGTAACGCCGAATCCAGCCAGAGCTAGGCTCGATAGTTTCCGGACCTTAATAGATGAAGACAGAATTTTGCTCTGCTCGTATTTAAGGTTTCGAACTCCCTAACAACTCGATCAGCTTATCTGTGTCGAGCCGCATGCCGAAGTGAAACTTAAACCCGTCTTTCCTCTGTTCTTCCGTAGCATTTAAGTAGGATACCGACAAGGGCAAGCTTAGTCCCTTAATGAAGGGGATCTCCGCTACAAACTGAAGTACGCGAATATCCGGCGTGCGTCCGGCCACGTTTCTGTTCTCAAAAAACCGCTGGTAGCGTCCGACAAACGAATAGGTAATCCTGCTCTGATTCTCACGCTCCGCAAAAGGACTTCTGCTAGAGCCTTCGAAAGACAGCGCGGCGGTAACGTCTCGCAGCCTCTGCTGATTCAGAATCGGGTTGGGCTTGTTGTAAACAGAAAGTCCAACGTTGCCGGTCAACTTAAGGGGACCGAATGGCCCTTGGTCCTGCTCAAATAGAAACTTGGCTTCCGAATAATCTGAGCCTGTAGGAATTCGATAATTTGTGTAAGCGAAGGTTCCGAGCGGGCTGCCGTTCAACTCTTCGAGTTTCTTTTCCACTTCCCCTCCCGCCTTTTTCAAATTGTCGAGGGCAAGCTTGAGACTGGGAACATACTGCGTTTCAATTAGGGTAATGGCTTCGGCGGTAGGCTTCAGTTGGCCGTTCTTAATAGCGTCGAACACCGACGATCTCAAGAGCCCCAGCACCAGGACGGTCAAGAATTTCTCGCGCTCGGCTACTGTTGCTGACTTGTAATCGGCTTCATCCATTCGTTTCTTTATCTGATCAAGCATGCACAGCGTTAGATCCTCTTCCAATTGGTCATAGCCGGGAATGCGTTCATCTTTCGCGAGTCCTTCGATTGCTCCACCAAGAGCCAGCAAACGAGCACTTATCAGCGGCTCGATCTTGGTCCTCCAAAACTGCTCATACCGGGCAGATCTGGTACTGCGGTCTCCAAATAACCTGGCCTTTACCGACCATTGATTGAGGTTATTTCTGCGAGCGTTTGCCAGGTCCGAGGTCGTGTTATCAACTGCGAAAGAGGCGGCGAGACCAACGCGATTGAGTATGCCCGCCCGCTTATAGGTGGCGGCCGTGTTCTCTTTATTAATTGCATAGAGAGAATACAGCGAAGTGCTAAGGGTCAGATTAGTCCCATCGTTTTCTTTATTTATGGCCCCGTGCTCGACGGCGAAACCAAGCAGGCTGGCGAACCCGGGCTTTTCTATCGCGCTAACTGCTCCGTGGGAGTTTGCAGCTCCGCCCAACTGCTTATCGGTTCGGGCGGTCTCACCCAGGTATCTATAGGCTTCGAGGCCTCGCAGTAGCTCCGAGCTGGTGGGCGACGCCGCGTCAATGATTGTATAGAGAATCATCAAGTTCGCTGACGCGGTTGCGAGATCCGGGTCATTTTTGTTTACCGCATCTGCTACGTCCCTCCCCACAATATCGGCAAGGAGCGGTGGTGGGCTATCGTAAGTGCCGCCGGGCACGCAGTTCACATCCACTTGCGGAATCGGAGGGGAAACAACCGCCGCCGGCGGGCCAGGAGGGACCGCATGAGAGAGCGCGCGCTCGACGGGCTGCGAGGCAATCACCGACGCTTTAGCACGGTCTGGCTGAGATAAGGTCTCAGGATTATTAGGGAGGTTCAGCGAATCACGCAGCAGGATTATCTTGGCATCGACGTTGGCATCTTCTCGATTCAGCGCCTGTAGCCGATCGTGAACCAAAACAGCCGCGTCAGTGCCGGCGACCGATCGTTGCATTTCGGTGGCAATCGTGATTTCCCCTTTAACGCACCTGCTGAACTGTGTGTAAACCTTTAGCAACGACTCTTTGTATAACTGTTGGAGCGATGGAGACATCGCACTGAGGTCCAGTTGCTCCAGCTGTGCGAGCTTGGATCGCATTTGATCGCAGTTGGTGTTTTCCTGTGATGCTGCGATCGTCGCAAGGCAAAGAATTATCAATAATGAAGGCAATACTCGATTCAGTGTTTTCATACGCTCGCCTCTCTTCCCCCACAACTAACTATTGAAACAGGATTCACGAATTAGGGCTTGCTCCGGAAACTGATGTTGGGAGATCGGTCCTGAGTGCTCAAATCTATCGTGAATCCGCAAGGGCAGCCCACGTCACTCTCTCCAGAAATGACCACGTTATAGAGCGCTGCATCGGGTGCATCCGTTTGAAATGAAAACTCCATGATCACTCGATGCGTTTGTCCGGCCGGCTTGACGACATCCAGGCTGTAAGTAGGAGCATCTTCGGTTCCGGGATCCGGTAGGAACGCTTGATCGTCACGTGTCGCTACAATGGAAAACAGGCTGTCGTCGAAGTTAGTCGGCGTGACCTTGATTGTTATCGCCTCACCGGGGACGTTGTCTTTTGGAGGGCGAACTCTATATCTGAACTTGGTTAACTTTTGCATGAGTTGCTCCTTCGGTTCTGCCGGCGAAAGTTTCGAAATTATTTGACAGAGGCGGCCGGCGCGGGTGGACTTTCAGAAGATATGGCCTGTTGAAACGTTGCTTAACAATCTCATCGGGTCTACGAGGTATGAGTAATATTAATCACTAACGAGCATGCGCGTTTGTGAAGCGCGCGCCGCATTAAACGCGAGACGATGAGAACGCCCGCACCATATTCCACGTCCCCGACCTTGTCAAGAGTTTTTGCAAGGCTCCTTGCATGGGGAGCGAGAATGCCGGTTGAGGTGCATTCTCGCCAACTTAGATTGTCGGGTAGGGCTATCATGAGGTCCTCGATTCCCTTCTGGTTCGCGTGGGGTGAGTTAGTTTTTCGTAAACTGATCCTTACCTTGTCGGTTCAATGGTAATGACGAGAAGTGCAAAAACGTTTCAGCGAAAATTCTCAGCGCTTGACCATAGCCAGCGGACGCCGTGATGATGGTGGTTACGTATCGCAACAAAACTGGAGCGAAAAAATTGAGCAGCTATCGTTTCATTCAACTCGATGTCTTCACCAGCGAAGCCTTCGCAGGCAATCCGCTGGCGGTGTTTCCCGAAGCCGAGGGTTTGACTGATGACCAGATGATGAAGATTGCCCGCGAGATGAATCTCTCGGAGACTGTGTTTGTGCTCAAGCCGGATAGCAATCAGGAGCCACCAGTCAGCAATCAGCAGACAGCCAACAGTAAACTGCCGGCGGCGGACGATTCGCTGTCAGCCGAAGCCAGTAAAGACGGTAATGCTCCCATCGTGCTGCGCCGGTTGCGGATCTTTACGCCGGCGCGGGAGATTCCGTTTGCAGGGCATCCTGTAGTCGGCACCTGGAACGCGCTGGCGCGTGAAGGCATTGTGCCGTTACCGGATGGCGGCAATGGATGGAAGCGCATTCATCATGAGCTCGGCATTGGGGTGCTGCCGGTCGATATAGAGTTTGCGGATGGCGCGCCTCTTCAGGTGGTGATGACCCAGGGTAAGTTTGAGATTGTGCGCGACCTTGACGACTCGCAGGAGCAAGCCGAACTCGCCCGTGCACTCGGACTCGCGCGCGAGGATCTGGATGAGAACCTGCCGATTCAGGTGATTTCCACCGGCTTGCCATTCCTCGCGGTTCCGATTCGATCGCTTTCGGATCTGCGACGATGTCGGGTTAATGCCGCACTACTGTCGGAAATCTACCAGCGGGCCGGCGCAACAGGCTGTTACCCATTCACGCGGGAAACAATCGAGATTGGCAACGCGCGAGCTCATGCCCGGCTCTTCGCACCGGCAGATAACATTTCGGAAGATCCGGCTACTGGCAGCGCCGCCGGCGGTCTGGGCGGTTACCTGGTTCATCACGGCGCGGCTAATGTGGAGGCTGTGGACGGGCGAATCCGGTTCGTTATCGAACAAGGCGACTTCATGCATCGCCCCAGCAGAATCAACCTGGACGTTAAGGGCAATGCCGGATCAGTCGATCAAGTGAAGGTGGGCGGCCCTTCAGTGGTGGTGGCGCGGGGCGAAGTGTTCTTCTAAGAAGGTCTAAAGTCCAATGTCCAAAGTCCAATGTCCAGAAGGGAAAATCTCGTATTGCCCGGCTGTATTGTCCTTCGCCAGATTTCAATTCAGAGTATGTCTGACGCGCACGAGAAACAGACGTTGGACTTTGGACCTTGGACTTTGGACTATTAAGTCATGACCGATCCTCTCGATTTACTGATCATCGGCGCTGGCCCAGCCGGACTCTCTGCCGCTCGCGCAGCCGCCGAGGAAAGCCTGAGTTATGTCGTGATCGAGAAGGGCACGATCGCCGATACTATCCGGCAGTATCCGGTGGGCCGCACGCTCTTCTCCACTCCAAACGAACTGGAAATGAATGAAGGTGCACTTAAGCCCTGCCGCGAGAAACCCACCCGCGAAGAGTTGCTTTCCCACTACATTCATTTCGTACTCGATCACGATCTCAACGTAAACCCCGGCGAGGAAGTTGTTAGCGTCGAAAAAGTCCAGCCGGAAGGATTCTTAGTCCACACCGACAAGCAGGACTATTGCGCCCTCCGGCTCTTGTTTGCTATCGGGGCCATGGCCCATCCCCGGCTACTCAACATTCCCGGAGAAGATCTGGCTAAGGTTCATCACCTCTTTGTCGAACCGTACGCATATGTTCGGAAAGATGCACTCGTCGTTGGTGGTGGCAATAGCGCCGCAGAAGCGGCCCTGTTTCTCTCCGAGGAGGGCGCGCGCACGACGTTGGCCATCTGGCGCGAAGATTGGGAGAACCGCGATCCGAAGGCGGGTGCGATGAAACATTGGGTGCGTGAGCCGTTGGACCAGGAAGTGGCAGCCGGCCGTCTACACGTCATCCTCTACAAAGAAGTCGTCCGGGTTACCGAGCGCGACGTCACCTTAACCTCAGAAGAAGGGGAGACGCTGACAATTCCCAACGACGTAGTATTCGTGCTCATTGGCAGTGACGCCGATCTGACCCTGCTGAAAAAGTTAGGCGTAGAAACCGAACCAGGCAAGCTCACGGAAGTTCCGGTCTATGATCCCGAAACTTTTGAAACCAACGTGCGTGGGATCTATGTCGCTGGTCATTTCACGCACGCTCGACACATCAAAGAAGCTATCGCGGTCCCACGCCGCATTGTCCCGATCATCGCTCAGAGTTTGCGCACCACTGTCTAGCGGTTGTTGAGCATGCCGTAAAGCAAACTGTTAGTTTGCCATGACTCGTAGTCATACAAGCCGGCAACCTCCGCATCGCGCGCAAACTAACAGTTTGCGTTACTTAATTCCCACCACCATGGAATCAGGTCCCGCCAATGCTTCCACCCGAGTCGAACTGAATCCCGCCTTGCGCATCCACTCGGAACAATCGCTGCCGGTGTAATCAAAACCTCCGGGAGTTTCAATCAACATGTTGAGACTCATCAATAAACCGAACGGATTGTGGCGGCGATCATCGTCGATGAGTGCTTCGAATACGATCAAAGCTCCACCATCAGGCAGCGCTTGGTAAGCCTTCTCGAGTAGCATTCGTTTCTGGTCGATGTCCCAGTCATGAAGAATGTGCCCCATCGTAATAACGTCCGCCGACGGTAACGGTTGCTCGAAGAAACTACCGGGCAAGAAGCCTAATCTATCGCTTAGACCATTTGCCAAAACATAATCTTCGAAGATCGGGCCCACGACTGGCAGGTCAAAATTATTGCCGCGCAGATGTGGGTGGGCCAGACACAGTTGGACCAACAGACCGCCCTGAGCTCCACCCACGTCGGCCACGGTTTGATAATTCTTCCAGGGAAACTTTTCCGCGATAGCGATCGACGCTCCCATACTGAGGCCCGTCATCGCGCCAAGAAACAGACGCAACCGTTCAGGATCGCCGTACAAGGTTTCAAAGAGTCCGGGTCCGCCTGTCTTTACTTCATTCTGTGGTTCGCCGGTGCGCAGGCCTTCAGTTAGTGAACCCCAAAACGGATAGAGCCGCTCGTTGGCCATCTCGAGCATGCCGCCTAAATAAGTGAGTTTGTCTCGAACCAGAAAATGATCGGCTTCAGGTGTGTTGCGGTAGAGCCCATCTTCCCGCTCAAGCATGCCGAGCGCGACGAGGGTGTCGAAGAAGTCGCGCGAACTGCGACTATGCAGCCCGAGGCTACGGGTCAAGTCGTGATGGTCCATTGGTCCGTTCGCGAGGGTGGTAAACAATTCGAGTTCGATGGCACTCAAAAGCGTCTTTGAGGCCATGAACCCAAGGCCAAGTTGCATAACCCGGTCGGGCGTAACGGCCATTTTGGTTGACATTGATTCGGTCCCCTTTGTTGATAAGTTTTGGACAATTTAGCTCAGGTAAGGCTTTCGGTGAAATGGCGTCAGGAGAAGATTGCAGGGAGTAACACTTAGTCGCCACCCTGGTTGAGCTCGAGATCTTCGAATGTTGAGAATTGTTGCGACGGGCGGAGACGGGTGCCGTGGCTCCATCAACCTCCTGTTCACCCCAGCTTTTGGCCGCTTGGTCACAAATGTTTCGCTTCGTCGTTTATGCTGGTATAAAAAGCGCTTTCGAATTTCCATCTTCGCCTCAATCGTTACCTGCGACTGAAGTTCTGTGGTTCTGACTCTATGTACTCTCTAACCGACTTTTTGCTTTCGAACGATCTCAACCTAGGAGCCTTGAAATGACAACCTCTTCTGTATTTGTTAGCGCAACCGAACGACACACTTCCCGAAGCCTGTGGTCTCGACGCCAATTCACCAACAAAACAATTGGTCTGTTGGGTGCCCTCGTATTGCTGGTTCTCTCTTCCTCAGCTGTGGTGGCCCAGAAGGGCGGCGACGGCGGCGGCGGCGCCTGGCCGGCGAAGCTGACGATCAAATCCACCGTGCTGGGAGAGGATCGAGTAATCCTGGTTCGGACACCTGCCGGATATGAAAAGAGCAAGATGGCGTACCCGGTGCTCTACATGACAGACGGAAATGCCCATATTGGCCACACCACCAGCACCATTGAATTTTTGGTAAACAATGGTCGCATGGCCGACATGATTGTGGTAGGGATTGCTAATACCGACCGCACCCGTGATTTGACGCCCACCAAAGCGACCGGCCCCAACGCAGCTCAGTTTCCAACGGCAGGCGGGGCCAATAATTTCCTGAAGTTTATCGAGACGGAAGTGATTCCGGAGATCGAAAAGAGTTATCGCGTGCAACCGTATCGCGTCTTGGCCGGGCATTCGTTTGGCGGGCTCTTCGCAGTGCATGCTTTGATCACGCGCCCGGAACTATTCAATTCATACGTAGCAGTCAGTCCCTCTCTCCAGTGGAGCGACAACGCAACCCTCCAGCGCGCCGAAGAGTTTCTCAAAACTCGTAAGGAGCTGCGCGCGACGCTGTTTACCTCGCTCGGTAATGAGCCTGGAGCGATCGGCAAAGCGTTTGAACAGTTTAAGCAGGCGCTCGCCAAGAGCCAGATCAAAGGTTTTGAATGGGACGCCATACAGATGACGGATGAGGATCACGGTTCAGTGGTCTTGCGCAGCCACTACGCGGGCTTGCGAAAGGTTTTTGACGGTTGGCAGATGCCGCGCGATTCCGCAACCGGGGCCGTCGCCGGCGGACTGAAAGCAGCTGACGCCCATTACAAATGGCTGTCGGAAAAGTTTAATTACACGATTTCCACGCCAGAGAGCCTGATTAACCAGCTTGGCTACCAGGATCTCATGGGTGGTAACTCTGAGGAAGCAATCGCCACCTTCAAGACAAATATCGACCGATATCCAAACTCGGCCAACGTCTATGACAGTCTGGCGGAAGCATACGAAAAGAGCGGCCGGATGGAACTCGCTGCGCCGCTGTATGAAAAAGCCCAGATGCTCGGGAAACAAAACAACGACCCCAACACAGCGATTTACAGTGCTAACTTCGCTCGAGCCAGCGAGAAAGTGAAGCCATCGGACGGGGCCACACAGGCAGGTACGGCAAAGCCCGCTGATGTGTCCAAGCCGACTGAAGCAGCAAAGCAGGCTGAAGCGCCGAAGAAGGGGCAGTAGCAGGGGCTCTGAGACGGAAGCGATAGGTCCTACAAGTCCAATAGGACCTATCGACTTCCAACCTCTGATCTCTAGTCGACCTCGATGGCCAACCGGTCTGCGCATTTGTACAGGGAAAGACCCAGCAAACACGCAATCACGAGGTTGAAGTAAAACGTGACGGTGCCATCCAGGAACTTTGCCGGCAGATTACCGACGAACGGTAAGGCAAGAGGCGACGTAACCTTGGCCACAATCACGGTGACGATAAGGGCCACCACCTGGATCGAGAGGACCATTCCAAAAGCCTTGAAGTAGGTGGCACCCATCCGACGTATAGTGTCCAGCCCTACCAACGGGTTTATGACCGACGTGAAACTTTGCGTGTAACCCGCCACCGCCAGCGCCATGGGATAGTAGAAGATGGCCCAGGCCACACCCACCAGAAACAGCACGAGCAGCACAATCCCCGCGCCCAGATAAGGTAGCAGCATGCGCATTCCCGCCGCGGGATCATTTTGTTCCTTTGTCGAACGCTCCGCCGCCTGGCTGATCTCAGCCCCTGGTCTAAGTTGATCCAGTTTCTTGCTCGCTTCCTCCAATTTTTTGGGATCGGCGTTTGGATCCATCAAGACCGCGAGGTCTTCTGACGACGGAGCTGAGGATTGTTGCGCACTTCCAGTTGCTGGAGCGCCAAGTAACGACCTTCCTGGCCCGCTCAGTACTCCGAAGAGCAGCGCAATGAAAAGCACGATAACCGGTCCCCAGGTGACAATCGTGATACCTACACCCAGGAAGGCGGGTATCACTAGATCGTCGAGTAAAGAGAACTCGCTAAAGTCGGGCATGAAACTGCGATTTAGCCTGCCCCACGCTACCTGGCTAATAACGTGAGACATGCATCCGAACATAATCACATAAGCCGCTAAGCTGCCGTAGAAACCTGCCAGCAAAAGGATCCCATACATCAAGGCGCCGAACAGCAAGGCCACCTTGTGTTGGAACGGATAGCGAATCGCGCGCCCGAAATCGCTAAGGCCAAAACCTGACCCTTGAAAATCTATTCTGGCAGCTTTGGTCCTGATTTCCTCATAGGGTTTACAAAGGTCGCCGCAGAGTGGGCAAAGAGGAATCTTGCTGGAGCCAACAAATTTTGGACACTCGTCGCAAAGGGCCGCATTGCACATGCGACACAGATATCGGGTTGGCGTGTCTGGGTGGTTGTAACAAACCTTTTCTGACGCCGCGCCGTCCATAGTTCGAGTCTGGGGCGACAAAGCTTCAGTCGGCGGTGCAAACGATTCCGCTTGATCCACCGGTCCACCAACCGGCTGAACTGATTCGGCAGGCAGGGTACTCGGCTGCGTCACTGCGCTAACAACAGGGTCGCCGTTGAATGCTCCCCTGAGCATCGGGGCGCGCCCGGCATCAATCCAGTTCAGGTTGCCCTTGCTGACTTTGTCTGTCGGCAGGACACAGCCTTCGGCTATCCATTGTTTAAGCGTCGCCAGGTCCGTTTCGAAGACGCCTTCGACCGTGCTAACGCGCCATAGTTCAAGTTGTGCACTCATGGTGTCGGGTCCTATTGAGAGTTGGTGATTGCTTCAGACTATTGGCCGAGAACCCGGTTCTGGAAGAGACTTCGCGGCTTGTCTGAGAGCTTGGACTGCGGTAATCGCACTTAGGCGGGGCGGCGCATCGGAAGGACTGAGAGGTCCGAGAAACGCCGCGTAGATACTAGCCTCGGGGCCTTTCCGGCGTCAATGTTTTGCAAGCGGTGCTGACGCCGAGGAACGCCATTGAGCCAGGAACCCGATGGCAGGAAATCAGCACCCGACGGCCAAGACCATCGACATTAATTACTTTGTGAACAGCGGTCGCGGCTGTGCCGCCCGTTGTGCGGAAGGTCTCTGCCCTTCCGGTAGCACCTAATGGAATCCGGGGCTATGCAACCAACTTCTGGGGCGTAGCCCGAATGAAGTGGCCGCAGCGTCCGGTGGGGCAGAGCCACCACCGCACATCGGGCGGCGTAGCCGCGAACCGGAGTCTTCTCGTCTCGGGACCGTCTGGTAGACCTGACTTCAGACCGACGTCAGAAGAGCCATTCTCGACGTTCGATCGCCGATGGCAATTTGTTCATCTGATCACTGCAAAATCGATCCATTGCGAGGTTGTTTTGTTCGACTTTAGATCCTTGATGATAATTTGCAGGGCATAGTCGCCGGCAAGGGCTTCGCCTGGTAATCGCAGATGTCCATAATCGCTGATGCGCGTCATATCAGCCTGTGGTTCGAGTTGCGCGGCTTGCGCCGTACCTTCAGCTATCACTTGCCCCTCGCGGAACATGCGAACATGCACAGTTAGTTGCGGCTGCTGAGTCGCCTTATCGAGTTCAGCATTGTAGATCTTGTAGGAAAAGCCAAGGATTGTGCCAGGCTTGAACTGCCTGATCGCGGGATTCGAAACGGTGGCCACGGCCGCAAATGCGTTTTCGGCTTTTTGGACTGGTGGCATACTCGGTTTGCCGTCTTTGACCGGAACTTCACCGATGGTCAACTCCGATAAAACGAGATTGTTTTTCTTCAAATCCGGAACCTCGATTTGTTGTCCTGCTGAACCGAGCTGTTTTGAAGCGACATCACGTATGGCGACCCGGAAGTTGTAGACGCCGGGTTTTTTCACCGGAATATCCGCCGTGTAAATGAGACCGTTTTGTCTGATGACCGTCAGGTTTTCCGCAGGAAAACGAATTGTATGCGTTCCGTTGAAGTCCTCAACAACTTCGTTTTTCTCGTTTAGGGTCACAGCAACGACATCAAAGACACCCTTCTTGACTCCATTTGGTTCGTCGACAAAAGAGATCTGGTCGCCCGCGAGATGCAGGAACGTTCGCACAAAGCTGCCTTCCGATCCGGTGTTACCGAAGAAAGCGGTTAGCTGCAAATCCAATCCGGAAGTTGGCAACGGCGAGGCAATAGCTTCATAAAGCTCACTGTCGCCGGTGCGCTTTTTCGAGCGCAGACTCTCATCGGTGACTGAGTAGAATCCCGAACGTGCACGCACGTTTAGTTCAGGTCGTTTGACAGTGATTTCGATCTTGTTAAATTTCTTCCCCTTGAAAGTGTCTTCGTCGGGTTGGTAGCCAATCAGGTAATAGCCCTTTTCCAGATTAAGGGCGCGTTTCACGGGGACGCTCAGATCATTAGCATCGTGATAGAACCTGCCGCCCGTTTCTTCCGCAAGATATGACATTCCACTTTGCGAGTTTGAAATAGCCGCGCTCCTGGTCGCACCTATCTTACTGGTTACATTTATGTTCCCACCCCTTCCTCCGAAACCTTCAAACTGATCCTCAGCGCTGATGTCGCCACCGCCGATAAGCACTCCTCGCACGTCGACGGTATTAATAACTACCGAAGCGCGATTAGCCGAGTCGATCAGATCAAGTATGGCAAAGCGGGCATCGCCCATTTTCAACGTCGCCATCGGGCTGTTAGTTGTACCCTTCTGTTCCGACGCTGTCTCAAACAATGGTATCCCGTCGGAGAGTAAAAAAAGCGTTTTGCGCCCGGCGACTCGCTGCAAGCCGCGCGTTATATACCGCAGCACACCAATCAACCCGACAACTTGATTGCTGCGGGTGCGGTTATCAATCCTGTTGCGGTTAGCGCGATCCGTATCACTCTCAAAGTTAACCGGCGCACCGCCACGCATCGAGTTACCAGAAGTGGTTCGAGCTGGGTCAAAAAAGTCGCCGGTTGCGTTACCGCTGCACATTCCGGTGGGAGGATACCAACGGATTTTGCGGGCCACCCTCATCAACTGCGCTTTGTCGGAAGTAAACTGTTGTAGAACGCTGCTGCCGCTTCTGGTTTGATAAATGGCAACTAGATCGTCGGCACGCATCTGCTCGTTAACAAACTTTTCCAGAGCCTGCCGCGAGGCCATCATCCCAAGTTGCGAAGAGGAACAATTGCCGTCGTCGACAACAAATGTGAGCACGCGTCCGGCGTTCTCGGGTCGCGTGCGCGTCGGCGGCGCAATCGGGGCTTTCTTGTCGGTTTTGTTCAGAGCCACCACCGGTTGATCCGGAGTCTCTACGTCGACATAAGTTACGGAAACAACCTTCTGCGGTTTCCCGTCCTGTGAAACCACAAAATCAGCAGCCGTGAGATCCTTAATCGGATTGCCATCTTTATTGGTCACCACGGCATCAACCTGAACCAGATTGGTGGAGATTCGCACGACGTCGTCAGCCGGTGATTGCGACGGTTGCTGTGCATAAAGCGGCACCAGGGTGGAGAATGTGAGCGCAATCAAGACTAATGACGAAACGGACCTTTTCATGATTTTTCCTTTGTGAGACTAACCGCGGGGTAACTGCTTCAATTCCGATAAGCACAGAGAGTGAACGGACTTTGTTGCAATCCTGCGTGGTTCAGTTGCCAAATCAACCTTCAGATGTAAAGCAAACTGTTAGTTTGCGTTGATTGGGAATCTTCAAGTTGAGTGGCAGCGCGGCCGACGCAAACTAACAGTTTGCTTTACGAGGGCCGACGAAACACCACAGAACTGGACGTACTCAAGATGCCTGCCGTTGAACGAATTAGCATTTACCATTTACTATTCCCAGCATGCGAAACAGACAATTTGGTCGCACCGGCTGGCAAGTCAGCGAGATCGGTTACGGGATGTGGGGCATGGGAGGCTGGTCGGGTTCGTCTGATCAGGAGTCGCTCGAGTCGTTGCAGGCCGCCGTCGATAATGGCTGCACCTTTTTCGACACCGCCTATGTTTATGGCGATGGCCGTAGCGAGAAACTGCTCGGTCAGTTGATGCGCGCCAACCGCGACCAACGACTTTACACTGCAACCAAGGTCCCGCCGATGAATAAGCAATGGCCAGCGCGACCAGAGTCTATTCTGAAAGACAGTTACCCACCTGACCACGTTGAAGAATATGTCCATCGGAGTCTCGAGAATGCAGGTCTGGAAAGCTTTGATCTGATTCAGTTTCATACCTGGAACGATGATTGGCTGAGAGACGACCGTTGGCTATATAAACTCGACGATCTTCGTAGTCAGCACTTGCTCAATGCTATTGGCATCAGCATCAACCGCTGGGAACCCTGGAACGGTGTCCGCGCCGTCAGGACCGGGGCTATTGATGCAGTTCAAGTCATCTACAACATCTTCGATCAAAATCCGGAGGACGAATTATTCGCGGCGTGTGAAGAGATGAAGGTCGCCGTCATCGCCAGGGTCCCGTTTGATGAAGGAACCCTCACGGGCACGCTCACGAAAGAAAGCAAATGGCCTGAAGGCGACTGGCGCAACACCTACTTTGTGTCGGAGAATCTCATCGCCAGCGTAGACCGGGCCGATGCTTTGAAAGAGCTGCTGCGAAAGTGGAACCAGGAGCATTCATCACACATTACTTTGCCTGACTTGGCGCTGCGGTTCATTCTCACCAATCCAACAGTCAGTACGATCATCCCGGGCATGCGAAAGTTGTCACATGTGGAATCCAACCTTGCCGCCAGCGATGACGGGCCGCTGCCGAAGGCGTTAGCCGAACAACTCAAGCAGCACCGCTGGGAGCGCAAGCCCACGCCCTGGTCGCAATAAAAGGTGAAATAGGGGAAGAGGGTAACGGGTAAAGGGGAAGAGGGCGTAAAAGGAATTCTTACCCTTTCCCCTTTTCCCCTTTTCCCCCTAGTATTCTGCTAGAGCCCCAGCACGTTCACGATTAACGCGACCAGCAGAAAAGCCGCCAGACCGGCAGCCGCACTCACAACTATAGTGATGAGAAATTCCCTGCCCTCAGCGAGGTCCTTCGGCGCGATCATAGGGAGAGCCTCCATAACCTTCGTTAGCGAACTGTTCAGTTCAAACTTGAGCGGCAATTAGCCGCAGTTAAAACTCTATTGCATTGCCGGAGATCGTCGCTTGGACTACAATTACGGCCGACTCGCCAGCAATTGAAGTTTGGTTTCTAAGCCTGATTGAATGGAGTCCAAGAAGTTCCGAGTTCAGCCACTGGATTGCAGGGTGACACAAACTCGAAGCTAAGGCTGATCTGAACTACTGGACTTCAAGCAGAGACTAGGACAAGCGTGCTCGGCAAGTCCTTGAGACGGTCTCAATAATTCCTCAATGATGGTTCTCAAAGCCTCTTATGGGCGATCTAACCAGCGATTTTTATGAGTTTGGCCGGTTCCGGCTGAAGGCCAACGAGCGGGTACTTCTGCGTGGCGACGACTTCGTTCCGCTCACACCCAAAGCTTTCGACATACTCCTCGCGCTTCTGGAGAACGATGGCCGGATTGTCCGCAAAGACGATCTGATGAAAAGGGTGTGGCCTGACACCTTCGTTGAAGAAGGCAATCTCACCCAAAACGTCTCGTTGTTAAGAAAAGCTCTGGGCGAGAGCGCGAGCGGTCCCCAGTTTATTGAGACTGTTCCAAGACGCGGCTATCGCTTTGTGGCGCCGGTCAGCCGCCGGAACGGAAATGGTGACCAGGCTTTGGAACTCATCTCCAGCCCCCAGCTCGAGGTTGTGGCTTCGCCGCCCCCACTGATTCAACCGCCACTGATCCAAGCTAAATTGAACGGCCGCCCGGCCATTTCGGAGCATGGACTTTGGTCTTTTCTCTCGCGGCGCGTATTGGCCGTGGCGCTTACCTTGGCGGCGGTCCTGGCGGCGATCATCGGCATTACCTACTTAAGCGGGCGCGACAAAGCGGGGGCGAGCACCGCCGCTATCCAATCGATTGCAGTCTTGCCGTTTGTCGATGACAGTCCCAATGCAGATTCTGAGTATCTTGACGACGAAATCGCCGAGAGCCTGGTCAATAGCCTGACGAAACTTCCAAAGCTTCGGGTCGTGCCGCGCAGTGTGATGATGACCTACAAAGGCCGCAACGTCGATCCTCGCCAGGTGGGTCAGGAACTCAACGTCCGCGCAGTAGTTACCGGCCGGGTACGCCGCCACGGGGATACCATCAGTATCCAGGCGGACCTGATTGACCTTGATAATGTTTCCCAGATCTGGGGCCAACATTACGATCGGCGACTCCCCGACATTCTGCTGGTCCAGGAGGAAATCTCACGAGACATCTTTGAAAACCTGCGCATGAGATTGAACGTCGAAGAGCAAAAGCAATTGGAGGCCTACCGGCTCTACTTAAAGGGCCGCAACTCCTGGAACAAGCGCACGCCGGAAGCACTGCTGCAAGGCATCGAGTATTTTCAGCAGGCAATCAATACTGATTCGAACTACGCCGCTGCTTATGCCGGCCTCGCCGATTGCTACAACATGCAGGTCATTTATGGAGTCAAGCAACCGAAGGACGGTTTTCCCAAAGCCAAAGAGGCCGCGATTAAGGCGCTCGAAATAGATGACACTCTCGCTGAGGCCCACAGCTCGCTCGCGTTCATCAAGTTTCGTTGGGACCGCGATCGCGTAGAAGCCGAAAGGGAGTTTCGGCTGGCTATCCAGCACAAGCCCACCTACGCGCCGGCTCATCAGTGGTACAGCTCTTACCTGGCCTCGCTTGAACGGTTCGACGAAGCGATTGCCGAAGCTCAACGCACTTCGCAGCTGGAGCCATTGTCATTCACTGCCAGTTCCCATCTCGGTTGGATACTTTACTTGTCCGGCCGAAACGACGAAGCGATCGCGCAGTGCACGAAGATTTTGAGTCTCGATCCAAACTCATTTCCGGCGCGGCGGTATCTCGGCCTGGCTTACCAGCAGAAGGGCATGTACCCGCAGGCCATCGCTGAGTTTGAAAAGGGTGTGAAGCTCTCCGGCAGTCCGCTCATGCTGGCGCTTTTGGGTCACGCATATGCGGCTTCTGGAAAGCCTGGCGAAGCCCGCCGAGTGTTAAGCGAGCTGGCTGATCTTGCGGCTCTTCAGGGAACGGAGAACAAGCGCTACGTTTCTCCGTACACGATCGCGGCTATTTACACTGGACTCGGCGAGAAAGACCAGGCGTTCAAATGGCTGGAGCGAGCTTACGAAGAGCGCGACGTTTGGTTGATGAACTTGAAAGTCGATCCGGTGTTCGCGAGGTTGCGTTCCGATAAGCGCTTCCAGGACCTTCTTACCCGCGCTGGGTTAAGACCATAATTTGGAGTGCGGTAACCTGTTACCGCTTTGGTCTTCGGCGACCTGTCGCCGATGTCCCTCTGGCATCGCTCTGTACCTGCAAGTCAGCGGCGCGCTAAGCGTTCAACAATGACAATTCAAAATGAACCAGTACCCGACTGCTGCGACAGGTCGCAGACGACCAAAGCGCTGACACCGGGGTCCCCAGCCGGGCAGCCCGGCTGGGGTGGTTGTAAGGTCAGCGCACTCCAAAGAGAGCCACGTCACTCATCGGTGACTTTGACGATCTGCTTACCAAGGTTGTCTCCGCTGAATAAGCCGATAAAAGCCTGTGGGGTGTTTTCAAAACCTTCCACAATCGTCTCCGCGTATTTGAGTTTTCCCTCCGCGAGCCAGCGGGCCAACTGCATAACTCCTTCGGAAAACCTCGGCGCGTAATCCGTAATGATGAATCCCTGCATCAAGGCGCTGTTAATTAGCAGGGAAGGCTGAGGGCGCGGGCCAACGTCTAATTTGTCGAGGTTATAGATCGAAATCTGACCGCAAATGATTATGCGTGCGCCCTTGTTGAGCAGCGGCAGCACAGCGTCTGAGACGTCGCCGCCGACGTTATCGAAATAAACGTCAACGCCATTCGGAGAGGCATCCTTCAGCGCCTGCCTGATGTCCCCGGTTTTGTAATTGATGACTTCATCCACCCCAAGTTCGTCGCGCAAGTACTGGTTCTTTTCGTCGCTGCCGGCGATGCCGACCGTCTTGCAACCTTTGATCTTCGCAATCTGACAAACAGTCATGCCGACCGCGCCGGCTGCCCCCGAAACAACTACCGTTTCGCCTTCCTTTGGTTTGCCGATGTCGAGTAGACCGAAGTAAGCAGTGAGACCAGGCATGCCGAGAACACCGAGAGCGGTGCTGATCGGAACCGGCGCAGGTGGGTCGGCGGCATTCCCGGATACGGCAGGTCCAGTGAACGCGTAGACCTTCATCAAATTATTCGCTTTCACGACGTTGTAAAGACGCCAACCAAACATGCCGGTGACAATGTCTCCGGGTTGGAACTTGGGTGATAGTGACTCAACAACTTCCCCCACCCCTCCACTCTCGATCACCTGCCCCACTTCAAACGGAGCAATGTAAGACCGGGCCTTACGCATGCGCCCTCGCAAGTAGGGATCGACTGAGATATAGAGCGTGCGCACCAACACTTCATCGTCATTCAAGGGTGGCACTTCCGCGTCAACAAATTGAAAGTTTTCCAGGGTAGGCATACCAGCCGGGCGACTGGCGAAACGGATTTCTTTGTTTTGCATGGCGGGAATAATAACAGCGAGAAGGACAAAGCCGTAAGGAAGATGTGTACTGATGCAGTTTGACCTTGATGAGGCCTGTTGTGGCATGAAGTCAGTACCATCTCGCGATAGAGACTGTGTGGAAACTACCGCTCGCGGCTGTGCCGCCCGATGGGAGGTGGTGGCTCCGCCCCACCGGAAACTGACATCCACACCATTTCGGGGCTGCGCCCCTAACGTAGGGCGTAGCCCCAAATTCAATTAGGTATCTCCAGAAGGGCACAGCCCTTCTGCACATCGGGCGGCACAGCCGCGAACGGGTTTACACGCAGTCTCGGAAGCTAAATCGCTGCATATGATTTGCGACTAGCGGCTCTATCGTTAATGAAGGACGCCAGACCGGTCTCGACGTCGGATTCAAGCATGGCCGCCTTTCGCTTAGAGACATGAAAGCCGGATATAATGGACACCGGATAAAGGAATGATTCAGAATTCCGATTCGTTTAGAGGTGGGCCCGGCCCACCGTTTCAACGCGAATGGAACTATTCAATTCTCTGGATGTGGCAATGTCTCACTACAGTTGAGTCGTTTCATCTACGGCGCACCGGTGGGCGGTGCCCACCTCTAAACAAACGAATGATTAACTAGAACGGATAGAACGGATATAAGAACAGATAAGATAGAACAAGGGAGTAAATAAATATGAGTTGGAATCAACCTTCGTGGAATCAATCGTCTGTTACTGCGCCGCAGTTGGCAGACGTTCGAGACGAACGCGTCGGTGCTTTTCTAAGCAAGGTCTATGGCTGGATGTTTTTCGGTTTGCTGGTTACGGCAGTGACTGCGTTTGTAGTGGCCTCGTCGCCGGGGATAATCGAACTCGTCATCCTTAATCGGTTGGTGTTTTGGGTTCTGGTGATCGCCCAGTTCGGACTCGTCTTTTATTTGTCGGCACGGGTCGACAAACTCGCGCCGGCAACAGCCGCCGGACTCTTCATTCTCTACTCAGCACTGACCGGTGTGACCTCATCCGTCATCTTGCTGCTCTATACGGGCGCGTCCATTGCTTCGACCTTCATCATTACGGCCGGGATGTTCGGCGCGACGGCGGTCTTTGGAACAGTTACCAAGAGAAGTCTGGCCGGGATGGGCCAGTTTCTCTTCATGGGTTTGATTGGGCTCCTGCTCGCCATGATTGTGGGTTTCTTTTGGCAGAGCGATGCCCTTCAATTTGTGATTTCGGTCGTCGGCGTATTGGTCTTTACCGGTCTCACGGCCTGGGACGCGCAACGCTTGAAGCAGATGGCAGTCGCGCTGCCGGATGGCCGCGTGGGGACGTATGCTGTCGTCGGGGCGCTGTCACTCTATCTGGATTTCATCAACCTGTTTTTCTTTCTGTTGAGGTTCACCGGGAATCGGAGAGACTAGGAAAAAGGGGCAGGAGGCAGGAGCAGTCGGCAGAAGAACCCAAGATTTTCCATATATCATTTGACATGTCTCATTTGTCATTGCCGAACGCAGAACGGCGGTACAGTGTTCTCAGTGATCGGCAGGTCGTGAACAGTGGCGACGACGACTCTCTCTTACTAGCTTCCAACTCTCTTCAATGACAAATGAGACATGTCAAATGATATATGGAAAATCCTGGGTTCTTCTGCCGACTGCTCCTGCTTCCTGTCAGTTCACGGGATCAGTAACAGCTTCCCCGTAGTTTTCCGGCCCTCCAGATCGCGGTGGGCTTGTTGCGCATCGCCGAGCGGATAGGTTTTGTGGATGCGCAGTTTCAATTTCCCAGTCTCGATCATTTGCAGCACTTCCCCGGCGCGCTGTGCCAACTCCTCGCGCGTATGGATGTAGTGGTGAAGACTCGGGCGCGTCAGATACAGCGAGCCCTTCTGAGACAGCGTGATTAGATCGAATGGGGGGACCGCTCCACTCGACCCACCAAAGAGGACCAGATAACCGCGCGGTCGCAGGACGTTTAGATCTTTTTCGAAAGTGGTCTTCCCTACCCCGTCATAAACTACGTTTACACCCTGACCGTCAGTTAGCCGGCGAGTTTCAGTTTCGAAGTCCTGCTTGGTATAGACGATTACCTCGTCAGCGCCGGCCTCGCGGGCGAGTTGGGCTTTCTCTTCTGAACCTGCCGTGCCGATCACACGCGCGCCGAGGTTTTTCGCCATTTGCACCAGCAGTGCGCCGACACCTCCCGCGGCCGCGTGAATCAAAACTGTATCGCCCTTCTTTATCGGATAGGTGCTATGGCTGAGATAGTGGGCCGTCATGCCCTGCAGCATGGCGGCCGCGGCCTCAGGGAAATCCAGCTGATCGGGAATCTTCACCAAACGATCGACCGGAACAGCTGCAGAATCGGCATAAGCGCCGAGGACGCCGGTGTAGGCCACGCGTTCGCCAATTTCTACACTCGTTACTTCCGCGCCGATCGCGGTCACAATGCCGGCGGCTTCCTGTCCCGGCACAAAAGGCAACGGTGCGGGATAACGACCTTCGCGGTAATAGACGTCTATGAAATTCACGCCGGCTGCTTTGATTTGCACCACGGCTTCGTTTGGTTTGGGTTCAGGGATGGGCAGGTGTACAACCTGAAGAACTTCTGGCCCACCGACCTGGGAAACTTGAATGGCGTTCATATGTCACCTCCCTCGTTTAGAAAGCCGACTTGTCCTCTTTGGATTGCGGTGACCTGTCACCGCTTTGGCTGATCGCGACCTGTCGCGACCACGATTCGCTTACTCCACTGAATCGGCGTCAAGCCGCCGCGGACCAAAGCGCCGACAGGTCGGCGCACTCCAAAGAGGCGCTCCTGCCTCCTGCCCCCTGTCCTTACCTTCCCGCGTTTTGTCGTTCGATCATCCACTGAGGATAGAGCGTGCGTGGCGCCGTAGTGAGCGAAATGGCCTCGAGCTCAAGCGCTGTCAATTCCAGATCGGCGGCTTTCAAGTTGTCTTCCAGCTGCGACATCTTGTTTGCCCCAATAATGATTGAAGTGATGCCGGTTTGAGCGAGCAGCCATGCCAGCGCCACCTGTGCCACGGTTGCGCCACGCTCTTTCGCTATGCGGGCGGCTGCCTCAATCGCATCGAAGCCACGCTCTGCGTCGATCGGAGGAAAATCAAAGTTAGCGCGCCGAGCCCCTTCCGGCAGCGGATCCTCTCGGCGGTATTTGCCGGACAAGAATCCGCCCGACAGCGGCGACCATGGCAAAACTCCAACGCCTTCCTCACGACATAGCGGTAACAACTCGTGCTCAAGATCACGACCAACCAGGGAATAATAAGCTTGCAGCGAGACAAACTCCGCCCAGCCGTTAGCGCGTGAGAGGCAGAGCGCTTTCATCAGGTGACGCGCAGACCAGTTTGAGCAACCAATGTAACGAACCTTTCCCTGACGTACGAGGTCGTCCAGTGCGCGCAGAGTCTCTTCAATAGGAGTGAGGTGATCCCAACCGTGCACTTGATAGAGATCGATATAGTCCGTACCCAGGCGACGAAGACTGTGTTCAATAGCAGCAAAGATATGCTGGCGCGAGAGTCCGACATTGTTTACATCGCCTGCCCCGGTCGTCGCCGGCTCGCTCATCGCACTACGAACCTTCGTGGCCACGATCAACTGTTCGCGCGGAATGCCGGACGTCTTCAAAGCCTGGCCCAGCACTTCTTCCGACCTGCCGTAAGAATAGACGTCGGCCGTATCGAAGAAATTAACGCCGGCATCCAAAGCTCGCCCCACCATTGCGTCCGCGCTCGACTGATCTACAACGGCGATGTTGAAGAAATTCTCGCCAAACGTCATCGTGCCCAGGCAGAGTTCTGAAACTTTCAACCCGGTGCGTCCGAGTAACCTGTATTTCATTAGTGTTCTCCTGATATTTTCTCAAAGGTTAACTCGCAATGCTTAAATCGCAAACCCCGGCGGTTTCACACAGTCCTTGAAGCCGCGGTGCTAATGAGTTCGCTTTCGCGCGACTCGCTTGACTGTGACTCGTCTCTCGCTCTCCGACAACACGGAACTAATTAGAACCAGGAACCGTTTTCAATCATGCGCGATCGGTCGTGGCATTTACTCTGGATTACTTGTCGGGTAAAACTTGATGTGAATGAGTCAAGTTTTTGGTGGGCAGTAAAACAGAGAGTTAGCCGAGGTGCAGTGCGGTGATAGCCTTTGCGGCTCTGCCGCCTTCCGTGCGCAAAGGCTCGGCCTTTCCGATAGCGGTTTCATTCTTCGAGGCTGCGCCTCTGATGTCGCCCGGAGGCATAGCCTCAAAATAAACAGTGGTGCCGGTGAGGCGGAGCCTCACCGCACGGAAGGCGGCCAAGCCGCAGCACCGCGCTTAGAGACAATCTCCGGTTTAGAGTTCTCCCATATGTTTTGTCCTCAATGTGGCACAGAATCCGGATCCGGCTTGCAGTATTGCCGTTTGTGCGGAGCCAACCTCAAGGTAATTGGCAAGGCACTCACGCTGAGCGAGGCGATTGCTCGCAGCGACCGCGGCCCGCTGCCAAAGCTGAAAGAGATGGTCAAGAGCCTCAAGTTGGAGCACGTCACCGAAGAGGTGTCGGGCGCACTTGAGCGCATGAATAAAGAGATACTTCGCACCCCGCAGTCTATGAAGCTCGCGCAATCCTGGTCACCTCACTCCTGGATGCCCAGAAAGAAGACACCCGAAGAGCGGCGCGAGAACCATATTATTAAGGGCACCATCTCACTGTTCTCCGGCGTCGGGCTTATGATCTTTCTCTACTACTTGTCAGCCGCGCTGGTTTTGAAGCTGCCTCCAAACGTCCTCGCCGAAATCCCCTTTGAACTGGATCCCGTGGTGCGCGTGCTTTGGCTGGTGGGCTTGATTCCGGCGCTGTCCGGAGCCGGACGTATTTTCGCGGGACTTCTTATACGGCCAGCCAGATCTGTTAACTCAGACAGAGACCTGCCCGAACAGGTTGAAACAATCTCGCCCCAAAAGGCGGGCGATACGCCTTTTTCACCAAGGGGTGGGGTGGCCAGTGTTACGGACCACACAACTCACTTACTGGAACCGCCCGAAGGCGAGGCTTCGAGATGACGTTCTGAACGTAGCTCCATCGCAGATTCGGCCCATCCATTAACAGGTATCGAGGCAGTTTGAATCTGATGAGGCACTGATGTGGCATGGAGTCAGTACCACCCCGCGGTAGAGGCTGTGTGAAAACTCCTGGCTCTCAGCGCCAAGGGCGCGAAATGTGATAGCCCAGGGCAACGCCCTGGGTAAGGTCATAACGATCCGGAAGCGCTGAAGGCGCGAAATAACAAGTCTCGACTGAAAATCCTCGGGATTCCACTAAGTCCACCCTCATTTCGCGCCTTCAGCGCTGGGAATCTTTATGCGAGTCTACCTGGGCCGATGGCCCAGGCTGTCACAT
>JANNJZ010000562.1:0-18446 GCA_031396065.1 Pyrinomonadaceae bacterium | reverse complement strand
GCCAACGCTGTCAGCGTACTGTTCGTTTTACCTTGAGTTTCCACACGGTCTCGGTAGCGGGTGGGTGCGTTGCCACCAAGATAGCTTTGGAAAACAAACTAAGCTGTTGGATTGGCAGCTTCTGCATCCAGGACCCACCCGCTACCGCGTGGTGGTACTGACTTCATGACGCTGTAGCGGGAGTTATCACCCAGTCAGATAGGAATTTCCGTCCTACCGCACCTCAAAAAGTTCGATCCCGGCAAGTCTCCAGCTGCCGCCGACGCGCGCTAGAATCAAGAGCGCCGTTCCGGATTCCTCACGACCCAATTGTTTAGTGTTGAGACTGACATCAGCCGCCACCAGGTTCGCGTCAAGCTGTTCAGTACGCAATACGCGGGTCTGCCAGATTTCGGGTTGCGTGCCGATTACCCCATTGCTGAATCTCGTCAGTTCTCCACTAACGATGCGGGTATCCAGCTCCGCTTTCTTACCACTGGTAATTGCCTGGTCTAGTTGAGTCAGAAACGTCCGCACCGAAGCGTCAATCTGCAGCGTGTTCGCAGCCGTTTCAGACTTAATCCGGCCGGCTCGCGCTGTCAAAGACGATGCATAGTCAGCGTCAGCACGCACTGCCTCATTGAAACGTTTCGCAGCTTCCGCCGCTTGCCCCTTCTTCAAGCTGATTTCACCGAGTCCAATATTGGCCCAGGCTAACGTAGCCGGAGTAGGCAGCGGTTCATCGAGCGCCAAACGAAACAGTTTTTCCGCCTCGTCTGTTTTGTTCTGGCCCAGGAGAACGCGCGCCAGAATGATCCGCGCTTCCTGCAAGTGCGGAGCTACGGCAAGTATGTCTCGAGCGATCGACTCGGCCTTGATGTAGTCTTGCGCACCAAATAGCCTCGTCGCCTCTCCCATGGCTTCCTGTATGTCTCGAGTGGCGGGGGCGCTGTCGTTTGAATAGTCCAGCTGTGGAAAAAACTTATCGGGATCAATCTCAACCCGAACAATGCGGGCCGGAGTTTTAATAATGGCCTCACCAAAATTACGCGCCGGCACTACGACATCAACTGAAAGTTGCTCGCCGCTGGCAGTAGTCGCTCTGACAGTTGTGGCTACGTCAGTAGATCCGATGTTTCTCAGATTGGCAACCCATTCAGAGCCTCTTTGCTGTGGGATGCCGACCATCAGATCGAGCTCCGTTACCTGATCGAGCTGCTGTTCGAGGACCACCTTCAACCGATCCCCGCCGCGCTCGACTAAAGCCGCACGAAACGCGGCCAGGCTGAACCCACTCGCACTTCCCTTACCCGACTGCAACAAGCCGCGCAGCACACTAACAAAGGCGTCATGGCCCAAGCTGCGATCAATCAACCGCCAAACCATCGCGCCTTTGTTTGGCACTGAACTGAAGTAAGTAGCATCGAGCGGGCTTACCCGAGCAAGCGGAGCGTCGCGCTTCGCTACCGTACTGTAGGCGAGACGCTCTCGCAGACGTTCCTCGTGAGCAGCGTCCTGGCCAAACTGCTTTTCGATGAACGAGGTCGCGAGGAATCGGGTGAGACCGTCGCGCAGCAAGCCACCGCCTTCGGTCCGAACCGCAGTTTGGCCCCCGATCCACAGTCGGGCAATGGCTTCGCCAATCAACAGGGTGGTTGCTGAGTCCACCTTGGTGCGGCGAAAGGCCCCTGGTTCGATGAGTATAGTGCCGGCGTCATTAAACCCTGAGCCGCGCCGCGTCGAGACCAGGCGAATCGGAACGTCTGGAGCTGGACCAAGTAAACCGGTGTAGAAAGCGCGCGCATTGGCAGCGATTGTTATGATTGCTTCGGCCTGTTTCTTCTCTTCAGGGCTGGCACCGCGAGCAATAAATGCAGTGATGTTCTTACCTTCGCCGGCACCTTCAACCTTGTCCCAGTCGCCCTGAACAAAGAACGGCTGCGCATTGAGCGTTTGCTCGTACACAGTTGATCCCGCTGCTCCGGCAGCGCCGGTTTTCTCTACACCTGAACTAATCACGTTTGCGCTATTGACCAGAAGCCGAAAGCGAGCAGTGTCTGCACCTCGCGCGGTGAAGGCGGTGTTCGGAGCGGGATACCAAAAAAATAGCGGCAGGAATTGGGATCCTAATTGGGAGATGGCAGCGAGGCCAGTATTGGTGTCGACCGGCAGACTGTAGCTGATGCTTACGACCAGGGCACCGTTGGGAGCGACTGCGTTTGGCAACGTCACAGTGACCCGTTGAATATTGCCGTAAGATTCCGGCACGGTGCGGAAGTTTGCAGTTGCTCCGCCAACCGTCACCGTTTTGATGGTGGCTTTCGAGTTGATGCGAAAAGTGAACGACAAACCCGGACCACGACCTACATTCGATGCGCTGAGAACTGCGACGGCGCTTAAGGCACGCTCCGGCTGCAGGATATTAGCGTTAACGTCGAAGTTGGTGATCTGCCATGCTGCCCGGGCTTCTTCCTGAGCTCGCACCGCACTCGAGAAAAGCAAAAGGACGATGGTGGTAAGAGTAACTGCAAATGTTCTTTTCATATGTACGAGAATACTTCCGGCAGGGAGTTAATCCGCAGATTACGCAGATTCAAAAACTATTTACACCTAATACAAGTCAAAGATTCCGACTACTTTCATGCTCTTCCGGTTCTGCGTAATCTGCGGATAGCGCTGGCTCATGCCGCCACGCCTCTCACCAGATTCTGGATGTCACGCAAAATGAGAAGCAACGGTCCCATTCGTTCAAGGGGGAGGGCGTTTGGCCCATCAGATGGCGCCCGTTCTGGACATTCATGGACTTCCATAAAGACCGCGTCAACTCCGCAAGCAACCCCCGCGCGCGCGAGCGGTTCGATGTACTCCGATTGGCCCCCGGTTGCATGTCCGAGACCTCCGGGAAGCTGAAGAGAATGAGTGACGTCAAACACTACGGGCACTCCAAACTCATGCATAATCGGAAACGAACGCATGTCCACTACCAGATTATTGTAGCCAAAGCTAACGCCACGCTCGGTAAGCATTAATCTCTCGCAACCAACGGCACGCGCCTTCTCCACAATATTGCGAGCATCATGGGGCGCAAGAAACTGCCCCTTCTTGATATTCACGGCCCGGCCCGATCTAGCAGCTGCCAGCACCAGATCAGTTTGTCGGGAAAGGAACGCCGGTATTTGCAGAATGTCTGCTACTTCGGCTACGGGTACTACCTGAGCAACGTCGTGTACGTCAGTCAAAACGGGTACGCCGACCTCTGCCTTCACGTCCCGCAAAACCTCAAGTCCGGCTTCCATACCTAACCCTCGAAAGCTGCTCACTGAAGAGCGGTTGGCCTTATCGAATGATGATTTGTAGACGAAGTCGAGCCCGGCTTCGCGCGCTCGCGACGAACATTCCCGAGCCATCATCAAGGCATGTTCTCGAGATTCAATGACGCAAGGGCCGGCGATAATTGTTAATCGGCCATCACCAAAAGTTGTATTGCCGACTTGAAAAGGTTTTACCTGAACGTTTGTCATGAAGCTATCTCCGCACGCAGCAAACCGCGCGCGGACCATTTTGGTGTTCAAAAAGGATTAAGTTTTTTCAGTAGGCCCTTGCTCTTGTTAACAAAAGAATTCCCTTCCGGTTTCTTCTTAGCCGGTGGCTTCTTGGCTTGCTTCGGGGTAGCCGTGGGTGTCGGCGAGGGCGTAGGAGATGGCGAAACTGTCGGACTCGGACTCGGACTTGGACCAGTTAGAGCATTGTTTCCGGCCGCACCTTGACTGCGCGAACGGACCACCAACCCTGCGCCGGTCAAAAGCATAGCTGCGACAATCGCTGCAATGACGACTAGTTGTTTCTTAGACTTGTAGCCGACTAGCGGAACCGAAACTTTGGGAAAAGACCGATGCTCCGTAACCGCGGCTGTTGGCGCTCGCGAACCATCCCCTCGAGAAGTATCCGCCGCTTTCAAGGGTGCGACGACAGTTACTTCGTCTAAGTTGGCGGCCCGACCCTGGTTCTCTCGCAAACGAGAGATATCAATTACCAGCCGGCCGGACGGCGATTCAGTACCGACGCTGCGGAGCGCTTCGATGTTTGGCCCGCTCGCCAGGGCCGCATTTTCAAGTCCCAGGCGCTGGGCAGTGCTGAGCAACTCAGATCGAAACTCCGCCGCATTCCCCGGCCGATCCTGAGGGCGTTTCTCTAATGTGTGAAGCACAACCTGCTCGAGCGCCAGTGGTATGGTGGAAACAATGTCTCTTGGATTGCGCGGAATCTCTCCCGTGTGCTTCATCGCAATCGCCAACGGGGAAGTACCACTGAAAGGGACCGTGCCGGTGAGCATTTCATAAAGAATCACGCCGAGACTATAAACGTCTGCTGCCGCCGTCAGCTCAGCGCCATCGCATTGCTCAGGAGACATGTATCGCGGCGTGCCGATCATCGCGCCTACCTGAGTAAGCGTATTAGGTTCATCTTCGTCGAGCGAATCAGCAGCAAGTTTGGCTATCCCAAAATCCAGCACCTTGACGACGGCGGGCACTTCCGCACGCTGCACGATAAAAATGTTTGCCGGTTTCAGATCGCGGTGGATTATTCCCGCCTCATGTGCCGCTGCCACCGCTGCTGAAATCTGGAGCATCAGCGCCACTGATCTGGCGGCATCCAGGGGCGCTTCCTTTGCCAGCACGTCGCGAAGAGTTCTGCCCTCGAGCAACTCCATCACCAGATAGACATAGCCGTCCTGAGACGTGCCAAAGTCAGTAACCGTGACGGCATTCACGTGCGCCAAACGACCACAGGCTTTCGCTTCGCGGCGAAATCTTGTGCGCGCAGCTTCGTCTTCGACAAAACGGGGATTGAGGACCTTTACAGCGACTGGTCGATCGATGAGTAAGTGGCGGGCCCGATAAACCGTGCCCATGCCGCCAATACCCAACCTGTCTTCGAGGCGATACTTATCGTCGAGTGTATGCCCAATGAGCGGGTCAACGGGCACGGCCGTGGCTACCGTGGCATCGGCCTGCAACGGTGTCTGGTCTTCCGGGCAAACGGCGAAGTCCGTCGTGTAATGCCGTCCACATGTTGGGCAATGAAGCATATGAATCCGATGATTGCTTGAGGGAGAACGAAAGCATTATTACCTAAACAGAAGCGTGAGCGTTAGCGAGGGTGATGAAACCGCTGGAAGAAGAGCGGGGGCAAGCCCGCCTTCCTGACCTCGAGATTCTCTTTTGACTCGGTAAGTCTGGACTGAAAGCCTCTCAAGCGAGAAATAGAACTCAACTTTGATCAGCTCAGGGTCGGGAAGGTCGGCTTGCCCCCGCTGGTCGGTTGGCATCCAAGCAGAAGGACTCACTCAGCGCTGACAACACTCGCGCGCTCCGGAATGAGAACTTCTGTCTCAGCGCTTTTATCCATGGAGGTCTCGCTCTGTAGTCGGTTTTCATAAGCGGCCCTGACAAACGAGGTAAACAGCGGATGCGCACTCAGTGGCTTCGATTTATATTCCGGGTGAAACTGACAGCCAAGAAACCATGGGTGCTCGTCTCGCGGGAGTTCGACGATTTCAACAAACTTACCATCGGGAGAGACCCCGCTAAATGTTAAACCCGCTGCCTCCAGAGTCTGGCGAAACTCCGGATTAAACTCGTAACGATGGCGATGCCTCTCGCTGATCTCTTCCGCACCGTAGACTTCCCTCGCCAGCGAACCCGGGGCAAGATTGCATGGCCAGGCCCCCAGCCGCATGGTTCCGCCCAACTCCTCAACGTCCACCAGATCGCGCAGCTTAAAGATCACCGGGTGAGGACTCTCACCATCAAACTCGGTTGAGTCAGCATCCTTCAACCCGCAAACATTTCGCGCATACTCGATACAGGCTGTTTGCATTCCGAGGCAGATGCCGAAGTAGGGTGTGCCGCTCTTGCGTGCATAGGTTATCGCGCGAATCATTCCCGTTATGCCGCGTTTACCGAATCCGCCCGGGACCAAAATCGCATCAAAGTCGCGCAGCCGGGATTCATAATCATCGTCCATCAGGTCTTCTGACTCGATCCACTTCACCCCGACGCGCAGCTTATTGGCGACGCCACCGTGAGTAAGGGCCTCTCGCAATGATTTGTAGGAATCTTCGAGCTCCACATACTTGCCGACAATTGCAATTGAGGTTTCGCCGCCCGCTGGTTCGCGGACTGTTCCCACCAGATCGCGCCACTCTGAAAGGTCCGACTGTGACGCCCGGGCCCCCAAACCAAGCTGCGTAACAATCAACTCATCAAGACCCTGTTCATGAAAAGCCAGTGGCACTTCGTAAATAGTATCCACGTCCTGTGCACTAATAACTGCGGCTTCCTTGACGTTGCAGAAGAGAGCAATTTTTGAGCGAAGGTCATAAGACAATGGGCGGTCCGAACGGCAGAGCAGAATGTCAGGCGCTATTCCAATTTCGCGCAGTTCGCGAACAGAGTGTTGCGTGGGCTTGGTTTTGAGCTCTCCCGCTGCTGCAATAAAAGGCACGAGCGTAACGTGAATAAAGAGCGTATTGCCCGCGCCTTCCTGGTTGCCCATCTGTCGAATAGCTTCCAGAAATGGGAGCGATTCGATGTCACCCACAGTGCCCCCTATTTCTACAATGATGACGTCAGGATTATCTTTAGCCGCAACCGCGCGCACTGCGTCTTTAATTTCGTTGGTGACGTGCGGAATCACCTGGATGGTTTTGCCCAGATAGTCGCCGCGTCGCTCCTTTTCAATCACTGACAGATAGATCCGTCCGGTGGTCCAATTGTTGGCCTGGGACAAATGAGCATGGGTAAACCTTTCGTAGTGACCCAGATCGAGATCGGTTTCCGCGCCATCATCCGTGACGAAAACTTCTCCATGTTGAAAGGGCGACATCGTGCCGGGATCGACATTGATGTACGGGTCCAGCTTTATCAGCGACACACTAAGACCGCGGGCCTCGAGGAGACAGCCAATGGAAGAGGCAGCCAAACCTTTTCCCAAACTCGAAACCACCCCACCCGTAACGAAGATGTATTTAGTCATTGCTATTCCTCAGTTAGATAATTGCCACTGGACCGTAAAGCAAACTGTTAGTTTGCGGATGGTTCGCTTTCACTCAAGCGGGCAAACTCCGCTACGTTTCGCAAACTAACAGTTTGCTTTACAACGTCGCTGCCTACTGCTCCTGCCCCGTACCTCCTGCCCCTGGCTCGTGCTCCCTGTCTTCCCCCGGTTCCGGTCCGTCACCCTTTGCCTGTTCCACGTCGAAACGTCCCTCTTTGAAGTCCTGCTGCGCCTGGACCGCCTTCGCAGTTGCTGGATCAAGAATCTTTTGAATTCCTACCAAGCCCGCGCTCATCAAGCTAGGCGCTTCATGCGCGCGCTTTTCAAACTCATCTACGCTTACGTCGTAAGGCTTGCTAAGTTGCCATACCGCAAACACGCCGCACAGAACAATGAAACCGATTACTGCCAATCCAATCCAGTCGCTCATAAATTCAAATGATTCAAGTTCGAGTAGTTCAGAGTTCAACCTTTAGGTTTTCTCTTTCGCAAGCACGCAAGCTAAAGCTTGTACTCTATACCCCTGGTTACGGGTGTTTAGAGTCCAACCTTCAGGTTGCTCATTCGCAGGGGCCGGCTAAAGCTTGAACACTAAACTGCAACCTCTTCTCCAACTATCACGCGCACCCGTTCGAGGTCTTCAAGCGTATCGACTCCTATCGACGCTGTGCTCGCTTCGATCACTTTGATCTTCACACCGTGTTCCAGAGCCCGCACCTGTTCGAGCGACTCTAAGCGCTCCAGGTCCGATTGCGGCCATTTCGCAAACGCCAGCAGCACATCCCGACGGTAAACATAAAGCCCGGTGTGTTTGCGAAAAAGACTTAGTAAGGCAGGTTCTTCCCGGAGTGCAGCCTCAAGACTTCGATGGCTTCGCATTGCTTCTCGAGGATAAGGAACCGGCGATCGTGAGAAATAGACGGCCCACCCGTTTCCGTCAACTACAATCTTCACCACATCAGGATTCAATACATCAGCAGGAGACTCGACCGGTTCCCATGTCGTAACCATTCCGACTTCCCTTTCCCCTTTCCCCGGTTCCCCGGTTCCCAATTCATGTATCGCTTCCACCGCACGTTCAATCGTCAGTGGTGAAACCAGGGGTTCATCACCCTGAACGTTAACTATGATGTCGACGTCTTCCAAAACAGCGGCGACCTCCGCGATTCGATCCGTGCCGCTCGGATGATCACGCCTCGTCATTACCGCTTCGTGTCCCGCTGAAGTCACGGCATCGAATACTCGCTGATCGTCCGTAGCGACGATTGCCCGATCCACATTCCGGGCGGCGATGGCGCGCTCAACCACCCAGCAAATCATTGGCTTTCCGGCGATCTTGAGTAGAGCCTTCCCGGGCAAACGAACAGAATCGTAGCGGGCGGGGATTATTGCGACTGCTTTTATTTTGGGATTATTTGGAGGATTTATGCCCGTGTGATTCACGGGGTAACAGCTTAGCTTGCGAGCAACTGCGTGTCAACGAGGAGTGCGTAACGGGCAGTGTCCTAACTTCGGCAACAGGCGTATAGAGTACCGCCTTTAAGCGGGTCTTACCTGGCGTAAGAGTCCCGCCCTAAGGCCGCAAAAAGCCCGCCTAAAGGCGGTACTCTAAACACCTGTCGCCCTTCGGGCCGCCCCGCTTTTAGCAACATCCTATCTAATCCTGTCCGCCCGATCGCGCGCTGTTTGCACCAACTACATAACTCGCGCGCGCATGGACCACCAGATTCGCTGTGCGCGTGCGCACCTTGATATCGCGTTTCTCGCCCGGCTGAGTCTGCCCTTTCGGGTAGTAACCGAGGCTATACTGCCGGCCGAGCTCCTCAGTGATTGCGCTAAATGCCCGAGGCACATCAGTGAGACTCTCGGCATCGTAGAGGCGGCCTCCAGTTCTATCCGACAGAGATTGCAGGTAGGTTCCACCGGCGATGTAGTCCCTGGTCATTTTCACCCGCAAACGCTCCCTGGTTTTAGCATCCTTGATTTGACTCAAGCGTTCTGGAAGATCCGGCAGAGTGTTGTAGCGGACAGTGTAGATAACGACGCTTGACTCTTCGGCATCTCGAATATTCTGTTTGTAACCTGCCTGTTTGCTGCCACCATCAACACCGTCGGTTAACAGCACAATCGCCTTTCGACCCTTGATGGCGGCCAGCCGCTGATTCAAAGCGAAGTTCACCGTGTCGTAGAGAACGGTACCGTCATTTACGGCATCAAGACGAACTCGCATCTTTCGCAGTTGATTAAGAGTCACGGACTCCGCCAGAACATTAACTTTGCCGTCGAATGAAACGAGCAAAAGACGATCATTAGGCCGCAGACGGGAGATAAAAGTATTGGCGGCGCTACGGATGGCTTCCAGACGTGATTTTGTTGAGCCACTCACATCAAGCAAAAGCGCTACGGTAAACGGCTGGTCCACAGAAGCAAAATAGGCGAGATCCTGTTCAACTCCGTTTTCAAAAATACGGAAGTCATCTTTATTCAAGTGCCCAATGAAGCGGCCACTGCGGTCCATGACCTCCGCTGGTACTGTGATCAAACTAGTACTGACACGCACAACATCGTTGTCATCCACATTTGGCTCGTCTTCTTGCGCCGGTTTAGACGCTTGCTTAGACGCGGCGGCGCTCGCTCTGTTTTCCAAGCGAAGTGTTGGGGAGCCTGAAGGAGCGAATGGGTTCGCATCCGGCAGGGATTGACCGCAGATAGCGGAAACGCCTATGAAAACCACACTAAATAGCGAAAGAGAGGGGACAAGAATTTTCATACAGAGCTATGCCTTCTTCACCAACGGCCTGGGAAACAGGAGGACGTCGGAACGAATCGAGAAACTATTATTGAAATGCCTTCTCGTCTAAAAAACCACTAAAGGTCACCGCATCCCAGCTTTCATCACTGATAGATAACATCCTGAATTCTTTCGATCTGATTGGAGTGATTCCTGGCGATGGAAAACTCACCGAGCTAACAACTTCGATCCAAAGAGTCATGCGGCAAAGTGGGTAGGTGGGGCGTAGAGCTGTGTCATCTCGCCCGGCACAATCGATCCCGGCGTCAATCGCGTCCACTTAAGTAGCACCTCGCAGTTCTTATACCTGATCAGGAGCGCAGGCAGGCGGGCATCCCATCGGCGCAGCCCCAATGAGGTGTTCGTCCCTCCCCGCAAGCGTGGCCCTAACGACTGTTCCGGCAGCAAAGGCTTGTTCCGGGCATAACTTTTTAGTCTCATACGTGGTTCGGGTTACCTACGAGTGCAGGCAGGGATGCCTGCGCACCCAGAAGCCCGATTGACACGCCCTAACACGCGGGCTACCATGCGACGCTTCACACAGAAACTATTCAGAACCATCAACGTGCAGGTAATCTGAACAACCCAGCGCGTTTTACTATTTGCTGTTCACGATTTACGATTTACTAACTTATGGGTTTCGCAACTACGGCAATTCACAGCGGGCAGGAACCGGATCAGACCACCGGATCAGTTACAGTTCCTATCTATCAGACTTCAACTTACGCGCAGGACGGACTCGGGAAGAACAAGGGCTACGAGTATGCCCGCACCCAAAATCCGACCCGCAGCGCGCTGGAACAAAATCTTGCTGCGTTGGAAGGCGCGCGTTTTGGATTTGCATTTGCCTCGGGCATGGCGGCTATCGACGCGACACTCCGACTGGTCAAGGCCGGGGAACATGTAGTGGTTTCCGACAATACCTATGGAGGTACCTCTCGGCTCTTTACCCAAGTGCTGGCAAACTACAATCTGGAATTCGATTTCGTGGACACGTCCGACGCGCTCAATGTCGAGGCGGCAATCAAGCCCAACACCAAAATGGTGTTCCTCGAAACACCGACGAATCCGGTCATGATCGTTACTGACCTTCGCGAGGTTTCAGAGGTTGCTCACCGGGCGGGCGCTCGGGTGGTCTGTGACAACACTTTTATGTCTCCTTATCTGCAGCGTCCGCTGGAGTTTGGAGTAGACATCGTGGTCCACTCAACCACCAAGTATTTAAACGGCCATTCAGACGGTATTGGCGGAGTGGTGGTGCTGAATAACGAAGACGACGCAGCCTGGATCGGATTCATTCAAAATAGTGTTGGAGCGATTCTGTCGCCCTTCGATTCGTGGCTCGTCATGCGCGGGACTAAGACCCTCGCCCTGCGGATGGAACAGCACGATAAGTCGGGCCGGGCAGTGGCGGCGTTTCTCGAAGAACATCCGAAAGTGAAAAAGATTTTTTATCCAGGTTCCGCTTCTCATCCGCAGCACGCTTTGGCTAAGCGTCAGCAAAGTGGATTTGGCGGGATGGTGGCATTTGACGTTGGTTCGCTCGAAGCTGCGCGGGCGGTGCTCGAGTCAGTTAAGCTGTGCACACTTGCAGAAAGTCTTGGCGGCGTAGAAACTCTTATTTCGCATCCGGCAACGATGACTCATGCGTCCGTGGACGCTGATAAACGAGAGCGGCTGGGTATTACCGAGGGGTTGGTTAGAGTTTCGGTGGGACTTGAAGATACCGATGATATAATTGCCGACCTCGATCAAGCACTGAACAGCATCTGATCTGTTTTCTCTGTACCACCTCAGTGATCTCTGTGTCTCTGTTGGTGGAGAATCGATGATAGGCACAGAGAACACTGAGACGGACCGAGACTGGTTCCATGGTTTCGGGATACTTCAGTTTTTTGCAATATTACAATTTGCGGTAAAACAAAACGGGAGTGACAGCCAAACTCAGACGGGTTAGAATTCAATAGAGTTTTCGCCTTTTCCGAATTCGCCTACACAGTCCCTATGAATGTTGAACTCCATGCACAATCGGATGTAGGCCGTGTTCGCCGCGGCAACGAGGACAATTTCCTGGTCCTCGAGTTATCCAAACAGCAAACATGGACGGGCACCGACGGCTCGTCGGTTCTAAAAGAGCTGGCAAACTTTGAACTCGGCCAGAAGGGTCTGGTCCTCGTCGTGTCCGATGGCATGGGCGGAGCGCTGGCCGGTGACGTCGCCAGCCGCATGGCCGTTGATTCGGTACGCGACATGATCCTGGGAGCCGGCGCCGACGATGGCTGCGATCCCGACACTCCGCTCGTCGATTGTTTGAGGAACGCCACCGTTTACGCGAACCTCGCGATCCATCACAAGAGCCAGGAAGATTCGCGCTGTGCCGGTATGGGAGCAACTTTTACGGGCGCTGCGGTCCACGGAGATTTGTTGGACCTGGTGCAGGTAGGAGATAGCCGCGGATACATCATTCGCAAAGATCAGATTCGGCTGGCGACTAAAGATCAATCACTCGTGCAGCAGCTGGTCGACGTCGGTCAGATCAGCGAGGCTGAAGCCGAGACGCACATGTTTCGCAATGTGATTCTGCAAGCGCTGGGCGCTCAGGGCGACGTCACACCGGTAACCGGCAGAATCCGTCTGCGAAAAGGCGATATCCTACTGCTTTGCAGCGATGGATTATCAGGGAAGTTACGCTCGGAAGATATTCAAAATATTGTGTCCAGCAATCCGGATCTGGCGAAAGCATGTGACGAGTTAATTGCTGAAGCCAACCATCGCGGCGGTGAGGATAATATTACCGTCATACTGGCCCGCTTCGATGGCGACGAATTAGCAGACCCCTCAACCGACCGAATCACTATCGAACTCCCGCCAATAGAAGAAGAAGACAAGACCCTCGACGACACCTACGATCCCGATACCGAGCCTCGCTAACATCACATAGCAATTCAGCTCCTGAACGTAGGGCTGAATTCCCGATCCGATTTTCCATTTCTCAATTGACATTTCTCAGTGGTCATTTGAATCCCTTCCGTTGGTGTCAACGAGCCCGGAATTTGGGTAGTGCTCCGTTAGTGTGTTGGTCTGGTAAAGAAAACGAAAAGCCGCAACTGGCAGGTCGCGGCTAATCTAACAGGCTTGAGCGTGTCAACACTCGTTTCGTGGTAGGAATTCTATCACGGTTTAACGAGGTAGTTTGATGCGCGTTTTATTTTTTGAAAAGGGCAATGTAAAGCCCCAAAGCCACCAGACCAAACAATCCTACTGGCAATATTACTCTCACAATGTCCGTGAACGAAAAGCCGGATTTGTCAGGCGCTGGCGACGCAATTGGCACTTGAGGTGGGGATCCCGGCACCTGATCGGTATTTACCTGTTGGCGATCTGTTCGAGTAACGCCGTCCAACCGGCCCTGCCCACGCCGCGTAGAAACTGCCACAAGTAAAGATTTTGCGCGTAAGTTGGGAGGGCTTACTATGATTCAGAAAGGACAGCATGCTATCTGCCGCCAATACGACCTCGCTAGAATTACGGACAGCAACGATCGTTGTACCGCTAATGCTACCGTGGCTCAAAAGAAGAACGAATATCAACAGGACTGGGTAAGAGAGCGGCTGAATGGGTTTTCTACAGGGGGTTATGTAAATCTCCGCACCGGGGAAACAGGCACTTCGATGGATTCTCTGGATTACGATATTAGCGTCAACGGCCAAACGTGGCTTCATTTATTCGGGCCTCACTGCCGGAGCGCTAACGGAATTTGGGAGTTAAATCGAGTGCTGCTTGCAATGGCCAATGAGAAATGTCAAATGACATATGGAAAATTGAATGGGCCGCTATCCACGCTCATCCACATTTTTCGGCAGTTCCTTGGCCCGCCAATCTACTCCCTCATCAATCCTTCGAACATAAATTGAGGAGCCCTCAATGCTTTCCACACGTACGCGCTCGCCCGCTTCCAACGCCGACTCGCCTTCAGCGGGGTAAGCCGTCCAGGTTGAGCCAAAGACTTTGACGGCGCCCTCCTGCATCGCGCCGCGACTCGAAGAAACCACTGTCCCGATCTTGCCCGGCAGTGAATCAACCCCGGTACGCAACGAGTCGCCCGTCTTTTCTCGAGAGAAATAGTTGACGAAGATGGTGCGAGAGGCGGCGGTCAATCCAATGGAGACCGCCGCGAAGATAAGGAACTGAATTCCGAGGTTGTTGATACCAACTATTCCCGCCAGCGCCGCGGCCAAAGCGCCGATGCCAAACCAGAGGAGTACGAAACCTGAGGTGAAGACTTCAGCCACAATCAGGACGCCGCCGAGGATACACCACAAAATCCAATATAAGTTGTCCATGGCCTCTGTGCTTTGGTCTTAAAGGTCCTTAATCGCTCTCTTAGGTTTTGGTCTTTGGTCTTTGGTCTTTGGTCTTTGATCCTTAGGTCGCGTGCCTCGGGACTTTGGACTTTGGACTAGGGACTTTGGACTAAGCCTCGGGACCGATCTAGCCTTTGAATATGTTCTTCAACACAAACCAGACATTTGCCGGTCGTTCTGCCAGCCGTCTCATAAAGTAAGGATACCAGTGTTTTCCGTAAGGCACATACACTCGCATGTTGTAGCCATCCTTCGCCAGCTGGCGCTGAAGATCGCGACGGATGCCGTAGAGCATCTGAAACTCGAACGCCTCTTTGCCGATTCCTTCTCGCTTAGCATATTGGATCGTGGCCTCAATCATCTTCGGATCATGCGTGGCGATGCCGTGATAGACACCGCTCGAAAGCAGTTGTTGCATAACGCGGATGTAGTTTTCGTCCGTATCCTTCTTCTCGGGAAATGCAACTTCGGGAGGTTCCAGATATGCTCCCTTGCAAATACGGATTCGGGCCGGCAACTTAACCAGTTCCCGAGCGTCGTCCAGGGTACGGCGCAAGCACGACTGCAACACGATCCCTACGGTATTCAGACCAAATTCAGCGCGCAGTCGCTCAAAGATATTGAGCGTTAGCTGCGTGACTTTCGAAGACTCCATATCCACGCGCACGAAATTTCCGCGCCGGGCAGCATCTACCACGACCGTCCGCGCATTCTTGTAAGCCAGTTCGGGATCAAGCTCCAGCCCAAACTGCGTTAGCTTAATAGAAACGTTTGACTTGATTCCGGTCTGGTCAATCCGTTCAAGAATCTCAAGGTACTCTTTGACTTCGGCTTCGGCCTCCGCTGGAGTTGAGACGGATTCCTGTAGATGGTCGAACGACGCCGTACAACCTTCAGCATTCAACTCTCGAATCGCGGCCACTGCCTCTTCGATAGTTTCCCCCACAATAAAGCGGGTGGTTAACTTCTTAAACAGGCGGAAACGGGCCGCAAATTCTTTAAGTCCCTCTTTGCGAGAGAGATAGATTAAGACGCTTTTAGTAAGCATATGGTGAAACTTAAGAGTTCGTTTCCGAAATGACCAATGGCCAAGTGGCTATCAGACCGTCTGCCGGACTTGATTGCTGTGGTATCCTAACCGCGCATTTTCGTCATACCGCTTCAATCAAGAACAGTCTATCCAAACTGCAGCTGCGCTGAAGGACCCGAACGAATGCGTCTGAAGCTGGTATTTACTTCGTCGTTAGTCGCCGCCACCGCCGGCGCAGGTTCCGCCATAGCGCTCATCCTTTGGATGTTTTCGTCACTCAAACCGATCGCGGCGCCGGGATTGCTAGTGCTGGCAATATTTCTACTTCCGACAGGGTGTATCCTGCTCGCCAGCATGTTCATCTACCGTCACACCGCTCGCCGCCGCAAGTTGCAGGCGGCCCTGACCGTGATTATCTCGTTAGTCCTGACGATCGCGTTTTTCGTGATCGGATGGATTGTCACGTCGCGGATGAACCCAATCCAACCTGAACCAGGTTTGCAAAGGAACACCACCTAAACTTAACAACCCCGGTGTCCGAGTCGCGATCGAGTGGTTTCGCCCCGGGGCACACAAGTGTGCTCTCTAAACGGGACATTTCAAGTAAGACTGTGTCATTCGGTTTTGGCAATCGGCATCAGCCCAATTTCTTTCTGTAACGGTCGCAGGGCGTCGATAACGAAGCGAATGTGCTCGTCTGGATCTGCGCCCAGTTCCTCAATCCCCTGCCGGATGTCGTCACGGTTAACCGAGCGGGCGAAGGCTTTGTCCTTGAGTTTTTTCTTTACCGAAGAAACTTCGAGATCATCCAGACTCCTGGTCGGTCGGACCAGGGCACAAGCGACCAGAAAGCCGCACAGCTCGTCCGTCGCAAAAAGCGACCGGGCCATGGCTGTATCGCGGGGCACCCCGGTATAGGTGGCGTGGCCCATGATCGCTCGGATGAACCGCTCGGAATAGCCACGGCCGCAAAGTATGTTAGCGCCGGTAAATGGGTGCTGATCTGCTGACGGAAACATTTCGTAATCGAAATCATGAAGCAGCCCGACCAGACCCCACTCGTCCTGGTCATCATCCTCGCCCGGAACGCCGTAACGACTTGCACAGGCTCGCATCGCCGCTTCCACCGCCAGGGCATGTTTACGCAGGCTCTCGCCTTTTGTGTACTCGCACAGCAATTCCCAGGCAGCGTTTCGATCTGGCATCGTCGTCTTTAGCTTTGAATCAGACTGGAAGATCCATTGTGTTTTTGAGTAAGCAAAACTAGCACGAGTGAGGGGCGCAAACAAGACGGGTTGTCATTGCGACGGGTTGGCATTTGAGGTGAGTTTGACTAGGAACTGCTCTTGAGCGTCAACTCCGTTGAGTGTCTTTCGTTGAGTGTCTTTCATTGAGTGTCTTTTCATGCTCCGTTTAGAGAGCACACTTGTGTGCCCCGGCGCTGTAAGAATCATCATTGAACCGTTTCCCATCGGGGCGCACAAGTTCGCTCTCTAAACGGCGCGCAGAAAGACACCTCCATGGCATTGACGCGCAATCTGAATGTGGACGGGATCTTAGCTTCGCGGCGAGCGGTATCCCGGGCGGGCGCGCACGACCACGCTTTTGCGTGTGCTGCTCACTTTGATCTTTCGGTACTGGCCATCTCGCGCTTTATTGGTGGGGTAGTATCCAATTGCGTATTGCGTGCGTAGTTCCGCCGCAATTTGTGCAAACGCGTCAGGCAGCGACGTGAGGTTGTCCGCTCTCAGCAAACGTCCACCAGACTTATTCGCCAGGTCGTTGAGATAGCTGTCAGCGGTTCGATAAAGCTGATCGAGCATTATGCTGATATTGTCCGTCGGTCGCGAAATCCTGCCACTGGAGGTGTCGGCTGTACCGCCGGTATCGATTGGCCTGGTGGAGCGAGGTGCCCGGCCGGGCGCGGTATCACCAGTTGGATCCTGTTCGCGCCTATTTTGGGTATCTCGCCGCTCGCGCTCTCTCCGCAAGATTTCAGCGGCCGGTGGTAGACCAAATATTCCAGTGGTTCTGCTGCCGGCAGTGGGCACAGACTGTCGGTCATCGCTCGGAAATGTGGGTGCGGTCGTTCCCGGTGCCGGCGCCTGTATAACACCGATGGTAGGCAACTGCGGAGTGTTCGACTGTTCGCGGGCTATGCGCTCAGTTTCCGCGCGCGTTTCAAATCGTATCGGATAAACGATTACGCCTTCTTCATCCAGCAATTTGAGCGTGCTGTCGAATGACGCGTCATCACTTCGCCAATCCACCCCATCACTAAAAAGAACAATCGCCTTTCGGCCCTGCATTCCCCTCATCGAAGAAAGCGCCAGGTCAAAGGCATCGTAAAGCTTGGTTCCCTGACCCGACTCGGTCTTGTTAATAGCACTACGCAGCAACGCTCTATCGTTGGTAAAGTCATTAAGGTCTCGGACTTTATCGTCAAAAGAAATTACCTTCACCCGATCGCCCGACTTCAATTGTTCGACAAAGGTAATCGCCGCCCGACGGATCACCGTCAACTTTTCACGGGTGCTGGCACTGGTATCCAACATCAGCACCACGTGAAACGGAGCATTCACGGTGGCAAAGAACGATACCTCCTGTTTCACCCCATCTTCAGAGACCTCGAACTCGCTCTGCTGGAGATCCGGCAGATAAGTGCCTTCGACGCTCGTAGCGATTACCGGAACAGTGACCAGGTTGGTATCAGTCTTGAGAGTCTCGACATCTTGTTCCCCGTTGAGTGCGGGTTGTGGAGAGGCTTCCGGCGCAGGTTCCTTCCGAGGTGTTCGCTTCGTGGGAGCGCGTTGCGGCGATTGCGCGGGCGACTGCGGCAGCGCCGCCAACACACCGGCTATACAGATCGAGCAGATAAGGAAAATACGAAGTACTGCAACCTTCACGATTTCTCCAGTGTTATCTTATGTAGGCTAGCGAAACGACTTGGCCGACACTTCAGTGTCGACGACGACTCAGGAACGTATTGCTACGATGAGTGTGGCGAGAAGTACAGTTGCCACCGCACCAAAACAAGGTGATGACGCGACACCACCGAGTCAGGTAGAGAACGGTGACAGATTTCAGCCTGAAGGGCTGGCAGATGTAGCCGGTGGTCGCAGCGTAGCGAAGACTACCGGAAAGGGATGACCATGTGTCCGGACCCTGAAGGGGTGCCACCGTTCTTCTGACACCCTTCCGGGGTGTGGGATTGGTTTCAGTT
>JANNJZ010000560.1:0-3268 GCA_031396065.1 Pyrinomonadaceae bacterium | reverse complement strand
GCGGAATTGCGGCCCTGGTCGATTATACGGGGATGGATATCTGCGAAAAGAACGTGCGGAACGCCCAAGGACTATTCACGGAGGAACTCACCCGAGACCAGCCGCCTGCATGGGTAAAGTTTGAAGTGGGCAACGTGTTCGAGATTGGGGCAGGCGATAAGACCTACGATTATTGTTTTGTCCATGATCTGTTCGAACATCTTTCGATGGCCGGATTGGAAAAGGCGGTGGAGGAGATTTGCCGGGTTACCGCTTCCGGGATCTGCGTTAACTTCTTCAACCTGCGCGAAACGCGGGAACACGTGATCACCGCGGTAGAGGATTACCATTGGAACACGCTCAGCATGCCGCGCATGCGGGAGTTGTTCGACGGCCATGGTTTTGAGGCCCAGGTGATGAACATTGGCCTGTTGCTGAGGCACGAAACGGGGTGCGAACAAACGCACAACCCCAACGCCTACACATTCATGCTGCGGAGTCGGTACAGGCAGCCTGCTGAAATAGTAGCAGCCGACGCAAGGCTCTGATCGCATCACCAGATCGGCGAACAGCAGACAAATGACAGAGCCTTGCGTCGGCAGACGGTGAGAGCGTACCTCACATTTTTCCAGAGGCCATCTCATTAACACCCTGCTTCAGGCCCTGTCATTACCCACATCTTCTCCAGGCTTCGCGCGCTAAAACTGATGATGACCATGAATCTCGTAGAGATGGCATCCTTATAGAAACCCGATTCCCCCAAATCTGGTTTTCCGGAATCCCGTAGGGATGACATCTTGACGTGTCGCGTTCGTAGCGGGAATACGCCCGAATGACAGGTAGATTTGTGTATTGGTGTTGGCCATGATAGCGAACGGGTTGGTACTGTCTGGGTGGTTATCCCAGGAGGGGATGTTGGAAAAGAAAAAAAACCTATGAGGATGCCATCCCTACGGGATTCGCCGGGGGTTCACGGGTGCGCCTGGCTATAAACGCATCTTACCCCCCCCCAATTCACATGGTAATTGGCTAAAAATGCTGTCGTATCAGCGCTCTCCGTGCGGCTATAGTTTTGCAATTGTAGCCATACAATGTATATTATTGTATTGACAGGTACGCATGATACTGGTATTATGTAGCCATCTTGAAACCAATCCGCCCCGTCCACTTCGAGATCCAAACTCATCGGGCCAATCCCGTCGGCGTCCTACGCTCCTCCTTCCGCCAAGGCGACCAGATCAAGCACACCAACCACGGCCGCATCACCGGCCTGGCCCTGGATCAACTCAAACTCATTCAAGCCGCCTTCCGCGGCGACGTGGTTCCGAAAGATTCGCCCCAGGCCTTTCAAACGCTTAACTCCAGAGAATATGGCGCCAGCTATGCCCTCCTGGAGTTGGCTAAGGAATTGGAGCTGGATCGAGCGCTCTACTCTCGCAACGAACCCTGGGTGCAGGATTGCCTGGCCATGATCGTCGGACGGCTCGTCTATGCGGGCAGCAAGCTGGCCCTATCCAACCAATGGAAGAACACGGCCCTGTGGGAGTTGTGCGGCGTCGAGGGACCCGTCGAGGTCGAAGAACATTGTTATCTGCCGATGGACCGACTGCTCGAGCGCCAGCGGGCCATTCAGCGCACCTTGGCCCGTAAACATCTCAAAAACGGCCACTTGGTCCTTTACGACATCACCAGCACCTATTTTGAAGGAGCCTATCTGGAGAGCGAAATCGTGCTCTTTGGCTACAACCGCGATGGCAAGAAAGGCCATGAACAAGTGGTGCTGGGTTTGTTGTGCAATGCCGAGGGTTGCCCGGTCGGGGTCGAAGTTTTCGCCGGCAATACCCAGGATGCGAGCACCGTGCTGGCGAAGATTGCGGAGTTGAGACGAGACTACGGGTTGAAGGAAGTCACCTTCGTCGGCGATCGGGGAATGGTGACGCAGACCAACGCGGAGGCGCTCAAGCAGGTGGAAGGCTTGCACACCATTTCGGCGCTGACGCATCGCCAGATCGTTGAATTAGTGGAGCGAAAGGTCATCCAGGCGGAGTTATTCGATGAGAAGCGAGTCGCGGAGGTGATCGACCCGGAGCAGCCCAAACAGCGCTACTGTTTATGTCGCAATCCCCAGAGCGGCGCCCGGGAGACCGCCACGCGTCAACGCTTGCTGGATCGCACGCGGGAGGCCCTGGACAAAATCGTCGCGCGCAAGAAGAAGGGCTCGACCGAGAAGCTCTCCGCGCAGGTGGGAAAGATTTTGGCGCGTTACAAGATGGGCAAGTTCGTGGAGTGGCACATCGAGGCGGGTCGACTCCAGTGGCACTTCAAAGAAGCTCACATTAAACAGGAGAAGCTTTTTGATGGTTGCTACATTGTCAGCGCCACGGTGCCCAAGGAGCAGATGAACCAGGACGAGGTGGTGCGAACGTACAAGAACTTGAGCGTGGTCGAACAGGCGTTTCGCAATTTGAAGACGATCTCGTTGGAAATTCGTCCGGTGTATCACCACAAGGACGACCGCATCCGCAGCCACGTGTTTCTCTGTGTCCTGGCCTTTTACTTGCAGTGGCACCTGCAACAACGTCTTGAGCCCCTGTTCGAGGCCGATGGCGAAGGGAAACATCGCCAGTGGACCGTCGAAAACGTGATCGAGCGTCTGATGGGCATTCGCAAACAGCGAGTCAGAGTCGCCGAGATTGAATTCGATCAGGTGACCCAGGCAGACCCTGAACAACAGAAAATCCTAGACCTGATGAAGGTGAAATTGTAGCCATTCGGTTGAAATAAAAAAGTGCATAAACCCCCTGCAACATCTAGGGGTTTTCCACTTTTGAGGGGGGTAAAATGCGTATAAATAGGCCATCCCTACGGGATTCCGGAGAGCGAAGCGGTGCTTCATAAATTTGGCACCCGAGGGGCCCTTTGGGCTTTCAGGCCGCATCAGTTTGTCTTCAAGAACTGCCGTGAGGATGTGGGTAATGACAAGGGCTTCAGCCGGCCAGCCCTCCCATCACCCCAAAGCCGTCGCCAAATGCCGCTGTTTCTTGCATTTCGTCCACCCCGCCGGCTGAAGCCGGAACTCCAAACCGGGTACTGTCCACGCGAAGCGCCGAAATGAGAATTGCTGCTCACTTTGTCTCCTTCTTTGCCGGAAAACGGACCAGATTCGACAAAGTTGGAGGACGAAGTGGGGGACAAAGTGTCCGAATTCAGGGTTATTGGAAAGGCTCTATTCAGGGCAGCACTTGCACGCGGTAGAAACGGGAGACTATCGTCGTATTATCGGTCTTGG
>JANNJZ010000471.1:0-15644 GCA_031396065.1 Pyrinomonadaceae bacterium | reverse complement strand
GCCGGGAGAGCGCAGGCCAGCGACCACCCCGGACGGCGGCGACGAGCCCCGCGGTCATCGATACTTAGCCAACCCTCTTCTTTTACCAGGCCGATGCGGCAAACCTCGGCGTTAAGGATCTCTGTCACATGACGAGCAATCTCCGTGAGCCGCTCCGCGAAGGGCTTGGCCACAAAATTAGTCATAATCTCGCCTGTGGCCAGCGAGAGCTTTTCGAGTCCCTCCATCTTTTCCTGGTCGAGTTCGAGCAAGTCAACGTTAGCGAGTGCGATCGCAACCTGGTCAGCACAGAGACCAAGCAATCGTTCCTCGTCCTCGGTGAATTCGCGCCCGGCATCATCATCGATGTATAGCACACCGACAATTTGACCGTTCCACTTAAGCAGAACTTCTAGCACTGCTCCGTAAGGATGCGTATCATCGAAGACACTGGCCCGCTCTTCACACTCAGTGTAGTTGGGTACAGATTTGAAGCGCTCAGCGCTCCCCGCCAGAGAGTCAGCGACGAGACGACCGGCGATGCCTTCATTGAGTTGGAGCGTGACTCCTACATGGTGGGGACGGCGGTAGTCAGTCGTAACGACCAGCTCGCGTGTATCGGGAAAGTATTTGTAAATGCCGCCGTTTTTCGCCAGTAGGAGCTGAACGGCTTGCTCGACAATGGTTCGCAGAATCTGGTCGTGGTCACGCTGCTCCGTGATCGCGATCGTTGTCAGACGCACTGATTCGAGCTGCTCTACCTGACGTTTTGTTTCCCGGAGGAGTTTCGCAACGTGGAGGGCCTTTGCTGCCTGCGACGCAAACAGCGAAATTGCGCTAATCTCGCTCTCATTGATCGGACGACCGCTCTTCGCGTTATCGGCTACAACGACCGCCAGCATGGTTGGCCCCACCCGAAGAGGCGCGATTAGACATTCAGCGATACAACCACCCAGCGGCTCGGTCATGCAAACGTCTCCGGCTTCAGAGGCCGAGAGAAAATGGAGTTGCGTCGTTGCATCGAAGTGGCGTTCCACGAATTCCGGGCCGGGCTTCCAAGTGCTTCCAAGTATTTCGTCGCTCATGCCACATTGAGCTTTGAGCGTAAGATCGCCCGTGGACCTCGATGGCAAGTACAAACGGACGCGATCCAACCCAAGCGTATGCAAACCGCAAGTTACCGAACTGCTGACTTCCTCGAAGTTTGTGGCGTCGAAGAGCGAGTTCGTGACTTGCATGATCCGCAGGTACTTTTCGTTGTTTGCTAGCAACGGCCAAGGCTCATTACTACTTTCGGTTTTTGGATCGTCATTCAACTTCATCGTTCTACTCCGGGTGCAAAGGGCAATGATCGGAATTAGTAAGTCTTCAATAGCGACTTTGCCACAGAGCATAGTCTACTTGAGGGCAACCGGCGCAGTCATAACATCTTTCTTACACATTTCAAGTGTCCCGAATCCATCGTTTTCCCGAGCAAAAGTCGACAATAATTTGCGCCTGCTCTTACAAACGCACACGTAATAATTCGTAAGCCGGCGACAGTTCTTAGTGCAAGCGGCTTGGTCGCAAGTGTAGTTTTGGGCTCTGGGAATGCGTAAAGGCTCGCGCTGCCCTTCAGTGAAACCGTTGAAACTTCTAACGGACAGCACCGCACACTTTCTCTTCGAGACTCATTTCCTTTTGGAGAGTTAACCAGACCGCCGGCAGGTGTTGCGAAGAAGTTAGTCTTGGGATTTCAGATCAGGACGCGGCGATTCTCGACGGGCTCGACTGAGTGGCGCGCGGCGGTCTAACCGTGCCATATTCGAACCTCGCGAGTTATTGTCTGCGCCTGTTGGCGGTCCTTTGATAGAGTTTTCTGATTTCGGCCCCCTTAATTGGGCTGACCATCCCGGTTAGCAACCGATAAGATTGTGGTCTAGTTGGTGCGAGTTGCTATTCCGATCAGTAGTTAGATCAACCCCTCATTGCGAGCAGACTCGTGGCAATTAGTTGGGCCAAGTCAGCGTCGGTCCATACGTAGACCACAAAGAATGCTTGAAGCGCCTGGAAGAAGAATGTGGGATTGAAATCTCGCGAGAGACTAAGGTAAGTTAAGCGCCTTTCGAGCCAGGCGAAATCGTCTCGATCGGCCGTGGGCGTCTCGCTCATTTGCTTACGCAGTTGGGCCAGCCTGACCTTTATGCGTTTCTGGTTCGCGGAGCCGGCATCGATTTGAGTTACCATCATTTACTCCAGGCAGAGTTGCAACTCACCAGAGAACGACGCCCATTGCCGCAACTCAACATTGCTAGTAAACCAGCAACAATATTTGACTACCACTTTGAAGACTTTGAAATTCAGAATTATCAATTTCATCCTCATATTCCAGCAAGCGTGGCAGTTTAGCGACTCCATCCCTATTGAGATGATTGATCTATCACGTCGCTGGCCCAAGCGAGTGAACAAAGCAAGGCAAACTGGGGAGCCTGTTCTAGACGATCTGCCCACCCAATAAGTTTTTCTAAAGTGAGAGTTTGCTGGCTATCAAAATCCGCACTAGGCATTATCACTTCATGAAGGCGAGGCAAGGTTTCCGCCATTTCAATTAGAGCTGGCCGACCCTGAAGTTGCGATGGTTCAAGTGAATTAACGGCCGAGGCAAGTTCGGTTTCAGCATCCAATGCGCCTTGAAGTGAGTCACTCAGTTTCGTGTTCAGGCGATTAACATATTCTTGAAGCAGTTCGAGTCCTTCTTCCTCTATCTCATCAAGCCGGCGAAAGTCTCGAATGTGTGCGGCTAAAGAAAACAGCAAAGCAGTCGATTGCAATAGCTTTTGGCCGGGAGCAAGGTCCGGTAAATCCCACGTGGATAGTTTCAGTCGTTCAAAAGGTTCTGTGGGGATGTTATGTTGAGCAAGATTCCACCACTTCAGACCAGCAGACTCATCCATCTGCAGGATGACAGGGACACTAACACGCCAAGCCACAGGCGTTATACATTTGCCCCTAGTCAGCGGAATAACGATTAAGTACGGCCAGAATAAATCTAAGATGTATCTGCGCAATTCCTGGCTCACGGTCTGGACGGCTTGCTTCAGCTCGTTGACTATGACTCCGAATGCTTCGTATACGGCCCACGGTAAGAAAGCATCGACGGTAATCCACAAGGCCGGCCGATCATCCCAGGTTAGGCTCTCTGATACGATTGATACTTTGAGCTGATCTGATGATTTACCCTTTAGTCGATCCCGCAGATTCTGACGAATCCTTCTTAGGGCGTTAGTCGCTTCTTGTGTACAGACGGACGACGCATTTTGTATCACTCGAGTTGGATGATTTGCGAATACGAACCACATGGTCCATATTCGCCACACCTTCTCTTGCTCTTGCCGATCTAGTTTTTCTAAATCATCGAGCTTGTAAAATGAAGTCAGCAACGGCCTCACCTGCGATTGAAATCGCGATAGGTTTTTCAAATGTTCCGCCACGTTTAGCGTTGCAAGACGGGCGGAGTTGGGGTTTATTCCGTTCTCTTTGGCAACCGCCAAAACTTTGTCCCTGTCACCACCACGTCCTATTAATGACTGAATTGCGATTCCATTAACTGCCTGAAAAAAGAAGTTGCTTAGCGTCCTGGTGTGTTCGCTAAACGCTTTCAAGTACGACTGATATTTCTGCAAAGCTATGCCGTTTCGCCCGACTAACATTCGTCGTTCGGATTCCTCTTGGGCACTTTCTCTCGAGGACGCTTCGCTGACAAAACCCCATTCATCCACGGCGCTCGCTGGTAAAAGAGGTGAATTATTCAGCATGCTCTTGCAATCGTCCCAAGCGTCGGTGTCAATGTAGTGGGTAAGGATCTCTGTGAGTGCCGCTCTTCTAAAATAGACGTCCAACCCTCTCTCAAGCTGCTTCAATGACTCAAGAACTCTTTCTCGAAGGTTTACGAGCAGTTCCGCATAGTCCCGCCATGACTTGGGTCGAAACTGCTGGTTTCCAAGTCCACCGAGCAAAGCGTTCACGGAAGTTAACCATCGAATAGGAAGGTAGCGACGAGCGACAGCCTTCGTGCTTTCGTCGACGTCAAGAAATCCCTCCCACAATAGATGCCCATATCCTTGACTTCCAAACTCTTCTCGTTCCGGCAAGAGTTTGCGGAGCAATTCAACTCGTCTCAACGCCTCCCAATGAAAACGATTCTCTGAGGCATTGATTTGCTTAGTTGACGAATCCGACAAAGGTTCATTAAGTTCGTCCAAATCAAAGACAAAATGTGTTGTTACTCTGGAGCCATCGTCTTCGAACTTCACTGACAACATCTGTCGTTTGAACCGATCGAGACATGCAGGAAGATTCTTTGTTATCCAATCAGAATACTGTTCACTCATTACAAGGCTAAACACTAAGGTTGCTAAGGGTTCGAGCGATAAGGAGTGGACCGTGCTATCAAGCTCATTTTCAGGTAACCAGTTTTGTAATGGCCATTCAACCCTTAGGTGCTTTAGCCAGAAGATTGCTTCTGCCGCGGCTTGCCAGTCACTCTCGTCTACCGGTATCTCGGGGCTTTGATCTCGGGCAGACAACCATGTTGTGACACGACGAAATATTTCCTTCTTGTCAGTCTGACGCGACTGAAGATCTTCTATCAGCCGTTTACTTTCTTCAGGAATAATATCTAAATCGCGCCACCATGACTTCGCAACGTTGTCAGAAGATTCGGTGAGATCGAAATCCAAGAAGTGAGCCCAGCCTTGGCCGACTCGTTCTGCCGCAGCTTTAATCAGGTCATCGTTGACTCGTACATAGTCGGCGACACCTAGCCAAATCTGAGATCGAATACAGCCTGTGATGGCAGTCCACGTTTTGGGCTGATAGGTTGTTAGTTTCTCCAAGAGTGGTTCTAACTCGTCGCGTCTGCGGGAAAACGAATAGAGGAGAAATGTTTCCACGTCTTGCTCATGAATGAATTCCAGGCATGCAGCAGCACTTTGCGACCAAGGCGATAGAGCCAGATCGGAAAGAAGAGCCGATAAAATCGTGGACCGGATAGGGTGCAAACCATCCACGAGCGCACCCTGATTGCTGACACGGAGTAGATATTCGCGTTCGAACAGTCGTAGCGTAGCTTCCGGCGCCGGAAGCTGAAGGTGGGCGATTAAAGAAACGAGTTGCAGTCTCGCCTCAAAGGCGGACGCGGCAGACACGAGTCTCAACAACTCCATTTCAACAACGGCCAATCGACCTTCCCTGACATCATTTTCCAAGTTCACAACTTGCTGCTTCAGTCGCTCCCTTAGTGAAGTACCCTGAGTAACAAGGTAAATGAATTCCATTAACGGACCTGTTTCGCCAAATTTAGCCCATGCTTCTTCAAAGTTAAGGACATTTGCGGGCGTGACCTTAGACGTGAGGGATTCGTAAAGCTGCCCAGCTTCTGAGCGATTGAATTCTAAGTCGATCGTTGTGAAGCTGAATTCTGCACCAGACACGTTGGCGCGTCTCCAATCTTCCTCCCGAATGGTCACCAGCACTTGAATGCTTGGGTGGTTCGCAAGTTCCCTTACCAAATCAGTCCATTCCGTGTCGCGCGGTGTGACATCTACATAGACGGCTAGCGGGATTCCAATAGCGTCAGCATGTTTGGTAATAGCTAGGGCAACTCTTAGAACCTGTTCCCGACTGCTTAGTGAGGCAACGCGGAAGCGCCATTCGGCAGGAAAGAAGTCGCGCAAATACCTGAATGCAAGGGTCGTCTTGCCCTGGCCTGATGCTGCGTGAACTATCACAACCCGATTTTCATCAAAGGCAGCCGCAATCGCCGCTAACTTCTCAGATCGCACGACGTCTAAGCCCGCTAAGATGTGCTCATATCGCGCTGATGTGCCTTGATAAAATTCGTCCGCGAGTTTTTGGCGGAACTCAGCCACATCGCTAAGGTTGTCGATTAAGGGGATTACTGACGTGAACCATTCCAAATGGTGGGCAGCCCGAGCGGCCACGAACTCTCCAACTTTATTGATCCGATCGATAACGTCAGTCCGACTAATTTGCGTTCGCTTCTCAGCGCAGATGTAGAGCCAGTGGGTTAATAATTCGAATGCGGCGGTGGCATCGACGCCCGCCAAACTCTCTAGTAACGTCTTATGAACAGCTGCCGTGAGCACTTCCTCATCCGCAAACACGAGCGTTGCCCTTTCCAGGACATCGGCGGCCTTTGACTCAGTCAGGAAGCCACACGAAGCTATCTTTTTCGCAACGCTCGTTCGATCTGGCCCATTGTTGTTTATCGCGTTTTTAATCTCAGGACCTACGGTCCCAAAAGCGACTATGGTCACCCGCACACGAGGGTCTTTATCCAACTCGGACGAAACTCGATAAAAAAATGAGTTAGGTTTTTCAGGTTTGAATGAGGATAACGTTAGGTTCGAGGTTCGCTGTTTTACTTGGACCACCTCTAACAAGCGATCCTCATCGTCGAAGACCGCAAGATCTTCTATCCCTTCGGGTTGAAAGATTACAAGATCACTCTTCTGGCTGAGAATGCGGTTCAACGTATAAAGTGCTTGTAGGCGATAACCACGGTATGCAGGAGTGGCGTCTGAACTTGGAAACATCAGGTGCTCCACACGACAACTTCGTAGATTACCCGAGGATGGGTGTCTTTGAGCACGCACCCGTTATCACCAGAAACGCAATCATCCCTGGGCCAATCACACCGACAGTAATTTCTTCTGACTCATCGCGGTCTAGTAGTTTACCCCTTCGTCTGTTTGCCGCCGGCACCACCGACGATAAATCCTGCGCAATGAGATTCTACTTGTCGAGGGCTCGGTCCAAAAAAGCCACAAGGTTGGGTCTTAGTCGGTGCGGGTAAACCAACGGAGTTAACATTGAAGACGAGCAACTTAGTTGACACGGCCGCATCACTTACCTGCATCTGGGATCTACGCAATAGATGCAGTTGGCACGCATTTTACCTACGGCTCTCGGTTCCTACGGGAGACCCGCTTACGTTTGATTCCCTCGTACTTAATCCGACCGGGCAGTTTCTCGGGGAGATCCAAGTCATCATCGACCAGGTCTTCCATGTGCAGACCAGCAGCGCGCGCGTATGCCAGAAGAGTCATGAGTGAAGGTTCGTTGCGGCCTAGTTCGTATTTCGAAATTGTCGTGTAGTCAATGTCGTTCTCGACTCCCAACCGCCTGTGCATCTCATGTTGAGAGAGACCGAGCGCGTTTCGGACCTGCAGGAGTTTTTCAGCCAAGCGCTTAGGTTTCGGACGAGGACCCTTGCCCATCAGGATTCGCCTCCTGATGCGCCGGCTACCGCAGACGGCTTGACTGTATGTATGAATATACATAGACTGCGCTCGCTTAAGGGAATCGCCGTGAGTGTGAACCTGTCACGCTCAACTGCGACGCTCATCACTCGTGTGTTTAGTAGGTGAGCTACGCATTTGGCCGCTGCCAGATTTTCAAAGATAGAGCGCACATCATAGCAAAGCGCTCAGTGATTTGTTCAGAAGACATTGATGAGATTAGATTTTGCGCGCCCCATATTTGCGATGGCCTTGTCCTGAACCGACTAAGGACGTTCCGCATGGGCGCGATCCCACGATGCCGCGATCAAGATGACAATTAGGCCGCTCCTACGCGCTTCTCTACTGCGCCACAGGTGAGCATAGCAAATTAATATTCGACGCCGACCATAACGCTCGGCCCCGCCTGGGTGAGTTAAGACGAGCGATGTGACGCAGAAAGCCTCCGTGCAGGACTACAGTCAAGATCATTACACTTCATTCCAGTCACGATGAAAACTGATGAGCAACCGCGGCTCTGCCGAAAGCCGGCTCATAAGAGAAGCCATAGAAACACTTGGCGCGCATTTAGTCTCTTTTCTTTTGGCCGGTTATGACGAACTGGGTATCGTCCATGCGAGGTGCTTTGAGGTCCTAACACAATGGCGCAGTCTCAGGACTAGGAAGATAATAAGGATTTCCACGGCAGATGCTTGCGGCCTTCCCCAGGGGGAAGAACCTTTGGTTCTTCTCGCGCTTGTGAAACTTTTGAATAGCAATAGCGATCTGGTTGAAGGAAGTAAAGTCATCACTCCAACTGACGAAATATGCTCGGTGCTAGAGTGGAAGACTTCAAGTCACACCGGAGCGATCATCGCTGGTGCAATCCGAAAGTATTTTCGGGCCTCATACCTTGTGGCACATGATAACCAATACAGCTTCCCCGACATGTCAGGCTACAGTGTGAGCATTTCTCGTCTTATTGTAGCTTATGCATTCGCCAATCAGTCTGGAATTGAGGACCCACCCGCAGGCGCCGAATACGTTCAAGTCGAGTTTAGTCAGGAAATCGTGGATGAACTTCGTGTTGCAAGTCTCTTGGGCATGGACTGGAGCCGCGTGACAACTTTGGAGCGCCAATAGTTCACAAATCTGATGCACTGATCCTTGCCCTATCACAGCTCCAGTTAGTTTTTCCTCGCTGAAGATTTTCTCATTGCTGATTGGGTACACGGCCCTCGCATCGTTAAATCCCATGACAGGTAGAGAGTGCACTGTTTATCTGTGGTTAGGTTATCGACTACATTTAAGCCACTTGCTTCTTCAAAAGGCTTCGGGCCTGACTAATCCTTTTACCTTATCGCTTCCTTTATCACCGGTAAGACTCTCGCGGTTCTTCTTGGTCCAGTAGCAAAGTGACCTTGGCACGCAGCGACAATTCCCCCCACACTTTGAGGAAGGGGCCAGCAGTAAGAACTACTCTGTCTAAGTAAGCGCATCCAATCCTGGACACACTACCGAACTATACCTTCCACCACCTCGGGGTCATCAGCACACGGTTAACGGGTCGACCGAACTTGGCGGAAGCGAATTCAACTGTATAGGCTCGTTGTCCCGGAGCTAGGGGAGATCGAGGAATTGAGCAGGCTCCTTAATTAGTGCTTTGAGAAAGGAAGGTACTCTCTGCATCCGTCGGCACAAGGCGACGGCCTCAACGACAGTTTGTTTATGCTGAAACTAGGTTAGCGACCACCAGGCTAGCAAGGGTATAATTGGCACGCGTGACGAGGGTTGAATCGGTATCGCAGCATAGCCAACATCATGAACAAGAAAGAGTCGCCCAGATCATTGGGTCAGATCATTCTAGAAAAACGTAAGGCCATACCGTTAACGCAACGTCAGGCCGCAGCGCTTATACGAAAATCGAATGGCAAACCAATATCTGCTGTCTATCTAAATGATATCGAGCATGATCGGCGCTCACCGTCTTCGGATCACTTGATTGAACAGTTCGCTAAAGTTCTCGACATACCAATGGAAGTCCTCTATTTGGTCACGCGACGGATTCCTCCAACCTATTTTAGTATTCGGTCTTCTGATGACGAGAAAAAGGTCATCCAGGCTTTTGAAGCCTTCCAAGCAGCGCTCCGTTAGGAATTTGCGCTGACATATGCCGCGTCGATAGCTGCATTTCGTTCAAGCCACACCCAGAAAAAACGCTCTCGCTGGCCAAAACTCCTTGCAAGTAACCAGCTATCGTGGTAGTTAGCATGTTCGTCAAAGTGCGAACGCGCCGCAGAGTCCTAGATTACACCGTTACACTTTCAGTTTTACCTTAGATCAGGCGCCAAACGAGCAGCTCTGCGGCTGCCTCGTTTCATAAATATTCAAGCGCTTTGCGGTGATTCTGAGGCGCTCCTGAATCATGCCCAAACAAGAAAAAGTTAATCAATGGATGACATCTCTTAGCGATCCACTTCGGCCGCATGTTCCTCAGCACCAGACTTCATATGACTTTACAACCTTCGCACCCCTCGGAAGAGCGTTTGTGATAGCTGTGGTTAGGGTTTTTGCAACGCGCGCTGGAGGCTTAGCTAAATGTACCGCTAAGTCCGATTGCTACGCGCTTCGAATTCTTCTGCGTTGGATTGATACGAATGGTGAGTCTTTCCCTGCTTTTCGGCAAAAACTACGCGATAACTACCAATCCATTTTGGTTGATGAATGGGAAGTGGTACTCAACACGTGGCGAGATGACTTTGTTAATGGCGAACATCGACGATCTGAAACAACACGCGCCTGCACAATAAGAACTGTGAATGTGCTGATCGAAGCTTTCGTCGCAGCCCGGATCATGAGACCCATTTCTAGACTAGCCCCAGTTAAGAATTCCAATAAGAAGTCGACGCCAAAGAAATGTCTCGCTGAAGTGTCGTCGCAGTACTTGATCAAAGAGACTAATACTTCAGTTTGCGGTGCCGATAGGGAACCTGTCTCGGCAGATGATCTTTCATCTCCGGATGCAATTGGGATCGCTGAAGTAAAAGGCGGGGCAGATGATCATGTTGAGGCTGTCGCACACCTTAACCAAGCGCGCTTAACTGATCTAAGGAGGTGTGCAGAGCAAGATCTGAAGAAATGGAGTGACCACTTCCGTGAGGGCCAAAGGCTACTTGGGCTATGCGACATACCATTCTCGCAAATAAGAGAGGTCCTGCACAAACGATATAAAAACAATACTACAAGACGATGGGCGTTAGCTAAACTTTTCCCGAGAGACGTGCCACACCTCGCGCTCTCACGTTACTTGACATACATCTTACATGAACGCGGGGGCCTTATACCGTTCGGCAAGAAAACCCGTCTTCATTCTTTTCATCTTTACTTCTGTAAGTTTAGAGGAGGAATCGACAAATTACGCGCATACCTAATTCCACATCCCGAAGCAGCGAATGCGGCGAGGGTAATCTTTCAAGTAGATACCGGAGCGAACGTCGCTGTATGTCACTCTTTGACTCGAGACTGTCTCTCAGATTCAGACCTGCGGGAACATAAAGCGATAGCCGGATTTAAGGATCGCGCCCGAGGAAAGCTAATCGTTTCAGAGCTACCAATTAAAGATGCCCGCTATGAAGTTAGTTGCGTCCAAGCACTCGAAATATACCGAGACATGTCCAAGCAGCTGTCCGACTGTGCGCCTACGAAACTAAAAGACGCATTGTTCCTACATCATTACAAGGGAAACAGAGTTGGGGTCCTTTCGTTTTCCAGCGCGGAACGGCAGTTCCAAGGATTTCTAGCGAGACACAAAGAGTTTTATGGGATGAGGCTAACAGCGGACATGATCAGGCCGACAGTTCTCTTTCAGGCTATGTACAAGAATGATGGCGGTCTTTTAGCGGCCAACGCATTGGGCGATCATGGTTCTCCTGCTACCACATCCGCCTATGCGCGCAAACCTGCGCTGCGACTTATCTACGCGCGCCTAATCCGCGATTTCCAACTACTTTTTCAGGTCGTCTCCGTTTCTGATATTCAGGGCGCCGCCAAGAAACTTCAAATGACTGATATGCAATTTCGATCGCTCTTAAAAAAGGCAAACCAAACGGGGCTCGGAGTAGCGTGCCTCAATCCCAAGGCGGGATACCAGCCAGGGACGACCAAAGGGAAGAATTGCGCGAAACTGGAGAGATGTCCCCGTTGTCCACTCCGCTTTGTAATAGCAACTGTTCCTAATATGACGGACCTAGTCCTCTTCTATTGGCATCTTCGAAAGAATCAACTTGAGTTTGAGGCCACACGTCCCCAGAGATGGGTGCAAACATGGCTGCCCTGGTTGGTCTTTGCGGAAATTGCCCTTGAGAAAGCTCAGCGCGGTCCATCTGCCACAATCTATTTGAGTGCGAAGATGATGGCAGAGGCCCGTATCGAAGCAAGGGCGGTGAATCTTCCTCCCTTGTGGTAGTTGGCCTGATTTCAAACCTAACATCGTGTGTCCGATTAATATTAACGCTGCGTCACTTGTTTCCAACTCTGACAACTACACTGAGTTTGATTTGCCTTCAGGTCTGCCGCGACCGGCATGGTTAAGGTCGTCCTACTACGCTGACTACTGGCTCACTGTTGGACCCTGGCCGGACCGCTATTATAGGATTTTTTTCAACGCCCTGATGTCGGACGGCTCGTTTTTGACGGATCCACAACATTTCGAGGTGTTGGATACAGTCCGACGGATGACGATCGGGCTACGAACGGGACCTTATGCAACGGCTTCAGATCCAAGAGTACATCTCGCGATGACTAATGCCATCGTCACTTGGGTGTTGTGGATGGATCTAATCGGTATACGCCATTTCGCAGACTTAACTCGAGCCGACCTTGCAGCCTACACGGAAAAGGCTATTTATGGTACGGCGCACTTACTACAGTTTACGGCCCGCATAAAACGCCACCTAGCCGCGCTTCAGGCTTCGGGTGCGGCCCTCCCGATGAAGGGTAATCTCCTCGATACGCATCGCATCTTTGAGGAGGGAGGAATCGACGGTCGACGTGCCTGTCACCACGCCGCCTCGTTACGTGAAATATTCAAGTCAGCTAAAGAAGCGGGATTATATTTGAAGCCCTCCCAACTAAGGATTCTAGAAGCCAGGACAGTCACTCCATCACGTGTCTCTCAAATCCATCTCCTTCGTTTATTGCAGCCTTGGGAATATCAATGGAACATGCGCCGTACGCTTCCTGGAAACAAGCTAAATTTCGACCCGTTTCCTTCAGAGAGTATCGCGAAAACCGTCGCCAAATTGGGGGTGGCCTCGGGTAGAACGAAGTCTGTTCCGATACCTCAGGCCATGTTTTTAATTGACCGAAGCATCCGTTGGGTTCTCGACTACTCGCCTTCAATACTTGAAATAATCAAACAAGCCGAAGGTGTTGACAAGCGGAATATTTTGCGTTCCCGGCAAAGGATAAGACAATTAGAAACTATTCTGAGGAATTTGCAATTCCCAGAAGGCCCGGGGCAACCATGGCCGATGACCCCTAAGATAACCGGAAATCCTCACAGTAAAAGCCTGAGCATAGCCCGTGTTCTTAGATGTTTGTTTGCCAGTTGCTTTGTTGTAGTTGCTGCGTTTACGGCCCGTCGTCGCAACGAAGTGACTTCCTGTAGAGAGAAAGGACCTGACAACGAATACTGTATCACCTCTGACGAGGAGGGTTATTGGATCGAGTTGTGGATTGAGAAAACGGTGCAGCAGTGGGACAAAACTCCATGCCCGGAAGTCGTGGTTAAAGCAGTGGGGGTTCTTCGCGGGCTCAGCGAAAGCGCTAGAGAAATAAGCGGCAAGCTGGATCTTTTTCAGTACAAGTTAATCGGCCCAAACGAAACAGCGTCGTTCCAGGTTCGAAAGGGGCTCAAGGAGCTAACCGCCCACCTCGACATACCTCCTTTAGCCGATGGGTCAAACTGGAGGTTCCATCCGCACCAACTGCGGCGCTTCTTCGCAATTATGTATATCTGGCGCTATGAATTTGGCGAGCTCTCAGCTCTTAGCTATCAATTACGTCATTACAATCTTGATGTGACTCGCAGGTATATTACCGAGCCCACACAAGGAAAGATTTTCAGAGAGGTACAAACCGAGCATACTGTTTCCATCCTGAAAGAAGTCGCGCTTGGACGTCGTGACGGAAGTGGACCATTCGGAGAACGGTTCAAGAAAATTGCTCAAAAGATTCGTAGTCAAATGATAAGTACGGTGCATGTCTTTACTGAAGAGAAATTCGCTGAGCGAATAGAGCGCTTGATATTACGTTCGGGAAAGGTTCTGAAGGGTTTCCCCTGGGGATATTGCACTTGCGGATCCTCGTCACGAGATATTGGTCAAGCGAAGTGTTTGAACAGCGGGGATCTCGCAGAAGCAAGAGGACCGGACAAAACAAAAGCAACACTCTTTACATGCGCTAATTGTCCCCACCACTTTACCCACGAGTCCTTTCGCCCATATGCAGCCACTCAAATGGAGTTCCATGAAAAGGCTTCCCAAGATAAAAACAATGGACGCCTGGTAAGGAATGCCAGCGCCACATTCGCAAAGCACTTGCGTGAATACGTCAACCGATCCTTTAAGCGATCGGCGACTGTGAGGTCACAGGATGGGCAAGAAAACGAAAAGCCAAGCCCCAGCAATCGCACTTCAAAACCAAAACGACGCCCGTGTAAAGATCAACGCAAAGATTGCAGTCCTTCAAAGGTATTCGAAAAAAGGAGTGCCTGACGGTGCCTTTGTTCCGAAGTCACTTGAGCAGTTCCGGCTATGGGCGGATAAAGAATTAGATCTTGCTCAAATCGGCAGCAAGTCAACTTTATATCAACCTTGGAATAGTGAGCTTAGAACCGAAATTGTAAGACTTATTAAACTCTTGAGGTCAAGGCGTAAGACTTCCAAGACTGGGACAAGCGCTTTAGATCGACTCAGAGCAGAAAGAATCGAAATCAAATTTACTCTAAAACAGTTGGCTGGTGAGGTACACCAAATTCGGCAGGAGCTGCAATTTGAGCGAAGAGAAAGTGAACGCAAAGACCATCGCATCGCTGACTTAAAAGAGGAAAACGCAAAGTTGACAGCGCAGCTAAGACAACACGCCGGGCTATATCCGGTGAAATGAGCGTTATTTTGGTATGGAATCAACAGGTTGCGAATCCATCGTACCAACGTGCACCGATAGCTTTCATCGAGACCTAAGTCATGCGTAAAGCTATCCTCCTCTACACCGACGAACGTTGTAATATCAATGGCAGACCCCAACCAGGGATTCCATTATTGCTAAACAGCGAGCGAAGTGTCGTCAATTCGGTAAGCGATTGGTTTCGCTATCAGGCAGTGATGTTCAATTCCCCACCAACGACACTTCGATTGTATTCGGACATTATGCTGTCTTTTTGGAACTACCTCATAAAGGAGGGAGTTGGGTGGACAGAGGTCGACGACAATGTGCTAATGACCTGGCGCAATCATCAAGAGATCGAGAACGGTGTAAAGAAAAGAACGATTAACCAAAGACTCTCGACAATCTTTCAGTTCTATTGGTGGGCACAGAGTCACGATTACATTCAGAACGTTGTTGCTGATCCTGGTGACGCAGTGAGCCTTGTGCCAGCACAAATTTCAGTAGCAGCTAAAATTGCTAGAACGAAATCCGGAGTCAACGCCAAATTCAAGCTAAGTAGTTCTCTTCTCTATCGAACCACACGAGAGCCGAACGTCCATACACCAACTGCGGAGGAAGCCACCACCTTACATGCCGCGCTCACGACAATCGCTGGCCCAACGCTTGCTGAGCGTAATACGCTAATGCTGTCCTGGGCCGAAGAGGCAGGATTGCGGCGCAAGGAGTTTGCATCGCTAACTATTGGTCAAATTCCGGGTTGGGGCGAGATTGATGATTTGATCCAGCAGGACTCATGTAAGGACCTGGAGTTGGTGGTAACAAAGGGTGGGCATCATCGAATTGTTGAGGTCGTACCAGATCTTCTGCTCCGAACCAGAAATTACATAGAGGAGGAGCGCCTAGCCGTCGTTCACCGCTTCAAACAAAAACACGAGGGAATCTATAAAGCACCGGTCGCAGTATTCTTGTCGGAAAAAACTGGCGAAGCACTCACATTGGGTGCGATCACAAACCTTATCGGTGAGGCCTTTAAGAAAGCTGGTGTCCGCGGCTCGGGACACCGAATGCGAGCACTGGCTTTGTCAACTTGATTTGGCCCACTTCGATGGTTTGATTTGGCCCCCCCTTGTTAATTCCAGCGGTCACTTCGCGTAATTAAGCGCTTTTTTGTTCTGGGTTTTCATTGTTTTGCTTTGAGCTATATCCAGTAGTAGG
>JANNJZ010000399.1:0-41312 GCA_031396065.1 Pyrinomonadaceae bacterium | reverse complement strand
TTATCTTCCAGCCACCGATGGGCGGCTACGAGATAAAAGAGCTTAACTACGCTGGCCGGATAGATTCGTTCGTTGCCACGAAAGCTCGCCGTCACTGGATGCTTCGGATCGCGCAAGTCGATCAGCGTAATCGAAAGCTGTTTGTCTTCAAGTTTCTTGTCAGCAAACTTTTGCAGCGTAGTTTTGGCAGCTTCATCGACGAGCGATTGCAACCTTCGCTGCGATGGCGTGGTCTGAGAGAAAACAGCCGGTGCCAGTAACGAAGTACCGAGGAAAATAGCAGCAAAAAGTCTTGCGGCTTTTCTGTTCATAAGTTTACGGAGTTCACCAATTGATTGTGGCTGATCTTCTCTGTGCATCCTCAGTGAACTCTATGCCCCTGTGGTGACTCCGGCGCTCCAATAAGAACCACCACAGAGAACACTGGGATGCACCGAGACTGGTAAAAAGGTCAGTACCAAAGTTAATGATTGTATCGGCGAGCGATTTAGATTATAAGCCAACGCAGTGCCAAATGTATCCGAAGAAGGACTGATTCGAGGTATTCGCCGCTGGGACCTCGTAGCGATCACCATCAACGGCATTATTGGCGCCGGCATTTTCGGGCTACCCTCCAAAGTCTTTTCCCTCATAGGCTCATACAGCATCATTGCGTTTATCGCGTGCGCTCTCGTCGTCACTCTTATCATTCTCTGCTTTGCGGAAGTGAGTAGCCGTTTCAATGAAACCGGCGGGCCCTATGTTTACGCGCGCGAAGCTTTCGGTTTGACAGTCGCTTTTGAGATTGGCTGGTTGATGTGGCTGGCGCGGGTTACGGCATTCGCGGCTAACTGTAATTTGCTGGTCGCATACATTGGCTACTTTTGGCCGGCGGCCACCGGGACGATGTGGCGGGCATTGATCATAACAGTTATGGTTGTAGCCCTTGCTGCCATAAACGTTTTCGGCGTCAGGGAAGCTGCCATGGTGAGCAACTGCTTCACTATCGGCAAGCTGATCCCATTGCTCATCTTCATCGCGGTGGGCCTGTTTTTCCTCACTCCTGAGGCTTACACATTGGGAGCTGCTCCCACCAGCGGAGCCTTTTCACAATCAGTCTTACTTCTGATTTACGCTTTCACTGGCTTCGAGATGGCGACAATTCCCGCGGGTGAGACCCGCAACCCGCAAAAGTATTTGCCCAGAGCGTTGATGATCGCCATCGGTGTCGTCGCCTTCCTTTACATCCTGATCCAGGTTGTATGTGTAGGCACGCTGCCTGGGTTGGCCCAGTCACAAAAACCTCTGGCGGATTCAGCTACGCATTTCATGGGCACCGCCGGGGGCGCCCTCATCTCCGCGGGCGCGATAATTTCTATCACTGGAAACCTGAACATCCTGCTGCTTTCAGGCTCGCGCATTCCTTTTGCGATTGCCGAACAGCACGAACTACCTTCGTTCATCGCTCGTGTTCATCAGCGGTTTTTCACACCTTACGTTGCGATTCTGATTACCGCTACTGTGATGCTGCTGTTAACGCTCAAGAGCTCCTTCCTTGCCGCCCTGACGATAAGCGCGATCGCCCGACTCGTGACTTATGGTGCCACTTGCATTGCCCTGCCTGTATTGCGGCGCCGCAAGGACGTACCAGCCGCGGCGTTCACTCTGCCGGGTGGAACCTCAATTGCGATTTTGTCTTTGCTGCTGGCGGGATGGCTCCTGGCGAATAGCACCTGGCAGGAGGCGCAGGCCGCGGCCCTTGCTGCGGCGGTGGGTCTATTGATTTACCTGGTACACCGAACCTATTCCCGTCGCTCGTAAACTACGCGACCATCCATGACGGTCATTACCACGCGGGCTTTCTCAATGTCCTTTGGATCGACCCGGAAAATGTCGGCATTGAGGATAACAAGATCAGCCAGCTTTCCTGGTGCGATGGTTCCCTTCTCGTTTTCTGTAAACTCCGCATACGCCGAGCCAAACGTGTAGGCGCGCACTGCCTCCTCAACCGAAATCTTCTGTTCGGGAATCCATCCCATCGGATTCTTGCCATCGAGCGTGCGTCGCGTGACGGCGGCGTAAATCGTGGAAAGAGGATCGAGCGGAGCGACGGTCCAGTCGGTGCCAAAAGCAAGCACGGTACCCGCATCGAGCAAGCTTCTAAACGCATAGGTGGTTTTCGCGCGTTCCTGACCAATGCGCTTTTCTGCCCAGCGGCCATCGTCGATCGCGTGATACGGCTGCATCGAGGCAATCACCTTGTCGCGAGTAAAGCGCACGACGTCCTGCGATCGCAGGTGCTGTGCATGTTCGATACGAAAACGCCGGTCACGTTCACCGTTCTCACCAATGACCTGTTCATAAATTGAAAGGATCTGGTCATTAGCCCGATCACCGATCGCGTGAATCATCACTTGCAAGCCGGCCCGATCCGCCGCACGCACCCTTTCGAGCATCGCGCCTTCGGGGAACATCTCATCGCCGGCAAGACCTCGCGTATCCGGCGCATCTTTATATGGCTCGTAGAAGAATGCGGTAGTAGAACCCAAGCTGCCATCCGAGAACCCTTTCAGACCGCCAATACGAAGCATATCGCTGCCGAAGTGTGCGCGCACGCCGGTTCGCGCTAAGCGCTCCCATGACGGCAGCGAGGACACTGCGTAGATTCGTGTTTTCAGTTCACCGCGATCGAGTAATGTTTGGTAGACCCCAACATCAATGCCGGCAGACACGTCCTGAACACTAGTAACACCAAGACGCGCAGCGTGCTCAGTCGCGGCCCTTGCTGCTGTCAACTTCTCCTCGAAAGTCGACCCAGGAACAACTTTCCAGACAAAGCCCATGGCCGCGTCTTTGAGTACGCCGGTCGGTTCGCCTGTTTTGGTGTCGCGAACAATTAATCCGCCGGGAGGGTCTTTGGTTTCGCGTGTTACTCCTGCCAGTCTCAAAGCAGCGCTGTTCGCCAGAGACATGTGGCCATCAAGTCGATTTACAAAGACCGGAGTGTTTGGTGTGTAGCGATCGATGAGCTCTTTGTTAGGTAATGATGCGCCCGGCCAACGTTCATGATCCCAATCACCACCCGTGATCCAGCGGCCCGGCGGAAGCCTTTCCGCAAACTTCCTGATCCGGTCGGCAAACTCATCAGGGCTGTTGGCATCTCGCAGATCGACACTCGCGAGTTGAAAGCCGCCGCTAAGGAAATGGACGTGCGCATCGTTGAACCCGGGCAACACGAGTTGCTTCTGGGCGTCTACGATTCGGGTGCCGGTGCCGGCCAGTTTCCTAATGTCCTTTGTTGAACCAACGGCCATGATCCGATTGCCATAGATCGCAATTGCCTCGGCCGCGGGCCGGGACTGATCCATCGTGCGGACGTTTGCATTAAGGATAATCAGACCGGGAGATTCTGAGCTTCGATCAGTTTGCGATTGAGCGTTGATGATCATGGCGACGCAGGATGTGAATGCGCAAAATAGCAGGATTGATTTCATTTGCATTAGGGGGTTCGTTTCAGCACGCCTCAAAGCGCCGGACCAAAGCGACTTTGAATCGGCCGGTCACTGTTTCAACCTTTGTATTTAGCTTCGTTTGGAGAACAGACTTGTCTGCCCACTGGTGGCCCAAGTGCGCTTTCCAAACACCAAAATCCTTTGAGCCTGCGCTCCGTCACTACAGATTCCCCTCGAACCAGCGCCGAAAGCGACTGGTCAACCCAGTCGTTCATTTTGGGAGTATCTTCTTTACATGAATAATTTCATCCACGTCGCACCGGTGGGTGGTGCCGACCTCTAAACGAAGCGATTTGTCGCGGCAGACCGCGGCCTCGAATTATTCATTGATGGCCAGCTTCAGCACCTGCTTGCCGCTAGTAACGAAGAGTTCATTCTTGTCATTGAACGTCATTCCAAAGGTGTGGCCTTCGGGGTTGAAGACGGTCAGGTAGCGGCCGTTTCCATCAAACACCTGGATGCCTTTAAAGTCAGACACAAATACGCGGCCCTTGCCATCGACGGCTAACGCCGACGGTGCACGGAATTGCCCGGGCTGGTCCCCATCACTGCCAAACTTAGTTTGGTACTTACCATCCGGGCCAAACTTGAAAACGGCATTGTTAAAGGTGCCAAGTGCGTAGATATTGCCCAGGCCGTCGATTGCCACCTGCGTGTCCAGTTCGGAATCGTCGGTGACCGAACTGATGGCCGCACGAATTGTACGCACAGCCTGTCCGGCGGAATTAAAGCGCACGATGTCGTCGCGGTTTTTGTACCACGATGCCACGAATCCCCCGTCGGCTGCCATCCTGAGGTCGTCAAAACCCCAGCCTTCGGCATAATTGATCTTGCCCAGCAGGCTGCCGGTCGTGCCTTCGTATCTCGAAATAGTACCGCTCTGCACAACATAAATAGTGCCGCTGCGGTCCGCTGCCATACCGGTCAACGGCATTTTCGGATCTGCCATCCATTGCGTGATGAACTTGCCTTCGGGATCGAACACCTGAATGCGTCCGCCCGTGTATTCGCCGACGTAAATCTTTCCCGAGGCGTCAACCGCAATGGAGCGGGCATCCTTGAACATCCCGGGGCCAATGCCTTCAGTGCCAAAGCTAAGTAACACCTTCGAAAATCCCGCCGCCTTTTCCGTCTCTCCGCCACCAGGTGTGGTTATTGTTGGCCGAAGGACTCGCGGGCGGTCGTTTGTCGCGACAGTTCGTCGAGTCATCGAAAGGAGCAACACAGCCCCAACCACTACCACACCAACACCGAGTGCCAGGATGATGACTACTAACCAAATCCAATTGGTAGCTTTGCCAACTGATGCCGGAGAGCCCAAGTGGATATTGATGTTGGTTGGCTGGGGCGCCCGCATTGAATCGGGCACCGGGAGAGAGCTGTGGCAATAAGGACACTGCGCCGTCAGATTTGCTCCGACGACGTCTCGGTTAAAACTGACAGGCGCCCCGCATTTGGGACATTGAAAAGATTCCATGATTGATAGGACCACGAGGCCACAAGAACCTCATGCTCCTTCCTCCCGCTTCCTGCCTTTTTCGCCTGGCTCTTGCCTTTTGCTTTCTGCTTACTGCCTTCTGCTTGCTGCCTCTGCCTTCACCATCCGTTCCTCTCCCGCAATGACGTAATGTGCGCCACGTGATGTCGGCCATGCCAGGCGTAAAGCGCTAGATTCTTATCCACGCTCACGGTTCCCAATTCAGGATGGTTAAAGGTGCGTTCGAAATCCCTATCATCGAATGAACGCAAAAACAACACCCATCGGCGATGCAGTGCGTCCAGTAGGTCGAGCGAGATTTCAACCGGCGCCTTAAGCGCGTCGTCAGTGTTGGCCCAAAGGTTTTCATCATAAGCTCTAATCGTCGGATGCTCTTCCGTTAGTGCCAGTTTGAACCGGCAGTAACTGTTCAGATGGCTATCCGGCACATGGTGGACCACCTGACGCACCGTCCAGCCGTCGGGCCGATAGGGGGTGTCCAGTTGTTCATTAGCGAGTCCGGAAACTGCCGCTCGCATTTTTTCGGGAGTGGCAGCTATCTCATTTATGAGAGTTTGACGCTGTTCAGGTGAAAGCGGTCCTTCAAACTTAAATGGTCCAACAGGGTAACGCAGATCCATTTGGCCTCCCATGAGTCTTGCGGATCAGTTTGTGCTCAGTTACGTCCGCAGCTTTGTAGTGGTGGCACTCCGTGGCCACCCTCGTGGCGGTTGCAATATCTTTCGAAAGTTCGTGCCTTCCGGAAGGGGTCGCCCACGGAGTGGCGCCCCCAACCTTTCGACATTACCTGATTTGCCTTATGTTGTGTCGTGTCAGGGTTTCAGTTTATTCTCGCGCTGCAATTTCAAGAAGAATCTTTCTGCTAACGCGGCCATTGTATGGCGGCAATCCAATTTGCGACAACTATGAGTGAAACAGCAGACGTGGTGATTATCGGCAGTGGCATAGTGGGGTCGAGCGTGGCTTACCACCTGGCCGAGCAGGGTTGCACAAATGTGCTGGTGATCGAACGCGAAGCCCATCAGGGCAAAGGCTCTACCGGGAAAAGCATGGGTGGAGTGCGCGCGCAGTTTTCGACAGCCGTTAACATCCAGATGTCGCGTTATTCCATCGACTTCTTTTCACGCTTCGATGAGGTGGTGGGCCATCCGGCAGATTATCGGGCGCACGGTTATCTCTTCTGTGCCACCACCGAACGTCACCTTAGTTATCTGAGGGCAAATCGAGAACGACAAATCTCCCTTGGCGTGAAGGATGTCGAGCTGGTCTCGCGCGACGACATTGCCAGGTTTGTCCCGCAACTACGCTTCGATGACATCATCGGCGGCACGTTTTGCCCAACCGACGGGTTTGTCGATCCGCACAGCGTGATGATGGGTTTCATGCTCAAAGCGCGGGAGCGCGGCACGCGACTGTGGCTGGATACTCAGGTCACTGGCTTCGAAGTGGAAGGCTCCGCCGATTCCCAACCCGTTCGTTCTTACGTCCGTTTAGAGAGGGCACTTGTGCCCCCGCGCGATGGCACCGAGCCCTCGGGCCTTGCTCAGCGCCGCATCGCTGGTGTGATGACTACTCGCGGCCCAGTCTCCACCCGCGTCGTCATCAACGCCGCCGGTCCCTGGGCGGCGGAAGTGGCCAGTATGGCCGGAGCAGATTTGCCCGTCGAACCACTGCGCCGCCAGCTGGTTCCCACCGAACCTTTCGATGGACTGCCTCAACGCTTTCCGATGGTTATCGACATGTCCAGTGGTTTTCATTTCCGTCGCGAAGGCAAAGGGATTCTCCTGGCCTGGAATGATCCCGAAGAAACCTCAGGCTTCAAGACTGATTTCGATCCCACGTTCGTTGAGAAAATTCTGACGCATGCTGCGTATCGCGTCCCGTCTTTAGCCGACGCCGAAGTTAACCCGCGCCGCGCCTGGGCAGGTCTGTACGAAATGACGCCCGACCATCACGCTATCATAGGGAGGGCACCTAATGTCGAAGGCCTTTATTTCGCAAACGGGTTCAGCGGTCATGGCGTGATGCATTCACCAGCTTCCGGTCGAATCACTGCAGATTTGGTTCTGAGCGGCCACTCCGATCTGATTGACGCCTCTCAACTCAGCGTCGATCGTTTCGCCGAGGGACGGCTGTTAGAGGAAACGGCTGTACTTTGAGTTATGACCAGGCCAATCACCTCATGACAGGCTGGCCCAGCTCTTAGCTCCTACCGTTTGCCCTTCGCTGCTTTCTTCAGCTGGCGCGCTGCCTCAGCTTTCCTCACAGCTTTAGCAGGGGCTTTGGCGCTGACAGTAGCCACGGTCCCAGGGTTGTTCTTTGATTCATTCCCGCCGGTCTCGCGATCACTTCCAGTCTTCAACTCCTCAAGCACGCTTGCCTTGACTCCGCGCTTTTTCAAACAGTCATAGGCATCATCGCGCAGATCGTTTGCTTGTTTCTTATCCCCTTGTCCGCGAAGAGAATCCTCGTAAGCTTCGAGGTAGTTTTTGAAGTCAACATGGCCAAGGGTCTCGGCCGCGGCGTTCATGTTTCCTGTCAGCGCGGCGCGCAGACACCTGCTCGACTCTTTCGTGTCCGGCTTCGCGACTTTGATCGCGGTATCATTCGGATCGTCACCCAGCTCCAGGTATTTGTAGTCTTTCGCGAAGGCTTTGCCGAGGGGAACATTGGCATGAATCGCTAACCGGCTGTTAGGCAACTGGGCCGCAACTTCACGCAGTACGTCATTGCCCTTTTCCAAAAAACGGCTGCCGTCAAAATTGAGTATGCGACCGACCTCGTCACTGAAGACATCCTGCGCCAGGTACTCTTCTGTGTATCGGTCGTGCGGCGGCTTGATGCGGATCATCAGCGGCTCGGAGATGAGATCCTCACCATCCATGTCGAGGGCGACCTGGACCAGATAGTAGCCCGGGTCGGAAATCTCCCAACCGTTGCGTCCGGCGGAGGCGAATAGCGATTCGTAGAGCGACTCACTGGGGTTGAGCACCTTGTTCTTCGGTTGCCAGCAAAACTGCGCGTGGGGTGCATATTGGCGCGCCGGTTTGTCCTTCTTCTTGATGATCAGGGTAAGGCGTTCCATGATGCTGAGTAGCTTGTCATGGACCATCTGGGGCTCAGCGGAAGTGTTCGTTAGTTTCAGTTCCAGTACGACCGGTTCCATAAACTCAAAAGCAGGTTGTGGCCGATTGACGCGCACTATTAAGTCAAACTTCGGCTCCGGCGAAACGTTGGCTTCGCGGAAGCCATGGTTATCGAACCACTCGGCGTCGCCCATCTGCACAAATCTCTCGGGGGCGTGACGCATGAACAACAGTTCGCCATCGCCGAAGCGGAATTCGAAGTCGGAGAAGAATGCTGACTGGCCGCCTCTAACGTTGTACGGATAGTTCATGAAGCTGCGAGCCTCCGCATCGCTCCTGAGTGGTATCCAATCCTGCAATCCCGCGCCCTTCTCCCACGAGTGCGCCAGGTTGAAGCAGTGTCCCATCTCGTGACAGGTGGTCCAAAAGTTCATGCGCCGCACCCAATCCGCGGGTTTCCTCTCCTTACCAGGCGGGTCTGCGATGAACGACCTATTAAAAATAGCCGTACCCTGGCGATGTTGCGCGCCGATGTCGTCAAACATGATGCCGCCCAGGCTCTTACCGTCCTCTTCATTGAGTCCGGCGAAGAACACCCACATCGCCCACTGGGCTTTGGAGTCGAAGTGCGACCAGTATTTCTGCATCGCGTCATGCATCTCCTGGTAGCTCCACGTTTTGTTCCGGCCGGCGCCCTTGAGGGGCACTCTGCCGCCCGGGGTTGTGGTCACGGCAAAACCCGCCCGCTCGAAAATGGACATCACCGAAAGCTCCTCGTTCTCCAGCGTGCTCGGACGGTTAGGGTGCGCATGCGTCTTGATGTCCAAAAGGACTTTTTCTCCCTCTACAAAATCAAATTCGAAATCAACCGTGTGAAAGTTTGGACTGGCAAACTTGAACAGGCGCGTACGTTTGGTAGAACCTCCACCCGAAAGCGTAACTTGCGCCATACGTTGGCTCGGAAAAGGATTGGGGATAATCTGAAGCTTGACTGTCTGGTAAGGAAATGAAGATTTGTTACCTTCGGTGTAAAAGACGTCGCCGCTCCAGGTGTTAGGTTTGTCCTGGACCATGTTCGCGATCCAGTGCAGGCGCGAGAAGATTCCGCCGTGGATGACCCCGCTGGCTACCATCTGCGGATAACGTCCATCCACGTCAATCCGCAGTTCTTCGCTGACGGCCGTGGCGCCGGTGTTAGAATCGTTAGCGGTTGAGTTTGGAGTTGGGTCGGAAGCCTGAGGGATGGGCGAAGAGAGGACAACAGACTTCTTCCACAAATATAGGCCGCTGACCCCAAGCCCTGGGTTGTTTACTTCCCGAGAAGCCGAAACTGAAGCTGAGGTTTGGGCAACGATATTTGAGGCCTCTTCATGAATCGGGCTATCGGTCTTAGCGGTCTGCAAAACGTCTTGTTCCTGCATTTTGTTTTCTCCGTTTGGTGGGTTGCGAGGCAACCGGATTCTTGAAAGGACACGATTCACAGATTAAGCAGATCTCACAGAACATCAGAAAAAAAATGACAAGAGACTGCCTCGCGAGGCTAGGGCAACTCGGCTACGCAGTTGCTTCCGCGGAATCAGAGTAATCTGTAGACGTCTCTCTTGGATCCGCTAAGCGTAACGGAAAGGGTCGGACGAAACCTTGTGCACGATCTTACTGTTAACTATGGAGACTCCCAAATAGGCTTCTCCGGAAATCTTGAGGGTAATGGACTCTGAAAGGCCCTTCGAAGGAAGTGAGACTTCGACCTTCGTCGGTAAGTCTTTGACCTCAACTTCAAAGGACGCGGCCTTCCCGATCTGTCGCTTGGTTTTGACGGAGTCCTGCTTGAATGCTTCCTTGCCGTTAACTTTGACTACTACTGGGTCGCCTTCAAATCCATCCAGCAACGCTACGCAAAGGGTTGTCATCCCGTCCTGCTTTCCCGCCAGCCATCTTTTTCAACCGCGTTAAATCGGAATTCAGTTGAACGCGCCTTCGTTATATCACCATTCATGCCGTTTGGCTTAGCAACATCCGCGCTAAAATCCATTACCCGCGACCACGAATCCTGAATAGAAGAATGGAGGCGAGACTTTGGATCGGACATGGGTTTTGTGGCGCCACGCCAGAACTTCAGCTTTGTTTACCGCTTTCCGAAGCGCCGCGACACCAACTCGCAATGGCGGTTGGCGGGGGCCTGGGTATCCGCAGCCAAGCGGGCACAGCTTTCCCGGGCAGATGGATTACAACCCAATCATTCAGGATATAAAGCCAACAGCCGGCCCGACCGGGTTCGTATTTCACTAGATTACTTGTCGGGTCAAATGATGTGAATGAGTCAAGTTTGGGGTCAGCCGTCCGTTTAGAGAGCCCACTTGTGTGCCCGCCCCGAGTTACCCCGGGCCGATCGTCAAGTTGTTCCCGCACGGGCACACAAGTGTGCTCTCTAAACGACGGGTGAGAGCCTTTGCGGCTCTGCCGCCTTCCTTGCGGTGAGGCTCGGCCTCACCGGCACCTCTATTTATTTTGAGGCTATGCCTCCGCGCGACCTCAGAGGCCCAGCCTCAAAGAATGAACCGCTATCGGAAAGGCCGAGCCTTTCCGCACGGAAGGCTGCAAAGCCGCAGAACCAAGCTTAAGAGACAAACTCAGCGTGTAAGAGCGAGCGAGACTGAGGGGTGTTGCCTAGGCAACCAGGGTTAGTCGCCCCATGCCGGTCGGCGCTTCCTGTCGACGACGGGAGACTTCCAGCGCGATATCTCCGATTTGAGCCATCGAAAAAGGCTTCGACAACACCCAGTCGACTGCCGCGCTTTCTCTGTCGGTCGCGGTGACAGCTTCCCCCCAACCCGTAATAATCGCCAGCGGCACCTGGCTGTTCTGTTGGCGAATAGCCCGCGCCAATTCCCATCCGCTCATTCCAGGCATGCCGATGTCGGTGAAGACCGCATCGAAATTGCCTTCATTAAACAGTTTCAGGCCTTCATATGCCTGGCTGGCGGTGACCGCTTCGCAGCCGGAGTCCTCCAAAATCTCTTGTAACAGATTGCGCACTTCTTCCTCGTCATCAACGACCAGAATTCGTACCATATTAGACCTCCGAAGGGATGTACCTACACCGGAATTAGATTTGTTAAGTGGATGGTCGCTGACTGCGGCAACCGGTAATTTAATGCGAAAGGCGCTGCCCACCCCAAGTTCGGATTCGACCTCGAAAGTTCCCTGGTGGCGCCGTATCACTCCATAGCCAACGGCGAGCCCCAATCCCATTCCCTCAACGCCCTTGGTCGTAAAGAATGGATCGAAAACCCTGGAACGTACGTCTGCGGGCATACCAACGCCGGTGTCTATTACGGAGAGTATGACCAGGTCATCAACTGCTTCCGCAGAGAGGGTGAGGTTCCCACCCATAGGCATTGCATGTACGGCGTTGAAGATCAGGTTAACCAAAACGTCCCGCAATTCCGAGATGTCTCCGCTGACATAAGCGTTCGAATGATTCTTCAACTCAAGCTGGATATGTATATTCTTGGCCTCAGCGCCATCTCTCCACCGAGGACGCGTGATCTCGCTGACGTCCAGCAGCATTTGATCTACTTCTACCATTTCGAAGTCATGCTCGCTGCGCTGACGGGCGAAATCCTGGATCCGCTTCACCGTTTTCGCACCATCCCTGGCAGACTTGGCTATGATTTCAAGTCCACGCCTCACCTTTGGATCGTCGGTGTGTTTCAACATCAACTCTGACCGGCCAAGAATCGAGGCCAGACTATTGTTGAAATCGTGGGCAACTCCGGAAGCCAACTGTCCCAGCGCGGACAATTTCTCGACCTGGGAAAACTGTTCCTGAATTCGTTCCTGCTGCGCGATGTAGCGGTTAAGTTCCTCAACGTGGTTTCGCGCCTGTTCAGCCTGCAACTCTGCAGTCTTAACGTTCTTTAGATAGGTCCGGTAGGTTAAATAGATGATGCCTATGATTGGAGTCGTCACCAGTACAGTGAAGAAACCCAGGGAGTTGATAAACCTGGCGGTGAGAGCTGCGCACGACGCGCCAGCGACGTAGGTAATAGAGGTCCACAGATAGTATTGACTCCAGGTCTGCAAGAGGGGTTCATCGCTCTTCAAATAGGAGTGAATTGCAGCCAGGCCGGTGTTGGCGATGTATTGCACCAGCATCATGACGCAAAGAACGACGAGGTAATTACCGGTGAACACCTCGTAGTGCAGATTGGGCAGATGTTGGAAAGCGTAACGGACTACCTCGCCCGTGAGAAAAGTCGAGGTGGCCAACATCGCGCCATTGAAGAAAAACGTTTTGAGCTTTCGGCCGTATCGCGACGTCTGAATAATTGCGTCGGCCGTAGCCACCAAAACGGCGGCCTCCCCTCCATAAAGCAAGAGAATCAGAAAGATCAGGGTATCAGAAACGCCAATTTCCGAAGTCAGACGAGGAATCCCTATGCGAATGCGAGAGGTAACAGAGACGGTCAGCAGAGCCAGCAGCCCCAGCTGCAGATCAAATTTAGCAACAGGCAAACGGTAGGCAGAGATTAGTACGGCCGATGTTCCGGCTGTAACTACTAAGCCCAGGAAAAGTTTTGATAGACGTTCTCTGCCCGCGATTTTGCTCATCAGTTTTGCACCTGTGGCTGGGGTTGGAGATAGAGCAGCTGGTAGGAGCCGCGCAGCTTGAAGCCCGCTCTCCTATAAAAAGCGTTTGTCTTTAGTTCCCTCTCATTGACCAGAACACAGATCGAACCCGTTCGTTGCAGGAGTCTCCTAACTACCTGCGATAGACAGCGGAAACCAATATTCTCGCCCCGCTTGTATGGGTCGACCCAAATCCCCTCAAGGTAAATGGCCTCAGGCGTGTCAGCCATGATATCAACCTTGAAGATCAGGCCCTGGTCTTCCCGCCAAACCCAGGTTCTGCCCAGTTCAATGCGACGGTTACAACGCCGCCGAAATCCCACCGGGTCGGATTCCATGGGGTTCACACCACCTTTGGCCAAAGCCATTTCAGCCTGGACCAGCATGACAGCTTCCAGGTCATCGGAGGTGGCTTGGCGTAGTGCGCCGACTTCTCTTACGACAGCTACGGGCCAACGTTGTTCCAATAGTGATTCTCTGCCAAGTGTCCGCGGGTGTTCGCCGGTCCGTGCATAATAGCTCCAGAAAAGATCCAGCTTTTCCTGTTCGGCCATCATCAGGTGAATCTCTGAGGAGGTTTGCGCCATTCTGGCAAAAGCGAAAAGGGCGGCGGTGCTTCGCGTTTCCATAAGGGTGGCGTGGCCGATTAAAGCCACACCTTCCAACGATCCCTGCAATCCTCGGTAGCCATGAAACGTGCCGCGATTGTAGAGACTTACCACACCGTTATCGCGAATGTGGCCAGCCATGATAACGGTGTGCAAAGGGCGGGCCGCCAGAAATGCGAGTATTTCAGATTGATGCTCATTGGTGAGCACTTCCGTGGCCGTCGAGCCAAGCGCCGTCACCTTGGGTGACGACGCTGGCGCGAAGGCCTGTTTGAGAGCATGGACTGCTGGTTTAGTTTGAAACATAAGGAGCTCTGGGGATAACAGTGTCCAAGTTAGTTCGACTTCCAACGAAACAAAGACGCTCTCGTCAGTTTCCCTCGTAGTCGAAACCGGTATCCACAACCTCTGCCATCGAAGCTGTTCCATCACCATTGACCAGAGCGGTTAACGCCTGAAAAACGGCGTCTCCAATGATTACCCCATCGCCGATAATGACGCCGTCACCAATAATGACGCCGTCACCGAAGATGACACCGTCACCGATGATCACGCCGTCACCGATGATCACGCCGTCGCCGATGATCACGCCGGAAGCGCAAAAGACGATGCCGTCTCCAATGATGACACCGTCGCTGGTCATGATTTTGTCGCCGATAATCACGCCATCAGACAACATGGTCGAGTCGCCGATGATGACGCCGTCGCCGATAATGACACCGTCACCGATAATGACGCCGTCGCCAATAATGACCCCGTCGCCAATAATTACGCCTAGGGAATAAATCGCCTGATACTTGGTTATCAGGTTGCTGCCCTTGATGTAGTTGTGATTGAGGATGAGTCCCTGCGACCAGGTGAACGTTTGTCCACCGATGGTGGTCTGGGGCACCGGGGCGGCAGACGTCAGGAGTGGTGAACCAACTGGTGTGGTAGCGGACAGATCTGTTCTCACCAGCTTGGCGACGCGGACTGCGCCTTCAATGTTGACCTCACCTGCGCCCTGCTCAAACATATTAAAGCCGGCCAATGGCTGAGCCGTATACATCAAGATTGACTTGATCATATTGGGGGTCAACTTGGGATTGGCTTGGAAGAGCAATGCGGCAGCGCCGGCCGTTACCGGAGCGGCCATTGAAGTACCACTCATCTTCATCATCGCTCGCTCTGGATCGAAACTTACCAGAACATTCAGTTCAGGATTCTGCAAGCTCAGAAGATTATTAATGGATTTGGACGCCACAATCTTGTTGCCCGGGGCGACCAGTTCCGGCTTGATCAGACTGTCGTAGTGTTTGACACCGTCGGCACTAGTGAAATAGCTGCGCGTGGGGCCATGTGAGCTGTATGTCGCTACGACATCGTTGGACCGATCGATGGTTCCTTTAGTGTCTGCAGCGCCGACCGTAATCGCGGATGGCTCAATACCCGGCGAATGAATTTGACCGTAGACCTTCTGGCCGGCGGCGTTCTTGCCATTATTACCAGCAGCCGCTACAACTACGATGCCAGCATCGCTTAACCGGCGTACTGCGCGGCAAACCGGATCGTCCCTGTAGGAGTCGACAGCGTTCATTCCCAAACTCATGTTAATGACCCGGATGTTATGGATCAGACGATTCGCCATGACCCAGTCAAGCGCTCCCAGCACGCCGGATACTGAACCAACCCCGAGCGCGTTCAATACCCGCAAATTAACGATCTTTGCATTTGGCGCTATGCCCGTGTAAGCGCCATTGGCAATGCGGCCGTTACCGGCGGCGATTGAAGCAACGTGGGTACCGTGGCCATAGGGATCATCCGTGCGATTCTCACCGGTGAAATCCTTATTCACGATTATGCGCGATGTGCCTGTGGTGCCCAGGAATGACACGTGCGCCTGGTAGATTCCTGAATCCAGTATTGCAATTGCTACGCCCGACCCGTCCAACGTATAGGGAGTTGGGGTAGTTTGTGTCCGCACCTGGGCGGCGCCGCTTGTCTCGGACACGTGACCAAGTGATTTCATTTCCTGGTCCAGGGAGACATACAACACGTCGCTGTCGGTTTCCAATTCCGCGACCACGCTCACCGGAAGCTCAACTGCATATGTGCTGAATTGTTGAAAGTGGCCTTTAACGCGGACGCCGCTGCGTTTCAAGAGTTTGTCCAGCTTTGGCGTCAGCGGTCCCTTGACTTGCAGGATGACGTTGACCGTCTCGTCACGCCCATTGTCTCTCGCTCGTTTCCCGCGTACACGCAGGTCCGGAGATATTTTGTTTGCTGATTTGCGAGCTTCGCTTTGTGATTTTGGCTCGCCATCCTTGGCGCTGGCCGTATCGCCAGTGATTATTCCCGTGAACATGCTGATCACGAGTGAGAACAAAGCCAGCCATGTGACTATGTTTGAGGATCTAAAGTGTTTTGTTCTATTCATTATTCCTTCCTTTACTTTCCGACCTGGGCCATGCGGTGTCCACTGGCCTGAAAGAAGTCTGTTCGCTTAGGGTTACTACCGACGATTCCATCACGAAGCACTAGTGCGTCGCAGACCAGAACCCCGCTTAGTTCCCGAGGGTTGTTAAGACTGGGAATGTCTTGCATTGAATTCATTAATGTCTCTCCTGAATGAAATGGTTGAAAAACTTGAGTTAACCTATCTCTTGAGAACTCGATAAAATGCTGAGCACAAAAGAGAAAGGGCCGCCTTCCTACCCGATAGATAAGAAGAACGGCCACAAAAGCGGACTCTGGAAGTCAAAAACTTATGCGTCTCTTCGGGAACCTCCCATACCATATTTCAGCGAACTGAAACTTAGGCTGGTGAGTACTTGCCACCTACGGCTTTCGCACGTAGTAAGCTCTTATCGGTGACTGCAAATTGAAAAAGAAGACCTGCTCCGTTAGGAGCATTCGACGCGCTCTTGACAACAATCATGCCGCGGAAATTAGAGGATAAGTTTCAGAGTTAGCTCAGGAATTTCGTTTCCCAAGAAACCTGGCCGGAAAGAGCGTGAGGCTTTGTTCCCCATGTGATGGTCAAAAAGGTGCGCCGTCCGTCCCGAGACGGTCCAATTGGTGGGTGGCAGAGATCTGATCTTTTCCTGGTTTGTGGCGCCGACTCAGGTCTAGCTTTCTCTTGTAGTCCAGTGGCGGGGCGGCGACAGGCAGAGTGTGTCATTGTTGAGGGATTGGTTTATTGACACTTCGGACGCTGAACGCCAACGTAGGCGAACACTCTGGTCGAATTGACTTGTGCTTTTTCTCAACGACCGTGGAGGCAAGCGTGGATCTTTTCCAACAGCGCAACGGGGTCGAAGGGCTTGCTAAAGATTTCCACGCAGCCCGCGTTACGCACGTCCCGCTCGACATCTTTGGTCAGATAAGCGCTCACCGCAAAGATTGGTATTTGAGAAAGTTTGGCCTGGGCGTGAATCCGCGCCGCAGCTTCAACGCCATCCATCTCGGGTAAGGAAAGATCCATCAGTATCAGATCCGGGTACAACCAACCCGCCTTCAATACGCCCTCTATGCCGTCCTCTGCTTCGACCACGTTATACCCGTTGGTTTTCAGCAAGGCGGAAAGGAGCTCTCGCGTGTCTGAGTAGTCTTCGATTACCAGGATTGTCGGAGCCGAGGTTGCACGTGCAGGCGCGGGTGCGGCAGGTGATACTGTTGTTGAAGTAGATTTAGGTGCTGCGCTCATTGGTTACTTCGCTCAAGGCAAAATTAGCCGCTGTCGGCGGTCGGTCTTAAGTAGTGAGATAACGGGGCCAAGCTCAGGGGACTTCAAGATTACCACAGACCAGTAGGCAGAAAGCAACCTAAGCAATCGACGATAGCAATATCGATTTGGCTGGCTCTGGCTGGCTCTGAGCCCCCGAGTCTCATCAACGCCAGCTATGAGATAACGGACGATCCAATAAGGAACCGTTTTGAGAGAGTACCTCGTGAACTAACGTGTAATTCGTGGATGGTTTCCAAAATTACCTTGACTGTGCATTCCACACTCACTTCGCTACAATGCCCGCTGTTCAATTTTCAGTTCCCAGTTGTGACTATAGGTTCATGATCGCCAGGATAGCGCGAAAGTTTTTGATACGTGGCGACGTGCAGGGGGTCGGTTACCGATTCTTCGCGCAGCGCGCTGCTGCCCGCCATCAAGTGACGGGTTACGTGCGTAACTGCTCGGACGGAACTGTGGAAGCACTGGCTGAGGGAACACCGGTTGAGGTTGAGGAGTTTAAGAATGACCTGGTAACCGGTCCGCGATGGGCTGCAGTCGGACAGGTTGAAGAAATCTCGCTTGAGCCAACGGGACTTTATTCGAGTTTCTTAATTGAACGATGAACGAGTAGGTTGCCAGTTGCGCGTCGTCAGTTGCTAAGCTCTAACTACACACGGAAGAATTCAGGACTATTACTAATTACTGGTCCACTTACGAAGATGGACTAGCGAAGACAAACCTTTATGGACGATCTCAAAAAACTAATTCGCGAAGTGCCGGATTTTCCGAAGCCCGGCATAAACTTTTACGACATTACGACGCTGCTCAAACATCCAGACGGTTTGCGCAAGACGGTTGATGCCCTGGCAGCGGAGTATGAAGGGGAGAAGGTGGATACGGTTATTGGCGTCGAGGCGCGCGGTTTCATCTTCGCACCCGCCCTCGCTTATCACTTGGGCGCCGGGTTCGTGCCGGTGCGCAAGCCGAAGAAGCTACCTGCCGAGTGTGTCTCGATTTCCTATGACCTTGAGTATGGACAGGACACGCTCGAGATTCATCGCGATGCAGTGGGCAATGGTCATCGCGTGATTATCGCTGACGATCTACTGGCGACAGGGGGCACGGCGAAAGCTGTCTGCAATCTGGTTGAGGGACTCGGTGGGACCGTTGTTGGGCTCGTGTTTGTAGTTGAACTAGAATTTCTTCCGGGCCGTGCAAAGCTTGAAGGGTACGACGTGCGGTCGTTGATTAAGTATCAATCGTAGACCTGGGAGGCAGGCATCTGCAACGGCGAAGCTCAGCCTCGGCAAGATAACGACTAGTGGTCTCTGGGAAAGACATAGCCTTCTCCAAGGAAAGCGGCAAGGCCGCGACGGTTCGCGCTTCGCGCCCGCAGACAAGACGTCTGCGCTCCCAGCGGAGCGTTCCCTTGCCTTTACCATTCACCAATTACCATTTACCATTCACCGGTTCTGCTCCCGTAGCTCAGTTGCATAGAGCGTCCGCCTCCTAAGCGGAAGGTCGCGCGTTGGAATCGCGCCGGGGGCACCATTTTTTCGTTCCGCCCACACATTCGCACACAAAATGAAGACTAGATCTGCCCAGAACTCTTAAGAACCTTCCACAAAAAGAATGCGGGGTTTTCCCTTTTCTGGGCTTGATACTCAGCGAGCGATTTGTAACCTTGCAACGCAGCGAGGAGGGCGATGGGGAGGGTAAGCCACTCGATTGAATCGCGCCCGCTAACCCCACGGCTGCCACCGAAGCCTCTGAAAACATTTTCTTCTTCAAGGAAGCTAGTTTCTGATCAATTTGTCGGACCTGAACTTCCATCAGCTCATGCACGATGTAATGAGATGATCGTATTTGCCGGAGTCTCCATTTGACATAAGATCGCTCTGCGCTCTGCTTAATTTGCAATTCTTATCTGGTCATGAGAGCAACTGCTCCCCCGCTGGGATATTTCCCGAATCGAATCATCTCCTCACGTTCGTGAAGCCGTGCGCCGTCGTTGAAGTTAAGAATTCGCGCCGTGACTTCGCCGATCTCAGTCAGCGGATTAATTGTCGCCTGCTCCAAACGAAAGTGTTCGGCCCAACGGTCGATGCGTGGATTGAAAAAGCGCGTGGACTCTCCAGACGCTGAAATTGATCCAACGTCGCTTCCCTTGGCGCGGTTGCAAAGCGCACAAGCGTAAGCAAGATTCTCCGGCTCCGAAGAACCGCCGTGCTTTAGGCTGATAATGTGATCGACTTCGCAGCCGTAGAAAGTATCTGCCTCGGCGATCAGGCAGTATTCGCACAAAAGATTTGCACGGTGAGCGATTGTCTGACGCAGTTCGGCATTAATCCATCTAGCCACTTGCCAGATAGTGGTGGGCTCGCGCCTTTGCCAGGCGCATCAAGTGCTCAATTTGCAGGTAGTGATCAAGTTCGGATTTCTCGTCCTCTGGCAAGCCTTCCGTTTTCTCCCTGAAAATCAAATCGGCCACGCGAGCTTTGGCTTCCTCAGAGGGACGGAAAGCAATCACGTTTTGCGGGCTGGAGGACGCAATGAACTCGATCACTTCATCGTAAGCTTTGTTTGGTTGCATGGTCTTGCTCCAAGTCGAAGTTTAGCACCGCTTCACCTTCAGTGCACCAACTCTGCGGCAGGCGCCACTTCCGTGGCTTCCGCATTGAATGCATCTAGCGCCGCCGCTGCTCGTTTAGCTGTTTCCACGTCCGCATTGACGTAGCGATAGGTCGTATTCGCTTGTGAGTGGCCCAGAACGCGCCCAACTTCCGATAACGGAATATGCGCCCCGACGAGAAGCGTTGCTGCCGTTGCCGAAGATCATGAAACCGCACGTCCTTCAATCCGGCCTTTATTCGTGCTGCTGTGAAGCTTCGCTTGACGTTGTCAATGATGCCAAAGACCAGACCGTCCGCATTGTCGGGGGCGTTGGCTTTCAGCCGTTCCAACTCTAACGCGAGCCGTGTGGTAATCGCGACCTGAAGTTCTTTCATCGTCTTCGTATGGAACACCTGAATATTCACAAGTCCATTTTCGAAATCAACGTCTCACCAACGCAACGAGAGATTTCACCCTGGCGCATGCCTGTGTCGAGCGCTCAAATCAGGATTCGCTTCAGGTGTGCGCGCTGCGGAGTCTCGCATGCCACCAGTAACTTGGTTTCTTCGGCGCGGGTGAGAATCCGCTCCCGCTCTTGTTCATCGGCAACGCTAATCAATGAATCGCCCGAGGCAAATGGATTCCTGAGAATCCACCCTTCGCGCTGAGCGACGTTGAACATGCGCCGCAACATCGAGAGTTCGAGATTGACGCTTGCGATCGACCGCTGTCCATCGGTTCTTAGCTGACCCCGTTAACGCGAGGGCGGGCCAGTTGACATATCCGATGTCGGACGACAAGGACGCACTCGCTCATACCGGTCCAACTCAACTTTCAGTTTTTCGAGCAGGTCAGACCTGCGCTCTTCGGAGGCTTTGGCACTCAGCCGCTTGACCAATGCGGCTGCCTCGTCGCAGCGTCCGAGTTCTCCCAAAGCCATCGCCAACAGAACGCCGTGGTTAACCGTCCCGGTCGACTCGTAAGCCGCCTGAGCGAGCGACAGTCCGCGTTTGCCATCGCGTTTCTCGTATTGCGGAGAGGCAACAAGCAGATAAGCCAGGGTCACTGAAGTACGCCCCTTCTGCGGAAAGCGCTGGTGCCCTTTCTCCAATGCCTCCAACGCTTCACCGTACGCCTTCTTTCGCAAGAGTATCGTTACCCAACTCAACAGGGCATCCTCGTTATCTGAACCAGCCTGGACCACTTTTGATAACTCTTGTTCGGCCTCGGCGAATCGGCGGACTTTAAGCAACTCCTGCCCCAGCAAAAACCGGGCGTTAAGATCGGTCGGAGTGTCTGTGACTGCCAACTGCAGATGCTTGATCGCTTCCTCGCTCCTATTCGCGTGCGCTAACAAAAAGCCGAGGTTGTAATGAACGTCCGGATGGTTAGGATCGAGGCGGAGTACCTCTTCAAACTGCGCGATCGCTCCAGGCAAATCTCCCGTTTGACTTAGAGCTGCACCGAGATTGAAGTGCGCTGGCAGGCTGTCAGGTTGAGCGGTAATGGCTTTGCGAAAGGCATCGGCGGCTTCAGAAAACCTGCGCGCTTCGAGCGCCGCTCTACCGCGAATCAAATGGAGCCGGGCGCCTTTGACCAGGTCCTGCAGCCCATCTACAAGTGGATCAGAGACCCGCACCCCAACAGTTCCGCTCAGCGCCAAATGAGACCTGGCCTGCTCTAATTTACCGAGTCCGCGGTAAGCCATTGCCAGTGCGTAATGGAGACGATTCGATCCGGGGGCCAGAGAGAGTGCTTTTTCCAGATACCTCGCGGCCTCTGGATAACTTCGTTTCGAAAGGGCTGCTTGCCCGAGTCCATATTGGGCCGCAGCAGTGTTTTCATCGATCTCGAGCGCGCGTCTGAAGTTTGCCTCGGCCTCGTCCAGGCGGTTCAGTTGAAGATAGACGTTCCCCAAACTGACGAACACCGGCAAATAGTCGGGCCGCAATTCCCGAGCGGCATTGAAATATCTGATTGCCTGTTCTACGTCGCCATCCCGCTCAGACAACTTTCCGAGCAGATAAACCCAGCGAAAATCCTTCGGGGCAAGGTGCGACGCATTCAAGTAACATTGCCGCGCCGGCGGGTACAGTGAATACGCCTGATGGATTTCGCCTGTCACTCCGTAGAACTCAGCAAGCTTGTCATTCGGCGTAGACCTTTCTTCGAGAGCTGCGACCAGTATGCGCTGCGCCCAGGTTAAGTGTTCCCGAACATCAGGCTCCAGGCTACGCATGTCTGGCAGTTGCACTGGCGTAAGTCCTGGCCGGAGCGGCTGGATGACTCTTTCCTGATTTGTCTGACCAGCCGCAAAGTGGACGAACAACACAAGAGATATCGCTAACCTAAGTCCGACCCGACCGGCCGCGGTTATGGCCTTGATGTGACTGAACCCGTAGCTCACGACTTTGTTGGCTTCCTTCCTGGCTTCTTTTCAATTGAAGTTCCTTCCTTCAGCGTCAGGTAGCGATCGATGGGCGGTGCTTTCCACTCTTCCAGACTTCCATCAGGCCAGTGTACCCGAACCGATTCGACACGCTCGGCAGGACCGATTCCGACCAGCACCCTCGGATCCTGAGACGAGCAGTAACTGCCGTCGGTGCGCGCTCGTCGGCTCAACACTCGCTTGGAGTTGAGCTCCACTTCCACCCTCGCGCCAAGCATGTCGCGGTTCATCTTTTGGCCAACGAGGCGCAGCCCTAGCCAGTGATTGCGATTTCCGACGCGGTTCATCAATAGACGGGAAGGTCCGTTGTTGTTTGAGACGAGAACGTCCGTGTCGCCATCGTTATCTATGTCGCCGAAGGCCGCCCCCCGGCTGACCTCGAGGAGACGGAAATTGTCGCCAGCCTGTTCAGAGACCTCAACGAACTGCCCCTTGCCGTCGTTACGAAAGAGCTGGTTGGGTTGGCCCAGGGGGTAGGGTTCCCCTTTTCGAACTAGTTCTGATAACAGCCGGACAGCCCCATTGACCACGAGCAGGTCTAACCATCCGTCGTTGTCATAGTCGAAGAACATCGTGCCGAAACCTGTCCGCCGGCTCCCAGGTAAACCGAGACCGCCCTCCCGCGTACGATCCTCAAAAGTTGCCCGCCCCAAATTGACGAAGAGCGTGTTTGTTTCATCCATCAAATGCGTGATGAAGATATCGTCGGTGCCGTCGCCGTTGAAGTCCCCTGCATCTACACCCATGCCTGCCTCTGCCACACCGTCGCGGTTGACAGCTGCTCCAGCGAGCAGTGCTTCATTTTTGAACCTGCCATTCTTCTGGTTGATCCAAAGCTGGTTGGGATCCCCATCGTTGGCGATGTAAATATCCGGCCATCCGTCGTCATCAAAGTCCGCCGAGACCACACCTAGTCCATGGCCAAATTCCTTTGACACTCCCGCGGCTGCCGTTACGTCTTCAAACGTTCCGTCGCCTTTGTTTCGCAGCAGCTTATTGCCGACCGGTCGGAAAGAGCGTGGGCCGCAATAGTCCTTAGCCGTCGTGTCGGCGTAGCAGGTGGGACTGCCGGCAACTGTAAACTCCGCGTAGTTGACTACCATCAGGTCGAGCAAACCGTCTCTGTTGTAATCAACGAAGGCCGCGCTCGTGCTCCAGCGCGGGTCATCCACACCCGCCTTCCTAGCAACGTCGATAAACGATCCGTTGCCGTTGTTGAGATAAAGCTGATTCGGCCCGAGGTTGGTTAAATAGAGATCGGGCCAACCATCGTTATTGACATCGCCGACAATTACGCCCATCCCATAACCAGTGGCGCGGATACCGCTCTGGTCGGTCACGTCAGTGAATGTCACCTTCGGGCTACCATCTTTGCGAATTGTTAAATCGTTGCGGAAGAGTCGACCGCGCGGCTCTACCGGGTCACGCCACGGGAAAAGTGTATCGGAGGGCTTGATGCCGGGTTCGAGCACCGAACCTTGAACAAGGAACACATCCAGGTCTCCATCGTTGTCGAAATCAAACAGAGCCGCGCCTGAACCCATGATCTCCGGCAGCAGGAGTTTGCCGGTCATGCCGTTGTAGTGGCGGAACTTCAGCCCTACCGCTTCCGCAACTTCGTCGAAGATTGCCGAAGCGGCGCGCCCTTCAGTCGTTTTCGCGATCGTTTGAACCACTGCCGCGCGCCGGCTGGTGGCGAATGGATCCGAGCTGCTTGCAAGGTGGTCCACAGGAACCAGGCAAAGCACAACCACGGCAACAGAGGTCAAGGAAAAAGTCCGGATTACTAATGCCCGCGAATTAGCGGTCCCGAAAAATAAATGTGAAATCCTTCGCCGTCGATCACCATACGCCATTGAAACGACCCAGACGTAAGCCTGCGATGCAAAGAGCTTTCGCAACTGAACGCATAAGAGTGCTGGCATATAATTCAATCGGCCGATCCAGCGGGGCTGCATCGCTGAGCGCGATTTAGCGGCGAGTATCTCAGAAGGCGGCGGCTGATGTGAAGGGAGCCAAAATTCTTGTAATCCGAAGTTTCCTTGACACGTGGACCGATGGTTGTTATACCACTCCTCGAATGCCCTCCTCGCACAGCTTGTATGCCATTTTTCCTTCAAACTTGATAAGTCAGGCTTTATTCACCCTGGAACGTTGTTCGGTAGCCATTCCGACTAAAAAGTGAGGACCTCCATGAAAAAATTAAATCCCTTACCTGCCATGCTTTGCATGGTGTTCGTCGTTGCCTGCCTCCACACTTCTGCGTCGGGGCAGTCGGCGGAAGACAAAACCCCGCTTACGTCTATGACCAGCAGCGGATCGAGTGTTCGCTGGTCTGTAGCCGGCCCATATTCCTCGCTGGTAATGACGGTCTCGGCGCCCGATGGCCGGGTATTTCGCAAAGAGTTCAAAGGTGGCGCATCCCCTGAGTTTAGCGTTACTGACCAGAACGGCGAACGACTACCCGATGGACAATACAATTATGAACTCCGTCTGACTCCCATGTTCTCGCCAGGAATCAAAGAGGAGTTAGCAAAGGTGCGCGCGCTGGAAGGCGCACCGGAAACAGCGCTTGATAAGGCTAAAGGCACTTCAGAGTCAGAGTCTCTGGTTCAGAAGAGCGATACGGCAGAAACTCTTCGGCAGATGCGCAAGCAAGGCCTACTGCCTGACGAGCCTAGCACTAAGTCGGGAAGCTTCACTATTCAGAACGGGATGATTATCGTGGCAGGTGCCTTCGAAGGCTCGGAGCCGCGTCCCATGAAAGAAGAGCCGCGACCGATGAAGAGAGTTTCCGAGGTATCGCAACTTCAAAGCCCCCCGCCTGGCGTTAAAATAGCGAAAGTGAAACAACATCACCTGCTGCTCAACGTTGTTCCGGATCAGGTGATCCCCGATGACTTGATCGTTCAGGGAAGTTTATGCGTCGGATTCGACTGTGTTAACAACGAGAGCTTTGGGTTTGACACCATTCGACTCAAAGAGAACAACACTCGTATCAAGTTTGAAGACACCTCGGTCGGTAGTTTTCCTACTAATGACTGGCAACTGACCGCTAACGATTCTGCCAGCGGCGGGTCGAGCAAGTTCTCGATCGAAGACATCACCGGAGCCAAAGTACCGTTCACGGTTACCGCCGGTGCGGCGACCAATTCAATCTTTGTCGATTCCACGGGCCGGGTAGGCCTGCGCACCAGTACGCCAGTACTGGACCTGCACGTCAACACCAGCAACACGCCGGCCCTTCGCCTTGAGCAAAATAGCAGCGGCGGGTTTACGGCACAGACCTGGGACGTGGGTGGTAACGAAGCCAACTTCTTCGTCCGGGACGTGACCGCCGGGTCACGCCTGCCCTTCCGCATCCGCCCGGGAGCGCCCACCAGCTCAATTGACATCGACGCCACCGGCGAGGTCGGTATCGGCACTGCGACTCCAAGATTCAAAACTCATATTTTAGGGGCTAATGCCAACCCTTCTCTATCCGCCGTCGCTGGAATTGTGGCAATTGATGGAGGGACCGGTACAAATGAGTTGACAATCGGCGGTTTCGCGAACTCACCGTTCGGTATCTGGTTTCAGGCAAAAGACAACGCGACTAGTGGAGCGGGTAGCGGTAATTCATATCCGATTCTATTGAATCCACTTGGCGGAAGCGTCGGCATCGGGACCACAGCGCCCACTCTAGCTCTATCGGTCAGCGGAGATGCGAACAAATCCGCGGGTGGTGGCTCATGGCAGGTTTTTTCCGATGAGCGGCTAAAAAATATCAAAGGGAATTTCAACAGCGGACTAAGCGCAGTCATGCAGTTGCAACCTCTCCGCTACGAGTACAAGAGGGACAACCCTCTTGGACTTAACTCGTCACGAGAACAGATCGGTTTTGGGGCGCAGGAATTACTGAAAGTCATTCCCGAAGCCGTGACCACCAACAGCACCGGCTACCTGCAAGTCAATAACGACCCGATCATCTGGACCATGCTCAATGCAATCAAAGAGCAGCAGAAGGAAATCGAACAACTAAAGGGCGAAGTCCAGAAGTTGCGGGCTCGCTCTCATCGGCGAAAGTAAGTCTCAACGACGCCGACAAGAAAATCAGGCCGTGGGCTCCCGCTTTAGCTCACGGCCTGATTTGTTATCCGCAATACGAGCCTGCACAGGTTGTTATCGGATAATTGTTCGGATGACTGGGCGACCTATGGATGATCCGCTAAACCTCCAAGAATTTGTGGCGATGTTTTGGGTCCGGCAACATGCAGGATTCGTGCTTCCCAAAGACGTGATATCGATTACGCGCCACCACCTTGTATATTCCATCCCGCAAAACTCGTGGCAGCGCCCGCCCCAAACTAGCCAACTTCCAGATTCCATCGAGCTGGATTAGCGCGTGAATAATCGCGTCAGAACGGGAAAGTAGCCGCTCGCCCGACTGTTCGTAATCGAGCACCACATATACGGTGTTAAGGTCAAAGGAATCCACGCCGTGTCGTTTCAGTAGACTAGCAGCGAGGTCGCTCTGCAAAGATGCAAACCGCAAGCGATCATGAGAGTCTCGCTTTAAGAGAAACTGATTGAGACGATTGCAGAGCCCGCAAACGCCATCGTAAAGCACTATAGGGTTGGATTCAGAAATAGGCACTCCCTTAACTTTAACCAATTACGGTTCGGGCGTCGAAAGCAGGTAGACAGCGAAGGATGCCAGCCAGTGTTCACCGGAATAGTCTCCGCTGGCCACGTGCGCCAAAGCATCGTCGGCATGTAAACGGGCTGCGGTCGCCAACACCTTTCGCGCGGAGTCGCCCGGCGGCAGGGCCGCGGCGACACTTCGCATACACCAGGCCCGGCTGAGATTGAGCCCATCGAGATGGACCAGTTTGGGGTCAGTACGGTCGGTAACGGTAGCGGGATGCAGCAGCGCTTTTGGTGAACCGGTGGCGAGTTGCGGCAGAAAACCGTGAAACCAGCGACGAAATTCAGATGCGCTCAACACTCGGCGCATTAAATCCGCTTCCATCAAAGCCGGGGAGAAAAAGTCTTCGCCGCCAGGCTCCCAGCCGGCCGGGTAATTCGCGTCTTTTGCATAATAGGTTCGGCTTCGCTCGCCAATGAGGACCACCAGCGGTTCGTTACCAACTGCCCTGGCATAGTCAAAGGCGAACGCCAGTCCGAAAGCTGTGTTGGGATGGACCCCGGTCCGGATCGGGTAGGTTTGCTTGGGCAAAAACGAAATATATCGACTAACCAGAGCATCAACCAGCGGTTGCAAGTTCCTGAGCCAATTCTTCGCCTCCGCATCGTTTAGTCCAGCCAGTTCTTCTGCCAGTTTCAGCAGCCAGGCCCAGCCGTAGGTACGCTCAAATGACTGACGATTGGGTCCTTGAAGATACGCGGTTTCAGCTCGAATGTTTTCTGCGGTGAGATTTACCTTTAACGCCTGGCGAATGGCCTGCGCTTCCGGCAAGTTTGGGAAGATCGCGAGCAGCCGTACCAACATCCAGTGGCCATGAACGGAGGAGTGCCAATCGTAGCAACCGTAGAAAGCAGGGTGCAGTGATTTCGGGCTCTGCACGTCACCACGATCATTCATCACGTGCTCCGGCTTGTTTGGGTATTCCCTGGCAACACACTTAAGGGCCAGGGCCGCAAAGTGGGACGCCTGAGACGGAGTCAGTGAAGTATTCGGATTCTTAGGTTTGTTGGTCTGAGCGACGGTGGAGATTGAACCAAAAGCAAAGAGTGCCATGACGAGAATACTTTCAAATATTTGTTTGGACACTACCCCTCCTGTTGTCATTCGCACACTCAACCCAAACTAGTATATCCGCAGATTACGCAGATTATCTTTAGAGTTGGGAAGGTGACGCTTTTGGTCTTGAGTTCTGAGCTTTAACCCTAAGCTTGAACGCGTGTCTAAACCACTCAACAAAATCTGCGTAATCCGCGAATGTTCCTGCGGCTAGTATCTATGTGATGGACGCCCGATGTGAATGTGTGGTCCTGTAGCCGTCCCAGGAATCGCCTGCCGAAATGCCAGGAAAGGTATGCCATTGGTCCGCAGAAAGTTTAGCAACCCTTGGCCCTCGGGACCATCCGGATGGAGAGACACATCCATGGAATTGCGGTGGTCCAGACGCCAGCGGTCGTGAATCGATCCTTGCCCAAAAACTGCCACTGGAAGTGGTTTCTTGAATGTGTCGAAGAAAAAGCGCTGTAACTTCCAGGCATCCGCCAACACCCATCCGCTGCCCCCGTTATAGCGAATCATGGCGGCCGTGCTCACCAAGCCACCTCTTGGAATGGGCTTGAGTTTCGCCAGGGTTTTCTCAGCTTCAGCTTCCAGCAGCGTATCGGCGATGCGGGAGTCAGCATTCGCAACTTCATGCTGAATTGCGGTCACCTTATCTTTGGCCTGGCCGAGCGCCAATTGAGCCGCCTCCAACTCGCGTTTCGAAACTAATCCATCGTTGAAGAGTTGGCTAAGGTTGGCAACCTTATCCTGCTCTTTAGCGACATTCCGTTCGAGGCCGGGCAACTGCTTTGTCAGGAGCACTTGATACTCGTTGGTCGCCTTAATGTACTCGTCTCGGAGTTTCGCCAATTCATCAATGGGCTTAGGTTGAGTCGTTTTGGCTTTGGCTGGCGGCGTCTTCTTCGCCTTAGATGCGGCCGATTTCCTCTGCGCAGCGAAGGCGCCTGACGTCGACAACAGTAGGGCCAGCATCAGCCCGGCGGCGAAGTGCAAGGTGGACACCCGCGCGCAGAACACCCTGCGGGAAATTGGGTGCAACGCGAAGTTTGAACGTCGTGGAGTTGCGGGACCACTATCCAACCGCATCGCCCTTGATGTTTTCATGAACCGTGCTCGCCCTTTTCTAACTCGGAGTTGATCTCCCCTCCAATCAAAATTGCCAGGCCGGTAAAATAGAACCATAGCATCAACACGATCAACGCCCCGAGCGAACCATAAGTCACACTGTAAGAATTGAAGTAGTGTAGATAGAGCCGAAAGCCAAACGATACCAGCAACCAAAGAACAACCGCTGCCATGGCGCCAAGCGTCCACCATTTTCGTTTTCGCCGCCTGACATCAGGCGCGAAAGAATAAATGATGTCGAACGTAAGCAGGAGGAAGAACAGGGCAATGGGCCATTGAAGAATTTTCCACACGATCGTAAAGGACGAGGTCAAACCAAACTGCGCCGCCAGGCGCTGCCCTATTTGCCCCCCAAACAAAACAATTGCCAGAGCCACGACGATCATTATTGAAACCACGATCGTCAAAGCCATTGCCGTAAGTCTCACTTTCCACCAGCTCCGCTGTTCCTTCACGGAGTAGGCAGCATTCAAGGTATCACTGATGGCACCCATGCCGTTGGAAGCAGCCCAGAGAGCGGCCAGGATGCCCAGGGAAAGTTTGCCACCACCACTCGCCTCACTAATCTCATCGAGGGTCGTGTGTACCAGAGTAATCGCCGAAGGCGGCATGACGGTGGCAAGATAGATGATCAATTTATTGCGCAGCTCTGAGCCAGCCTCGGCCAAATACCCAAGCAGCGTCATCAGAAAAAGCAAAAGTGGGAAAAGAGCGAGGAGAAAATAGTAGGAAAGTTGAGCCGCGCTGCCGAAGATATCGTGATCGTTGATGCGTGTCCAAAGCCGTGAGACAAAAGTTTTCCAATCCAAAGCAGCGTCCCCTTGGAAAGTCGGTGATTATCGAATTGATCGCGTGTGAACGAGCGGATTCTACCACGTCGAAGATTGACCGACTCACGAATTGTAGGAAGTTCTGCCAAGGGCGCCCCTGTTCGCGGTGTGACTCAACCTTCAAGACGACGCAACCTCAACAAAGGGGCACCCACGAAGGGACGCCCGTACAATTTGCCGAGGCGCTCGACTTGGATTGCCTTGGAGCTGCGCAGAAAGCGGGGGAGGTCACTTGACCATCGTGCCTGTGCGTCCCCAGCGGGTGTTGAAGATGAAATCAGAGATGACGCCTACAGGGAATGGTGCGGTACTGTGGGGTGCACTCTCGTCGTAAGACCAATAAACAAACATCGCGCGGCCAATCACCAGTTCGCGCGGAACGAATCCCCAATAACGACTATCTTCGCTATTTTCGCGATTGTCGCCCATCATGAAATACTTGCCTGCCGGAACTACCAGCTCTCCGTCCTTACCTTCGATTCTAAAAGCGTCATAATCTTCGCTGGTCCGTTCATCGCCGGAACCCGGGTGATAATAGACATCGTAAGTTGCCCCAGCTTTACGCGGTGAATTATTCAAAATTTCAAGGGGCGATTTGTTATCGTTTTTGTCGACCGCTTCGATGAGGTGTTCGGGCAGCGGTTGCCCGTTGACTATTACGTTACGGCCTTCAATTCTAATGCGGTCCCCTGGCAAACCAACCACGCGCTTAACGTAGTTTGTAACAATGGGCTTGTTATCCGGCCGGTCATCACGCTTTGGATCATAGTGATTGCCCGGATATTTGAAAACGATTATGTCCCCTCGTCTGATCTCTCGTTGCGGAAGGAATGGCAGGGTTGCACCGGGCGCAAAAATAAACTTGTTCACCAAAAGATGGTCGCCAATCATGATCGTGTTCTGCATGGATCCGGTTGGCACTTTTACCGCCTGGACAATAAAGGTCATGCCAAACAGCGCCATGATCACGGTGACCACAGCCGACTCAAAGTACTCGCGCAAGACAGACTTTGGTGGTCCTTTCGGTTTTACTTCCGGTTGCGGCGCGCGATCGTGGCCGTTTCGACCGAAAAGTCGGGAAAGGGAAAAGGGCTTCGGTTCCGTTTTCGTTTCGGAAGTCTTAGTCGAAGCTGGGCCGCTCGAAGGGTTGTTGGTCATCTCTAAAATTATCCTAGATACCTTAACTGCCGCGGTCAAGTTCGCTCCACAAAATACGTGGACGCACCCGGCCCACGACCGAGGGAATTCTCCCGCAATCACGATACCCGATCGTCTGCTCTCATAAGTGCCAAGGCCTCTTTGGCGGCTGCGGCTTCCGCGGTTTTGATCGAACGTCCTTCTCCGCGCACGCTACCCTTGTCCCAACTGAGTTCCACATGAAAAGTTCGACGGTGCGGCGGTCCGACCGATTCCACCACCGCATATCTGGGGGCGGGGCGGTGTTCAGCTTGCAGCAGTTCCTGCAACATCGTCTTGTAGTCAGCCTCAGCTGCCGCTACGGGCGTAACCTTCCGCAATTCTTCGCCCAGCGCGCGTTGAATGAAGGCAGTAGCAGCGTCCAGTCCCCCGTCAATAAAAATAGCGCCCGTCAACGCCTCCAACACGTCCGCCAAAAGTGCATCCTTACGGCGTCCACCACTCTTTTCTTCTCCCCGCCCGAAACGCAGGAAATCGCCGAGTTGGAGCCTTATCGACGCTGCTGACAAAGTGGGCGCACTCACCAACCGATGTTTCATTCGTGAGAGCTCGCCTTCGGTCCCGGCGGGGTAGGCGGTGCAAAGATAGTCGGCAACAACTAACCCCAACACCGAATCGCCAAGGAACTCCAGGGCCTCGTTGTGAAGTCTGCGTGCCTGATCTTCCGCACCGGGCGCGACTTGTTCGTGTGCCCACGAACGGTGGGTGATGGCCCGCTCCAACAGCGTGCGGTCACGAAAGTTGTAAGAGAGAGTCGTTTCCAGCAGGTCCAGATCCGGAAGTTGAATTCCTTGGTTCTTCAATGCAGGTTTACTTGTAACAAAGCCGGAAGCATCGTCGAACTAGCGACAAGCTTCCGGCTCTTTTACTGAAGGTTCTAAAGTAGCTGGCTCAGCGACGCTGATTGTCGATTCCGGTTGATGCGTGATGTTTTCGAGGTTTCGGCTTCCCCGTTTCGCCATTCGTCGAAACGGCTGGTTTAGCTGGACTTGCAGCCGCCGTTGCGGGTACCGCTGCCGGGGCCGCGGTTGTGGTAGTTGCGGCTCCGGTGGAAGGACTTCCCGCCGCTGGTGCACTCGTTGTGGCCGCCGCCGGCAAGGCTGTCACGGGAGTTGGCGCTGGCGGCAACGGTTTCGATAACACGCTGGCGATCAGCTCGGGCAAGCCCGCGTCCGACCCCTTCCGGAATTTGTACCAAGTAGTCAGATCGTCCATCCACTCCTTCTTTTTGGCCTCATATTTCGGTTCGCTTCCAGCTGCCGCGACGGCTCGAGCGTAGGCATCGACCATGCGATCGACGACTTGATTAATATTCTCCAGAAGGAGTTTGCTTTGAGGCGACTCATCTTTACCCTCACAACAAGCTTTGTAATCAGCTGACAACTTGGTGTAAGGCCCGCTCTCGTAGGCCCCAGCGATAAAGTAGTAAGTCCAGGGATCTTTCTTTAACTCCGTATCAAACTGAGCTTTCTTCAAGAACGAAGTTAGGGCTCCGGAAGGATTGTCCTTCAATTCCAGTCGGCCGATGACGTCGTATAGGTAGGCGAGTGTGTCGTCTTTTCCTTTGAATGGATCCCACTTTGCTGGCGCCTTACCCGACTCGATCAGCTGAATCGCCTTGCGCGCATACGTTAAAGCATCGGTGTTAAAGCTGTCCTTCTTGAGACTCGCTGCGGCCAAATAGCTACCATAGCCCTCATCGATTATCACCCGGACGTTCTCAGGTTCGTCAGCGAGAATCTGCTTGCCAAGCGCCAGCGCTTCTTCGTATTTCTTGTCGACATAGAGCAAAGCCAGCATCTTTGACTTGCGCGCTTCCTTTTCGTAAAGCCCAACCCATTTCTTTAGATATGCTGTGTATTGATCCTCCGCCTGAGAGCAACCAAGATATTTCTTGGCCGCTTCATAAGCCTTTGCGGAATCGCTGGTGCGATTCGCAGTAAACTCGGTATACATGGCAGCTTTGCCTTCATCAGTGCAGTCGGGCGCCTGGGCAAACGCCGATGCGGCCATTAAGACCAAGCTAGCGAAGACTGCGAACACGCCAATAAATTTTTTCATTAGTTGTCAGAACCTCCAAGTTCCCTCTTACAGCTATTATTCGGGGGCCAACGAGTGGCTTCAGCGTCGCGAGAGAGCGACACTAAGATGCGGACTTACAAAAACCAGTTGCCGATCTGCGGTACTTAGGCTGGAGAGAACCACAGTCTTTACAAATCGATAGCGCACAAAAAAGAACGCCCGCAATATTCCTGCAACTTACCAGACCTGTCAAGGCAGAAACCCCACTGTAAAAGAAAAAAACATCCACTAAAAGCCTCTGCGCCGGTCTCGTATAGTTTACGAGTGTCCGGCGCAGTTTGGTTTTCCGTGGGTTGCAACTCCCTTGTATTTAAGGCTGAGTTTTGCGAGGCCGGTCATCAGGTTGTGGCGGAGTTTTGCCGGAAGTTTTTGTTACTCCGGATTTCGTCTCGGGCTTCTGAATCGGGTTGGTCCGAGGTTCAACTGGCATAAGCACTCGCTTCACACTGTCACGCGGAGCAGCGGTTGGCTTTACGACCGGCTTGGAAACGTCGGTTTGGGTGCCAGCCGTGGTCTCGGCAGACTCGTCAACGTTCGCAGCAGCTTCCGCAGCCTCAGTTTCAGCAGCCTCCGCCTCAGCGGCATCCTTGTCTTCCTCGTTCAACTCGGCAGCTTTAGAGTCGCTACTCGGATTCCCGGTAGCCACTTGCAGGGTGATTGGAGCGCCAAAACGAGACCCCAGTTCTCGATAGATTTTTCCAGCTACCGCAGCCGGAAAGTGGTTGCGAGCGTCTGGACCTCGTCCGATTACAACTACAGCCAACCGAGGATTGGCCAGGGGCGCATAGGAGGTAAATAATCCCAGCCACGAACCTTGACCGATACAAGTTCCGGTCTTGCCGGCCACGGTTTGCTGCGGGTCGTAAGCCTTCTTGCCGGAACCATAATTTACGGCGCCCACCATTCCGGGAACCATGCGACGCAAATTCTCCTGACTCACATCCAGCTGCCGGCGGACTTTTATCTTCGACTTCGCCTCCTCGGCGTTGTGCGGAACGTAGGGAACCAACAGCTTTCCACCATTTGCCAGCGCTGAGACCAAAGTTCCCAACTGCAACGCGGTTACTTCAAAGTCGTCGCCATGAGATGACATCCGGTTCAGTGCAAAGCCGCTCTTTTCTAAGGGAAGTCGACCGGAATATTCGTTGGGCACATTTACGCCGGTTTTTTCACCCAAGCCAAGCTCCTTGGCGTATCCCATCATTTTCTCAAAGCCTACCTGACCGCCGATGTGTTGGAAGTAAGTGTTATTCGAATACGCCAGGGCATCGGTCAGGTCCAATTTATACTTATCAGAAATGTTAGTAGTCTCGAAAGGGCTGATCATCTTCTCTTCCAGACCAGCGACTCCTGTAACTAATTTGATCGTGGAGCAAGGCTTGAAACCCCTTCGTAGCGCCCACTCCTGATTCACGACCGAATAGATTTTCCCGCTTTGCGGATCCATCACAACTACCGTCCCAGCGTGATAGCCAAGCGCGTTCACGGCAACGCGGCGCACTTCGAGATCTTCACCGGTCGTGTCATCTCTGCCGATGAAAGTTTGGGCCTCATCGCGCATGGCTTTCTCAATCGCGCGTTGTCGCGCAATCGCAGCTCTCCGCGCAGCTTCGGCGCGTCGACGGGCGGCTAAGATCTCACGACGGCGTTGTCTGGAATTGCCACGCAAGGCGGCGGCACGCTCTCGTTTGGTTAGCGGTCTGCGCAACCTGCGCTCAAGTGCTTTTAGCGAGGCAGCCTGTTCTCGAGCACTCTCGCGCCTGAGCTCTCGACGCGACAGCTGGCTTTTTCCGCCCCGGCGCGATTGCTTCGATACCCGCTCATTTCGTCGTCCACCGCGACGTTGTTTGGCCGAGAGTTTCTTGCTTTTTTCAGTGCGCGATGCCGAACGCTTATTTGATTGCCGTTTTTTTCCGAAAACAGTAGTTTGAAAAGGAAAGACGAGAAGAATGAATAATATGAGTGCAAACTTGAACGTACGGGGGCGGCTATTCGTCAAAGTCATCAGGGGATATTACCTTTCCTGGGATTAGTTTTACTCACTTCGCGTGAGTCTCGCCGAAAAATTCCTCCGCCGCCTAATGAATTTGCCCCAAGCAAATGAATAAGGCGCCTTCGGTGCAAAAACCTCGGTTGAGAGTCGGTCAAATGGCTCTCATAAAAACACCGGTTGCTATGGACCTCAGGTCCAGCTTAGTTGAGGCGGGAGAATTCCCTTAAAATTAGGCGGCCCCTGGGGACATTGATTCGAGACCGGCGCAACTATACCATCAGGTACCTAGGTCGGCAACACAAAAGTAATGTTTTGTACACATCTCGTAACACGTCACGCTTGGGTATCAGATTGATTACGATTAATAGGAACAACTCTTTCAAGTATCGAGCCGTTAAACCGTCATGAAAACGCCGAAGGTCTTAAATAGCTTTCGCGCAAGGCTGGTGCTCCTGCTGGTCGTGCTCCTGGGACTAACTCTGGGTGTGCAGTACTACGTGAATCTGCGCTCCGTTAGACGTAATGCCCATATGATAGTTGAACAGGAACAAGCAATTATGGCGGGCGTCGCTCTCGGGGTCAGCAGTATAAACAAAAAGAAATACCTCTACGAGATGAGGCCTGATTTGCGGGAGCCCGTCTTCGATGAGAATACCGGGCGGGTGAAGAACATCCTTTTGGTCGACAGTGGTGGTCTAGTCCAGGACAGTCTGGTCGCGGCCTACGGTCCGATCGGGCATGAAGACGGATCAAAAACCTACAGCCCCCTTAAAGATGTTCCTATTCCCCCGCTCAGCCCGGCAGTCGAGCTGGCCGATTTGAATGAGAACCTCCCCCCCTGGCTCAAGGGCTCAGCTCCGTCAAACCCTGGGGAATCCGCAGCGTTCTATTTTCCAATCGAAACGACCCAGGGAACCTGGTTCCTAATCGTTGTGCTTGATTCCGCCAACACCCTCACAAATATTTTGGAAAGACAAGCGTCGCGCTCCGCTCTCTACACGCTCTTGTTGTTGCTCGTCACCACGCTCGTGACCGGCTTATTTGTCTGGCGCTTTACTCGGCCAATCAAGGAACTGTCGGTGGCAGCCCGGCGGGTCGCAAATGGAGATTTCGACGTTCGAGTTCCAACCGATCAGAGCGATGAAATGGGCGCTCTGGCTGCAGCTTTCAACGACATGATCGCGAGACTGGAACGCATGCGCGAACTGGAGTCGCAGCTTCATCAGGTTGAAAAGGCAGCGGTGGTGGGCCGGCTGGCCGCCGCCATCGCGCATGAGATTCGCAATCCTCTGAACTACATCAATCTTACTCTTGACCATCTTCGCTCTGCCTTCGCCCCCGAGGACCCAGCCAAGCGGGAAACTTTTGAGCGACTGGCTGATCAACTCAAGTCGGAAGTTCGTCGAATCAATCGACACATCACAGATTTTCTAAAGTATTCCCGGCCCTCCGCGCTTGAACTTGAGCCTCTTGACTTACACTCCCAGGCCGAAGACGCGATGCGGGTCATTTCCGGGCAAGCAGCGGAAAGTGGGATCGAGACGAGGTTGACAGAGGAAAACAAAGTGCCTTTGGTTGTAGCAGATAAAGATTCGCTTCGTTCCGTGTTCACAAATCTTCTTATTAACAGTCTCGAGGCCATGGGCAGTGAGGGGGGAAGCATTGAAATGAAGCTGATTAGTGAGGTGTCGGATCGGGTTCGCGTGGAAATCACCGACACCGGCAGGGGCATCGCTGCTGAAGACATTGCGAAGATATTTGAGCCATATTATTCAACCAAGGAGACGGGTACCGGTCTCGGACTTGCCATTGTCAAAAAAGCCGTTGATGATCATGATGGCTCGATCAGCGTCAAGTCAAAACCAGGCGAAGGCACTACGTTCACGATTATTCTACCGACAACAGCACAAGCAGGAAGGGGAGAAACGGTGGAGGGATGAAGGCGGAGCGATGAAAGAACTCCGGGAAGCCGGTTGTCATTTCGTCCCTCTTTGTTCATCCCTGAGCCTTCAACAAAATGGCGCGCAAAACCATACTAGTAGTAGACGACGAAAAATCGCAGCGAGAGATCCTCGAGATGATTCTCTCCGGAGAGGGCTATGACGTTACTACAGCCTCTTCCGGCGAGGCAGCGATGAAGTTTGCCAAAGATCGCAGATTCGATCTCGCGTTGACCGAACTGAAAATGACCGGTATGGACGGAATCGAGTTGCTGACGCATCTTCTCGGGCTGGATTCCTCCATCATTGTTATTCTCTTAACGGCTCATGGATCAATAGAGTCAGCGAAAGAAGCACTGCGGCGCGGCGCCTTCGACTACCTCGAAAAGCCATACGACAAGACGGCTCTGCTCGCAACTATCAATCGCGCCCTGGCCCGACTCGACGCCCTCGACACTGAAATCGTGTCGGCGTCGCCCAAGATGGAGTCGGTCAAGCGGATGATACTGAAGGTCGCAAGATCTAATTCGACGGTGCTGATTCGCGGCGAATCCGGGACGGGTAAGGAACTGATTGCCCGGGCTACGCACAATCAGTCGCCACGAGCTCAGGAGATGTTTCAAGCCGTAAACTGCGCTGCCATCAATGAAAACCTGCTCGAATCGGAACTCTTCGGACATGAGAAGGGCTCGTTCACCGGGGCTCACGCAGAGAAAAAAGGACTCTTCGAAATCGCGGATCGAGGCACTTTGTTCCTCGATGAAATTGCCGAGCTCGATGTAGCCATGCAGGCAAAGCTCTTACGCGCGTTGCAGGAAAAGAAAATCCGGCGAGTCGGCGGCGTTCATGAGATCAGCGTAGATGTCCGCGTGATTGCGGCGACAAATCGCGACCTCAGGGCTATGGTATCTGACGGGAGATTTCGAGACGATCTCTACTATCGCATCAACGTCCTTTCGGTAGACGTTCCACCGTTGCGTGAGCGACGGGAAGATATTCCGGTGCTTATCGACTACTTCCTGAAGAAACACACGCGCAATACATCACGCCTTGTTCGGGGCTTAACTACGGACACCCGGAAACTAATGCTGGAATACAGTTGGCCCGGCAACGTACGGCAGCTCGAATCGGCCATAGAACGCGCCATACTTCTTTGTGAAGGCGATGAGATTACGATTGACGATTTGCCCCTCGAAGTCAGACAGGAATCCCGTCCGGTTTCCGAAGGCGCGTTTAAGTTGCCGCCTGAAGGCATCAGTTTTGAAGATGTCGAGCGCGACTTGATCATGCAGGCGATGGAACAAACAGACTACAACATAACGAAGTCTGCCAAGCTGCTCGGCCTGACTTTTCGCACGTTGCAATATCGACTGGAGAAATTTGGTATCAAGAAGCCGGGGGCCACGGACGAAACCGCCGAGGGAAGTGAATGATCGTTGGCCCTACACACTTGCCCTCACCAAACCGCAAGTATGGGGTGCGGCTGCGTTCTATCGACAATATCAACCCTGGCGATGGAGGCTGGTTATGAAATCTCCCAAGTTCATGGTTCTGATTCTGGCGCTTTTCCTGTCGGCCGGATGCGGCTCAGTGTATCGCTCCTCATCAAGTCGGATCGAAACTTTCGGTGACACGCAGTCAAGGACGAACAACAGTGCTCCTCAAGAACTCGAGCTTAAGGAATCTGTTAGGGCACAGAGTCCAATCCTGGCCCAAGTTTCGCTGAATCAAGCCGACCAATCTCAGTCGATGGCGGAAGCGATGAATCGAAAGATTATTCGCAATGCCGAACTAACGCTTGAAGTCGGTGCTCCCGCAGAAGTCCAACGTAAAATCACTTCGATCGCTGAGTCGCTGGGCGGATTCGTGGTCACTTCTGAAGCCAAGCTACGCCAGATTGGGGACTCAAAGCAGGAACTGGAAGTGAATCTCGTCATCCGTGTTCCGGCCACGCAGTTCGGTTCCGCTCTGGATCAGATTCGCAGCACCGGGAGTCGCGTGCTTCAGGAGAAGATGACGGGCCAGGACGTAACTGAAGAGTTCATCGATCTCGAGGCCCGTATTAAGACGCAGAAAGCGCTCGAGCTTCAGTTCCTCGAGATCATGAAACAGGCCAGCAAAGTACCAGACGCGCTTGAAGTGCAGCGGCAAATTGCCGAGGTCAGGACTGAGATCGAGAAGCTTGAGGGTCGCAAGCGGTTTCTGGAAAACCGGGCCAGTCTCTCTACCATTACCGTTAGCCTCCAGTCTCCTAATGCCATTGTAGTTAATACGTCGGGATTCGGCAGGCACATCCGTCAGGCCATCGCAGACAGCGTCGAGGTCGCCATTGCGATAGTGTTGTTTCTTATCCGTTTCGTAATCGTGATGATTCCGATCTTGATTTTGGTTATCCTGCCCGGGTGGCTGCTCGCACGCTTCGTGTTTCGTCGCGCCAGGAAAATGCGCTTGAGCAGGAGCGCACCAATGACGGCTGCTCCTTCAGATTTGCCTCCAGAACAGCCGCCGGTCTAAATCCAGAATGAACGCCAGAGGACAAGATGACTCGATCCATTCCTATTATTAATCTCTGCTTGTTGCTTTTGATAATCGCTTCGGGTTGCTCCCAGCCGAGCCAGAATTCCGGGAGTCAATCGCCACCGGCGCCCGCCGCCTCTCCATCTCTCGCCGAAGATAAGCCTGTCAGATCAGTAGACGTGGTTAAGGTCAGCACTCAACCCATTGAGATTGTGGCTGGTGGTTCAGGCGAGGCAGTGGTGCATCTTACCGTTCAGAACGGTTATCACATCAATGCCAACCCGCCAACCTATCCTTACCTGATAGCCACCGCCCTGGAAGTTCAACCAGCTAATGGAGTGTCCGTGGCCAAAGTCTCCTATCCCAAACCGCTCAGCCGAAAGTTTGTCTTTGCCGAAAAGCCGCTCGCCGTCTACGAAGGAGACACCGAAGTAAGGGCGACGGTCAAAGCTGATAAATCGGCGCAGCCGGGACAACAACCCCTGGCAGCCAAATTACGCATCCAAGCCTGCGATGAAGCGGTTTGCTATGCTCCGGGAACCCTCGATTTGGTAATTCCGGTGAGCATTAAGTAAGGTTCAATGGTAAGAGCGTGAAGCTGTTTTGGATGATCTTGTCTGGTATTTGTATATTGGTCGCCGCGTTTTTTCTAGTGCGAGGCGAGCTTAATACCGCGTTTGTGATAGCAACGCTGGGCATCGTGGCGTGGTTCCTGAATTACCGCATTCAATTGAAGTCGATTGTCGATGCGGCAGATCGAGAGCAGAGCACTTGGGAGGAAAACAAGGATGGGGAAGATCCAGATGAAAACTGACCTGACCAGGTTTAGGCTTAAAGCAATCCTGCTACTAACAATTGCAGTAGTTTGGTGCGTGCCGGGATCGGCCCTCGCTTCGGAAGAATCGGACGTCCGGGCAATCGTGCAACAGGTCTTTCAACAGTTGCAGTCGCGAGACTACGGCGCGGTCTACGATTCCCTACCCTCTTCCTCACGAACTCGGATGTCACGCGATGGTTTCATAAGGGCCTTGAAACGAGCGCAGGATCGCTACGTCCTCGACCGGATCAATATCGGAGCAGTGCGCGTCGCCGGTAATATCGCCGTCGCAGATACAGAGCTTTATGGACGAGTTAGCAGTCCGCTTCCCGCCGAAGGAAAGATAGTTGTCCAGCAATACCTGGTTCGTGAGGCCGGCAAATGGCGCGTAGCGACCGGCGATAGTGGAACGATCAACAAGTTCTTGAAGACCAATCCTGCATTTGCCCGTAAGTTTCCGATTAGGCAACCTCGCGTTTACGTGAAGCAAGGAAACAATTGGATTGAGTTCAATACGCAGAGGTGAATGGTAAATAGTAAATGGCAGGAAGCACCTGCGTAGTTCCGCTGCCCTTAGAACCATTTACGATTTACCATTTACTATTTACCTTCTTCTCAACTAAGCCGCAGATCCTCAAAAGACAACTGCGCATCGTCGACTCGTTCAGTGAATTCGCCGTGGCGAATTCGCGAGCGAGGAACATCGAGCGCTTCCCGCACGGCGTCGAGATGGAAGCGGATGATATGAGGTGTGACGCGAACAGACGGGATACGGCGCATCCGGGCGAGCCGTCGCACAGTTGATTCGCTCACTTGCAGGATTTTGGCAAGCTGGCGAGAGGTCAGGAATTCTTCACGCTCTTCCATGGCTAGGATTTCGTCATCCTATAGCAAATAGAAACCTTCATCCAAATATAAAACAGGATAAATAACGACCGTGTCGGGAAGTCACTACCACCTCACGGTAGAGACTGTGTGGAAA
>JANNJZ010000379.1:0-3955 GCA_031396065.1 Pyrinomonadaceae bacterium | reverse complement strand
AGGGGTGTCAAGGCAGCATGCTTTATGGTTTCGTTCGTTTAGAGGTGGGCACCGCCCACCGGTGCGGCGTGGACGAACCGAACCGGCTAAACAACCAAACGTCATTATTTGCGTGAATGGTTCCATCCATGGCGCACCGGTGGGCGGTGCCCACCTCTAAACGAACGAAACCATAAAGCATGCTGCCTTGACACCCCTAAACCGTGACTGCTACGCTACGCGGTCTTTTTACATCACTCCCGTTTTGCAAATAAAAGGAGCCTAATTGAGTACTGAATCCGGTTTTCTATTCACCTCAGAGTCTGTCACCGAGGGCCACCCCGACAAGATTGCCGACCAAATATCAGACGCCGTTTTGGACGCCGCATTGGCTGTGGATCCAACTTCGCGCGTTGCCTGTGAAACCTTAATTACCACGGGTTTGGTGGTAATGGCCGGTGAAATAACGACCAAAGCACATATTGATTACAGCCGAGTCGCCCGCGAGACAATTCGTAATATCGGCTACAACAGGGGGAAGTTTGGCTTCGATTGCGACACTTGCAGTGTGCTGTCAGCCATTGATCGCCAGTCGCCGGATATCGCTATGGGGGTTGACACCGGCGGCGCCGGCGACCAGGGACTCATGTTTGGGTTTGCCTGTAACGAGACTCCCGAATTGATGCCCCTCCCGATCCAGTTAGCTCATTTGCTCGCGCGACGTTTGTCAGAAGTTCGCAAGTCGGGAGACCTTCCCTACCTGCGCCCGGACGGCAAATCGCAGGTCACTATCGAATATCGAGATGGCCGCCCCTTCAGAGCGAGTGCAATCGTCATCTCATCACAGCACGCCGATGATGTTACGAATGAAAAACTGCGCGCCGAGATTGAGGAGCAAGTGATCCGTCACACCGTTCCTTCGGAACTCGTGGACAATGACACGAAGATTCACATCAATCCCACCGGTCGATTTGTGACTGGGGGCCCGCAAGGTGACGCTGGTCTGACAGGCCGCAAGATTATCGTCGATACCTACGGAGGTTATGCTCCCCACGGTGGCGGCGCATTCTCAGGAAAAGATCCGACGAAGGTTGACCGCTCTGCGGCATACATGGCTCGTTACGTTGCCAAAAACATCGTGGCCGCCGGCCTTGCCGATCGTTGTCTGGTGCAGTTGGCCTACGCCATCGGTGTTGCCGAGCCGGTTTCGGTGATGGTCGATACTAAGGGTACCGGCCGCATCAGCGAGAACGCACTCGCGAACCTGGTACGTGCCAACTTTGACCTGACGCCCCGGGGTATCATTGAAGAATTGGACCTTCGCCGACCCGTGTATCAGGCAACCGCTGCCTATGGCCATTTTGGTCGTGAGGAAGAGGGTTTCACCTGGGAGAAGTCGGACAAGGCCGAGTCGCTTCGCAACGCTGCTGGAGTGTAATTCCACTTGCTGGGAGGCAGGCATCGTTGCCTGCCTTCGGTTTATCCACCCGCTCACGCAGGTGGTTCTGAAGTTCTAAATTAACAGTTAATGAAAAGGATGATGTAGTAATGAGTGCAACACGCTCGCTGGAGTATGACGTTAAAGATATTGGCTTAGCTAAACAAGGTAAGCAGCGAATTGAATGGGCTGAACGGGAGATGCCCGTTTTGCGGTTGATTCGGGAGAGATTCGGCGATGAGAAGCCGCTAAAAGGTGTGAAGCTTGTCGCCTGCGCCCATATCACCACCGAAACCGCTAATCTCGCCCGCGCCCTCCAGGCAGGCGGGGCCGAATCCGTCCTAATCGCCTCCAATCCCCTCTCAACTCAGGACGACGTGGCCGCTTCGCTCGTTGCCGATTGGGGCATCCCGGTGTACGCAATCAAGGGCGAATCAACCGAAACTTACAATCGTCACGTGCGTACGGCTCTCGATTTTCACCCCGAGATAATTATTGATGACGGCTCCGATGTCGTGGCCACGTTGATCAAAGAACGCGGCGATCAGGTTAAGGAGTTGATTGGTTCAACTGAAGAAACCACCACGGGAATTCAGCGTCTGAAGGCTATGGAAACTGCCGGGGTCCTGACCTTTCCCACGATCGCGGTGAACGATGCGCAGACCAAGCATTTCTTTGACAACCGTTACGGTACCGGCCAGTCAACCCTGGACGGAATCATTCGAGCCACCAACATCCTGCTGGCCGGCAGAAATGTAGTGGTTGTCGGCTACGGCTGGTGTGGTAAGGGCGTGGCCTTAAGGGCGCGCGGTATGGGCTCCAACGTGATCGTCACTGAAGTTGATGCCATCAAAGCGGTTGAGGCGGTAATGGACGGTTTCCGTGTGATGCCGATGTCCGAAGCTGCATCTTTGGGCGACATTTTTATAACTGTCACCGGAAACCGCCACGTAATAGATCGTCAGCACTTCGAGAAAATGAAGGATGGCGCGTTGGTTTGTAACAGCGGGCACTTTGATCTCGAGCTTAACCTCGTCGCCCTTCGCGAGTTGTCGGCGGATGTGGTCAGCGTGCGCCCCTTCGTTGAAGAGTATGCGCTCAAAGCGAACGGCAATCGGGTTATGGTTCTGGGCGAAGGCAGGCTGATCAATCTGGCCGCCGCTGAAGGTCACCCGGCAAGCGTCATGGACATGAGTTTTGCTAATCAGGCACTGTCCGTCGAATACCTGGTGAAGAACCAAAGTGAACTTAAACCTGGCGTTCACCTGCTTCCGCAAGAAGTAGATACTGAGATCGCGAGTCTGAAACTGCGGGCTTTGGGCCTCGCGATTGACACGCTGACCGCGGAACAGCTTGAGTACATTGGGAGCTGGGAAACGGGAACCTAGATCAGAAGGCAGTAAGCAGTAGGCAGTAGGCAGTAAGCAAAAGGCAGTAAGCAAAAGGCAGTAAGTCGCGAGGCTTACTGCCTTATTGCTTTCGAGCTGAGGTTGAATACTCATGCGTTCGTTTAGAGGTGGGCACCGCCCACCGGTGCGACGTGGGTGAATCCATTAACCTTGCATTAGGGCCAAGAGAAAACAGGACGATCCACGAATCACACGAACTGGCGCTAAATGTACTTCTGGTTGGTAGTGCCCTAATTTCGATTTGTTTATCTTTTGTCTCTGCTTTTTGGTTTTTCCAACCTCGCGTTATACCCTGTTTTGCGTAACACGACAATTCAGGGTACCCTTTCGCGCATGGCCGATCTTCCCCTCCCTCCAGCACCGCCATCTGAGGCGAAACTAGAGCGCATCGCATCCGAATCTGCCTCAGCCTTAAAACGACAAGAGAAAGAGACCGACCGCTTTAATTTCATTTCAAAGTTGGCCGGTAAACCAAAGGCTCGCCAGTATTTTCAATATGCGAGATACGCGACGCGGGAGCATGACAAAAAAGAGCTAACCGCAGGTCTAATTGTCGGATTGATCTTTGCGTTTATTTTTGGAAACGGGCCGTGGCTGAACACTCTAGGGATCGGAGGGTTAGCCTTCGCCGCTACCCTGGTTACGATCTTTCTTCTGCACTGGATTCGCGCTCCGAGTGCTTTTCATGAGCACTGGGAAGTGAAAGCTAAAGAGTTACCCGACGCTTCCGCTCAAACTCGCCGGAAGGAAGCTTTAGCCGACAGGCTAAGGGCACTTCTAAACGAAGCGGGAAGTGTGGAGTACGGAGCAGTTTCAATGAACTCAATCGAGGAGATGGGAAAGGTGTGGCGCGAGACGGCATATCACGAACGGGCCATGAATTTCGTTAAAGAACACTACGGTGCAGAGACTGCTAGTAGGTACGACAAGGAGAAGTCTAGTCTCCTTGAACAACTGTTAGCCGACTGCTACAGAGTTAAAGATGAGACCAAACCGGATATAAGTGGAGCTATCGAACTCGTTATCCAAAAGAGATTACTGCCTCCCCATGGGCAGGGCATTGCCGGGTTTGATTATTACTTTACCTTGAGGCTCTGGCTACGGAACTCGGGTGCCCCCGGCAATTTCC
>JANNJZ010000373.1:0-29198 GCA_031396065.1 Pyrinomonadaceae bacterium | reverse complement strand
CGTCGCTAAAGTTCAGATGTTCTTCTTTACGATTGTTGCGGCGCTTAGCTACGGCGTGGAACTATTCAAGTGGACCTCGACGAACGACGCGAACGTACTTGCTAATTTTCCGATGGTTTCCGGCGGCTTGGTCGCTATCCTGGGAATAAGCCACGCCGGTTTCCTTGTAAACAAGACGACCACGCATACTCCTACGCAGTGAGAGATACCTTCGTCTCCGTTAAAGTGTGTGCGGATTGACTTCAATGAAACTGCTCAGTGCGAACGGGCTCTGGCTTGGCCAAGACCTCCGGTGTCGGGGTGTGCCGTGACACTCCAACTGCTGATTCCAGCTAAAGACAAGCTCTCGAGAGACGTGGTACCCGCGGCAGGGGTCGAACCTGCGACCTTTCGCTCCGGAGGCGAACGCTCTAATCCACTGAGCTACGCGGGCTTAAACAAAATCGCAGGTTCAAAGAGGTGCACAAGAAATGTACCCCTTTCTGTACCCCTCGTCAATATCGGCGGCTTTGGTATGGGCGGCTTTGGTAGTGGGCCACATGACGCGATTGACGGATGGCTTTAGCGAAAAGAGTGAGAATCTGAAATCTGCTGCATACGCTCTGCACTTTGCTCATATGATTTCTGTCGGATTCATTCATCGATCAAATGTACCGCGCGGCAATGGAAGTCAAGATCATAAAGCGCGTTTGGAATTTGCCGCGCTTGCAAACCAAAACGCCTTCACGGTTGAGATCGAACCTTTGAAATGAGGCAAGATGATTTGCAAGGACGGTAGTGTGACAACTGTGGTCTCGCGTTAGTCAGGCCCCACGCGGGGGCATACAAGTGGAATAGACCAATTCGCCGTTCTCGTGTCGACCCACCTCACGCAGCGCGGAGAGAGCGATTGCACAACCATTGGGGCGTTCTATAATGTAGTGTCATGAAAAGATCATACGCCCGCTGCTTGACGCTGCTCGCCGCCGTTCTCTCATTCGCAAGTACGTTCGTTATCGCCCAGACGCCGCCGCGCGTTACACCGATGACACCGGACGTCGTCGAGACCTACGACCAGACACTTTCTTCCGCCGACTATGTCCGGCGCGAGGTCATGGTCCCGATGCGCGACGGAGTCAAACTCTTCGCCGTCGTGGTGATGAAAAAGGGCGTTACCAAAGCGCCAATCCTGCTGTCGCGCACTCCCTATAACGCAAGCGGTTCGACGGGCCGCGTCAATAGCCAGCGCATCGTCGACATACTCGAAGTAATGGACACGGAATTTGTCACAGACAACTATATCCGCGTGTACCAGGACATCCGCGGCATGCATCGGTCCGAGGGAGAGTGGATCCTCAATCGCCCGCTCTCGGGACCATTGAACAAAACCGGCATCGACGAAGCGACCGATGCCTACGACACCATCGAGTGGCTGGTCAAGAACACGCCGGAGGCAAACGGTAACGTTGGCGTAATCGGTTCGAGCTACCTGGGTTTCACGGCGTTGATGACGTTGATCAACCCACACCCGGCGCTGAAGGCAGTGATCGCACAAAGCCCGATGGTCGATGGATGGATGGGCGACGATTGGTTCCAGAACGGAGCCTTCCGCGTCAGTTCGCTTGGCTTTCCCCTGAGCCTGGGATTCAACAAGGGTAACGGCGGCGGCGAATTTGCACTCGGCGGTGGCGACGATTACACACGTTATCTTGAAGCCGGGTCGATGGCAGACTTTGTGAACACGGTCGGCGCCGGGAATGTACCCGGCATCCGAAAGTTTCTCGAGAATCCAGCCTACACAGATTTCTGGTCGCTGCAGGCTGTCGACAAATGGCTCGCGGCGCGGCCGCATACGGTGCCGACTATGCTCGTGGTCGGGCAATGGGACCAGGAAGACAGCTACGGTGCCCCGGCCGTTTATCGTGCGCTCGAACCAAAGGACAAGAACAACGACCGGGTGTCGCTCGTGATCGGCCCGTGGCGACACTCGGGCTTTAATCACTATGGCTACGACCTCGGCGCGATCACCTTCACGGGCGACACGGCGCTCGAATGGCGCGTGAAGTACGCGAAGCCGTTCTTCGATCATTGGCTGAAGGGCGGCCCTGACCCCAGAACCCCTCCCGTGCTTACATATGCGACCGGCGTCAATCAGTGGAACGTGTCGCAACGCTGGCCTATGGGCACTGCGAAGTCGATCTATCTGGCGGCAGACGGCGTGGCCACGTTTAACAAACCCGGCAGCTCCGGGCATGAAGAATACATCAGCGATCCAGCCAAGCCGGTTCCCTTCATCCCGCGCCCGATCGATATGGGCGATCCCATGCAGTGGAAGCCCTGGCTCGTAAAGGACCAGCGTTTCGTAACGGGGCGACCCGATGTCGCCGTCTGGACCAGTGGGCCGCTCGAAAAGGGAGTTCACATCATGGGTGCACCCGAAGTGGAGTTGTTTGCATCCACGACGGGAACGGATAGCGACTGGGTGGTTAAACTCATCGACGTCTATCCAAACGACGTTCCAGAAGCCGCCTCGCAAGGGGCCAAGCCGTCGATGGCCGGGTATGAATTGGCGATCGGTATTGAGATCTTCCGTGGCCGCTACCTGAAAAGCTTTGCGAACCCGTCTGCCCTCGAGCCAGGCAAAGTGGAGCGCTACACATGGAAACTGCCCGACGTGGACCACGTATTTCGGCCGGGCCATCGAATCATGGTCCAGGTGCAATCGACGCTCTTCCCGTTGTACGACCGCAACGCGCAAACGTACGTCGAGAATATTATGTACGCGAAGAAGAATGACTATAAAAAGGCGACGCAGAGTATCTGGTTCGGCGGTGCGAACGCCAGCTCTGTAGTGTTGCCGGTCGTTCAATAAACGTCGGTGGTGAATTATTGTTGGTGGTCCAGTGTGGACCCCGACCGAGGCAGTCAGGGAGAGCTCTACCCTTCGATCACTCCGCCTCAATTCGCCATAGCAATGAGCTAGAGATCAAGAGTATTCGGCAAGAGTCAGACCAGGAGTGTGGGGATCGGCCAACCGCGACAATGTTGCTCGGAGAAATCAAGAACTTGAACGCCTGTTCGCGTGAACTGTAGGGAAGTTCTCGAGGAATTCGTCCCGGATCAAGCAACGAAGCCGTCCTCGATGGCCGTTTAGTTGTCATCAAATGCGCCACCAGTGAGTAGCGAAGGACCAAGATCCTGACACCAGTCGCTAAATCAGAGAGAAGACCGTAATTTTCTTGTGGCCAAATTGCGTCCAGAATGCCCAACAGCCAACGTGTAAAGGACTGGACGAGGCAGTAAGGAAATGTAAACCGCCTGAAAATCTTTGGTGGCCGCAACTTTAGAAAAGGCAAAACGTGAGCTTTCGCCGAGTTGGTGATTCATAAACCCAAGGTCGGCCGTCTTGAAGGAGCGCTTCGAGCTGAACCTATTGACGTCGAATCGACATGAACTTCCGGCAAGGCTTAACTTCCGATTTGCACTTCTGGCAAATCTAACGCTTCCACGACCATTGGAACTTTCGCGAAGATGACGAGGACTACTATTCCCAGCCGCGCGCCTTGTTTCGACTGATGAGCCCGGCCCAGCAACAGGTGTTGTTTGAGAATACTGCCCGTGCCACCGGTGCGGCGCCCAGGGAAATTCAAATTCGCCACATCGGCAATTGCCTGAAGGCCGAGCCAGCGTATGGCAAGGGCGTTGCCGATGCGTTAGGTATTGAGTTGAGTGAAGTGCCGTAGAGAGAGGTTGGGACCCGAACCGTGTGCCGAAGAGAAGCCTGGCAAGGAGTGCTTGTACGACATAATCAATATGAAGGCTTGACTGCCGGTGAGTGCGTCGTCACGCGGAGTTCTAATACGTGCCGAATGGCTAAAACCAGATTCAAATAACCCCGTAATTGACATTGAAGCAGGTTACCTGATTAGTGACTGGGAATCGCGTCTTGTTAATGTTCGTTGCGCTCACGTTCAAGATCATCTGAACCTGTTGCGTCTGTATGCTTACTGTCCATTACTGCACCCGGTCGAGACTCGATCTCTATTTCGAAAATCAGACGCAAAAATTCTTTTAGTGACGATTTGTACGCACGGCGCTGGCAACTTTGAAGTGTCGGGGTAAGGGTGCCACGTTTTCACACTCAATCCGTTTGATGATTTCTGGTCCCGAGGGTCGAGGGACCGATCGCGTCGCACCTTCGGCGCTCAAATACCTAACACGCAAATACCCCGCCCTCACGGACGGGGCTAGTAACTGCCGGTCCTCCTGACCTACAGAGAGTGCGCCGTTCAAACTGAACCGAAATCTCACGTGGTCTGGATTCCACAGCGGTAAGAAATTAAGCTATTACCTCGGCGGTACTCGGCTTGTCTGATCGGTGCAGCTCAGTGTGAATCTGTGGCTGGGGGTCCGGCATGTCCACAATGTCCCACGCCGAGCGCATGCGCAGAAGCTTCGACATCAAGCCCGCATGCATGATGTGGCCGCTTCGCTCCGCCACCACTTTGCCCAGAATCGGCATCCCAAGCAGCGCCAGGTCGCCAATGATGTCCAGGATCTTGTGGCGCACAAACTCGTCGCGAAATCTCAATCCCGTCTTATTCAGCATGCCGTCGGGCGTCAGGACGATGGCGTTGTCCAGTGAACCGCCGCGAATGAGGTTGGCGCGGCGCAGGGCCTCAATTTCATCAGTGAAACCAAAAGTTCGCGCGGCAGCGATTTCGCGGCTGAAGGTCGGGCCGGTTAGGTGAATCGAAAACTGCTGCTTGCCGATCATTGGGTGAGGGAAATCGATGAGGCAGTCGATCTGGTAATGATCACCAGGCTCAACACTAATCCGCCGGTTTCCCTGTTCGAAAGAAATCTTCTCCCGTACGAGTAAGGCGCGCCGAGCGAGGGGCTGTGTCACAATCCCGGCCCGCTCAATCATCTCAGCAAAAACTTCCGCCGAACCGTCCAGGATCGGAATCTCCAGATTATCAACTTCGATGTAGACGTTATCTACGCCGAGCCCGCGCAGAGCGGACAACAGATGCTCGACGGTTGAGAGCATCACACCCGTGCGCATCAAGGTGGTGGCGTAACCGCAATGTGCGACCGATTCGACGGTGGCTGGTATTTCAAAATCACCGAGGTCCGTGCGGCGAAAGACGTAACCAGTATCCGGCGGTGCCGGTACGAGTCGGACGTGAACCGGCACCGCCGTGTGCAATCCAATACCATCAGTTTCAACAGCTGAACCAAGCGTCGTTTGTTTGATCAAGTTTTTTAAGAGACCTTGTCGGGTTTTGATCGAGCGCTCTTTCTGAGCAATGACTATGCCGATATATGAGTCCAGCAATTGGACGTGTCAATCGTGGGCGGTGTCGCGGTTAGACAACAATCCCCGGACGGGCCGTGGCGTTTGTGAGACTGTAGAACAGGAGCATCCGCAGATTACGCAGATTACACACAGATTAAGAAAACCAGGCGAAGCCATGCGCGGTCTCTGCGCTTGTGTCCTGGGCTTTCGTCTTAGTGGTAGCGTCCTGATCTTCAACGGTGCTTTGATTCTGCGGAATCTGCGGATGTGTCCCCCCTTCGTTGACACTCCGAAACCGCCTCACTATGATCGAAACACATGCCAACCAAGGAAGCTCCCGCTGGTAATAAACCAGTCGAACGCGTTTTTCTGATCGATTCGATGTCGCACATCTTTCGCGCTTTCTTTGCGCCGATGTCGAATCGCGTTGCGCCGCTGTCAAACTCCCGCGGGCAGGTCACGCAAGCCGTTTACATATTTACCAACATGTTGCGCAAGCTGTTGCAGGACGAGAAGCCGAGCTATATCGCAGCAATATTTGAGTCGAAGGAGAAGACCTTTCGTCACGAAACTTTTGCCGGCTACAAAGCCAATCGTCTGGCGATGCCCGAGGATCTGGCCTCGCAACTCCCCTATATCATTCGTCTTTGCGAAGCCTTCAATATTCCGGTCATCAATGCCCCTGGGTTTGAGGCCGATGACGTGATTGGGACGCTGGCCGGGAAGATCGCTGCGCAGAAGCTGCAGGCGGTGATTGTTTCAAATGATAAGGACATGTGCCAGCTGGTCTCCGATCCTTTAGTGATTTGCATGCGGACGAATTCTCAGGTGGCGAAACGCAAGGAGTATGTGCCGCCGATCGAATGGTGTGATGAGGCGTGGGTGGAGAAGAAGTTTGGGGTGCCGGCCAGCAAGGTTGTTGATCTCCTCGGACTCATGGGTGATTCGATCGATAACATACCTGGAGCGCCCGGCATAGGATCGAAAGGCGCGGTGCAGCTCATCACCCAGTTTGGTTCGATCGAAGAAGCGCTCAATCGATGGGAGGAGGTAAAGCACAAGACCTATCGTGAATCACTGCAAAACAACGCCGACCTGATTCGTCAATCGAGAGAACTCGCGCGCATTCGTCTGGATCTTGACGTCGATCTCGATCTCGATCAGATCAAGGCGCGTCCACCCGACCGAGCAGCCGCATATGATCTCTTCAAGGAGTTGGAATTTGCCGCTTTGACGCGTGAGTTTGCAGACGCTGCTACAGCCACTGCCGCGAGCGTTGGTGGACCACTCAATTACCAGCTAATCGACTCTCGCAGCGCATTAGACAGTTTGATCAAAAGTCTTTGGGATGCCGAGAGTGTGGGCATCGCGATAGCGGAATCGACTCCGGCCGCGACGGTTGCTAAGGGTGACGACGTAGCCGACTTGCTGTGCGAGGAGGACTATTCCACGCCCGAAGCAATAGCCTTCTCAACCGCGGCAGGGACCTCCGCGCTGGTCGACTTCAAAACCTACGTTGATGGGCGGGAGTCGGCAATTGCTGCTATCCGTGAGGTTTTATCCAATGGCTTAATCGAAAAGTCTGTTCACGATTTGAAACGCGCTGTCGGGCTGCTGACCCGGCTGGACATCAAACTTGAAGGGGTCAAAGACGACACCTTCCTGGCCGCCTATCTGTTGGATCCCAATCGCAGCAAGTATGAGCTCAGCGACCTTGCCCGCGAAGCAGTCGAGGTCGAGAGCATAGATAAATCAAACAGTGCCTGGTCGGATTGGCAGTGGCAAACAGCCGTTGCGGCTGACCTGACCGCGCGCACGGCCAGAGTCCTGCATCAGCGTATTCTTGAGAAGAAGTTGGAGACTATCTATTCCGAGTTGGAACTGCCGCTGGCTCCGCTGCTTTTCCAGATGGAACAGGCGGGCCTGAAAGTGGACCGTGCGACCCTATCGGACCTTTCGAATTATCTGGGTCTGGAGTTAAAGAAGCTGACTATCAAGATCTACGAGCTGGCGGGGAGGGAATTCAACATTGGTTCGCCCAAGCAGGTGGGCGAAGTGCTTTCGGAGTTGGACATGGCTTCGGGGCGAAAGACTTCGACGGGCCGCATCTCCACCAGCAAAGCCGTCCTGGAAGAGTTGGCCCAAACTCACGAACTGCCAAGATTGATAATTGATTACCGCGAGTTGGATAAACTGAAAAGCGTGTACACTGATGCCCTACCGCATCAGATTGCCGGCGACGGCAGGATCCATTGTTTGCTGAATCAGACTGTGGCGGCGACGGGCCGTCTTTCCTCCAGCGAGCCGAATCTTCAGAATATTCCCATTCGCACCGAGCTGGGTCGGCGCATCAGGCGCGCCTTTGTAGCGGAAAAAGGCTTCAAGATTATTTCCGCAGACTACTCCCAACTTGAGTTGCGTCTGCTGGCCCACATCACGCAGGATGAGGTCATGCTCGAAGCGTTTCAGAATGGAGAAGATATTCACTCGCGCACGGCGCGCCTGGTGTTTGGGGCGAATACTGATGAAGAACTAAAGGAAGCGCGCCGTTTTGCGAAGATTGTAAACTTTGCGATTGCCTATGCGATCGAACCGTGGGGGCTGTCACAGCGAGTTGGCATCTCGCGACCGGAAGCGAAGAAAGTGATTGCGGATTACTACGACACTTATAAAGGTGTCCGGCGCTACATGGAAGAGGTTCCGGTGCGAGCTCGCGAGCATGGTTATGTGCGTTCAATCTATGGCCGCATTCGACCGCTACCTGGGATCAGCGATCGGAACGCCAATATACGCAAAGCTGCCGAGCGTGAAGCCATCAACATGCCCATTCAGGGGACCGCCAGCGACATCGTTAAAATCGCCATGCTGAAAGTGGAGGGAGAATTCAAGCGCGAGGGTATCGAAGCCAGACTCCTCATGCAGGTGCATGACGAACTGCTGGTGGAAGCCTCGGCCGAAACGGCCGAGCATGTTGCCGGAATTTTGAAGCGGGAAATGGAGTCGGCAGTTAGTTTGGATGTTCCGCTAATAGTGGACGTAGGTATTGCCGACAATTGGATGGATGCGAAACCGTAGCATTGCAGCCTGTCGTCATTAACCGCCAAGGGCGCCAAGACGCAAAGAGCGCCAAGACGCTGAGAAGGAAAAGCTGTAGTTAATAGGTAATCACGACCCGGCTACGGGTAAACCACGTTAGGAGAACACCGGCGGCACCGCTTTTAGCTGGATCGCTTTGTTCTGGAGCCTCGCGAATACGAAGCGGGTGCTTGCACGAAATGTTTTGATTCAAGTCCGCATTGGCGGACGACTGACAATAGCCCAGCGATTTATCGCTGGGTTAACAAGAATGCGACCCAAAGTCCGTGAAGCGGACGACTGAAAACGGGGATGTCTGGCTGCTACCATTTCAGCCGTCCGCCTTACGGACTACAATCCATTCACTCCTAATCCCAGCAGTGAACTGCTGGGCTATTATCAGTCGTCCGCTGCGGACTAGTAGAACTCTTTTTGTGCAAAGCCAGGCGGGCATTTAGCTCCGCACAAGCGGCAATTAGCCACCGCACTCCAAAGGATTCGATGAGCGACAACCAAACTAATACAGACCAATCCGTTGTTCCTGAGGACTCGCGCGCGACTCAACCGGCTTCAGATCCGGCGAACGATCACGGCAGAGTTGTCTATCGCCGCACGGAGCCTGCGAGCGGCGGTACTCAATCATCCTCGTCTCGAGCGCAGAGTGTCCGGACGCGTGGTCTGGCGCCCGCAATCTTCCCTTTAGTTGTCGGTTTTCTGTTGCTGTTAATCCTCATCGCCGTGCTCGGTATCCTGAGCGTCAAACGCATGGATGAAGTGAGTGTCGCCGTTCTGGATCTTGAGCAGCACCATGCGGCAAAGCTCAGCCTGCTGCTTAAGCTTCGCCTGGCGGCTACAAAGCTCAACAACGAAGCACGGGCACGGGCCGATTCAGAATCACGCCGCGAGTTGAGACCCCCCATTGATTTACGTTTGAACACTGCTCAGGATGAGATGAAACAACTGCTGCAGCAGCTTGAGCGTCCGCCGCTTACCGAAGAGCCGATGTGGCGGAAGTTCCGAGTTGACCTGAAGGCGTTTATAGAGATAACCGAAGATCTTCGGCGTTACTCACTCGAAGGCTATGAGAGTTTCAAGGCTATCGATTTGGAACTCGGCAACCTGATGCAACGATCAGCAGAAGAACAGGACGAGATTTTTCACCAGAGCGAAACAATTGAGCGTCAGGCTGCGAAAACAATTCGAACCTGGAGCGTAATTGCGCTCATCGTGGGTGCCCTGGTGGCGGCCGGCACGATCTGGGAGTTGCAACGCCGTTTCGCCCAGATGCGACGCAGTATGGAGGAAGCCAGGCGCGAGCGAATCTTTACCAGCCAGCTTCTCGAAGGAATGGTCAGCGCAGTCGCGGCCATCGATGAACACGATTGCATTCGTAGCGCCAACGCGGCCTTCTTCCGAATTTTCCCAGGGGCGAGTATTGGTGCTTCGGTCTACGAAAAGTTTGCCCCGGAGCCGGCCTTGAAGATGCTGGAAGTTGCCACCGGCAGTTCCGCTGATAGTGCGGCGTATCGAGGACGTTGGGTGTGCCCGCCGAGTGAAGCTGCTGAGGAGGAGCGGACCTTTGACGTCTATTCGTCGCCGCTCGCGATTGATGAAGCGCGCGGGCAGATCGTGACTTTGGTGGATGTAACTGAGGCTGCCAAGGCCGAACGCAGTTTGCGGCGACAGGAATCGCTCGCAGCCGTGGGCCAGGCAACTGCCCAGGTGGCCCATGAGATTAGGAATCCGCTGGGTAGTATCCGCCTGGGCGTATCGATGTTGCGTGACAACGTCGTTGACGACGACGGGTTGCGGAAGATCGACCTGGTCGAACGGGGAATCATGCACCTGAACAAACTGGTGGTGGATGTGTCTCAGTTTTCCCGCAGCAAAGCGCTTGAGCAATCAAATGTCGAACTTCACCAGCTGATTCGCCATAGCCTCGAATTGGTAGCGGACAAGATCAACGACAAACAAACACCAGTTGAAGCGAGGCTTGACGGGCAGAAACTGGTGGGCCATTGGGACGGGGACCAGTTAAACCAGGTCTTTGTTAACGTCATAGCGAATGCGATTGACGCCAGCCCAAAAGGTACTCCCATCTCGATCTCATCCGAAGTGGTTAGCGTTGACCCCGGGAATAATGATGAGACCGGGGCGGCCAAGAGATATGCACGAGTGGTGATTGCCGATCAGGGCGAAGGAATGGACCAGGCGACCCTCGACCGCATCTATGAGCCCTTCTTTTCCACCAGGAAGCGCGGCACCGGATTAGGTCTGGCGATTGTGAAGCAGATTGTGGAACAGCACGGCGGGAAGATTGACGTGGAAAGCCGACCTGGGAAGGGAACCAGATTCGTGATCGATCTACCGCTTTAGGATGGAGAAGGGCGAAAAGGGAAAAAGGGGAATGGGGAAACTAGACCGTTCACCCAAGCGTAGTAGGTTTCCTGACTATAGAACCCTATAAGCTTCTTCTTTTCCCCATAGGAAGTGAAAAAGAAAGACTCGGTCGAAATAGCCACCATCGTCATTGACTACATTCGATGCAAACTCTGCAGCTTCTTTGAAAGCAAAACCCGGAGCATCGAAAGGTGTGTTGTAGGCAAAGGCTTTGAAGTCGTAGTGAACCAGCAAATAGACTTCATCCAGACCAACCTGTGTTCGTAGGTCTTGGTAACGCGGATCGGTTTTGTGAGTAACGAGGGCGGTACTTAACGTGTCGAGCATCGACTTGGGAGAATAGAAACCACCTGGGGGCCGAAAGTCGACCCAGTTAATCTCGGCGCTCTCCAAGATCGCGGGCTGGGCTTGAACTCTGACCAGATACTTGTCCAGAATAGGGAATTCGGCAAAGCGGCTTTCCTCGTGGCTGCAATCTCGTAATCCATACTCGTCTGACCAATTGTTATCAACTTGTTCAATCAAGCGGAACATCTGCTCTCTGAAATTTGAGGAATCGGTCGGATCAAATCTCACTTCCTTCGCGGAAAGCCAAACATAACCGATATGTTGTGTCTGGTTCGGTGGCTGGTTTCCAATCGCCTTCAAAATGTTCTTCTGTATTTTTTCCTGTTTTCGAGCCTCTGCTATCTGATCTTGATTCACCCAGCTTTTGAGTTCGACACCTATCTTCCGTCCTGAAGCGGTAAGGGCGATGATATCCGGACGTTTGTCGAACGGTTGAGGCGGAGGATCAAGAGCACGCTTGACGTACCACTGCGCAACCACATCCCACTCTGCGATTGGCTCAGTGGCGAAGTCGGGACAGGTTTTTAGAAATGATTCGAAGATTAATCTCTCATTCTTCATGGCAGCGGCGACGCCGGTTTGAAGTCTCTTTACGATCTTGATCTTTTCTTCAAGCGGCAGTCTTGCGAGGTGCTGCCGGCGCTCTTCCTTGGCCCGGAAGAGATCTTCTACTCTGAAATTATTTGGGTCGAATGGCGCGCTACTCATCAGTCCTCCTTCCAATCGTAACGCACAGTAAACTCTGTCCAATTCCCACCCAAACCATGCCGATTGATGATCTCGCGATAAACGTCCATGTCCATTTGGCCCGACTCCAGCAACGCTTCAACCCGCGCGTGATCTTTAAGCCTACCCGAACGAAGAAGTTCAGCCGCGAGATGCTCAATGGAGAAGATTGATGTGAATTCTCCAGCAAACGCCACGCGGTCTGCCAATGAGACGGCTTCTTCTTGCACCGATTCGGAGGCTGGCACAAATTGCACCAGCCAATCATCTATTCGGATGTATTCCCTTTCGGTATTGTACCCGAGCTTCCCGAGGTACGAGTAGATTCGCTCAAATGATACCAAGCCGTTCGGGCCGACAACCACTGGCGATATGAAGACATCGATGTCGTCGGTTAGGTAGGGTTCAAGATAGTGAATCGCCGCAATTCCACCACCAATGGCAAACCTCTCAATGACGCCATCAGCCTGCATGCGGTTAAGAACTTGAATGACCTTTTCCATTCTTCAATTGTCTCGAGACCTTCATCAGTTCATTAGTTTGAAGGCCCGCCGCGCGGCCTGGATCGTTTGATCAATGATCGCTTCGGTGTGTGCGGTGCTTAAAAAGCCGGCTTCGAATTGCGATGGCGCCAGGTAGACACCTTCATCAAGCATTGCATGGAAGAACCGGCCGTATAGTGCACGATCGCTCGTGTTGGCCGTAGTCCAGTTTGTCACCGGCTCGTCAGTGAAGAAGCTGGTCCACATCGAACCCACCCGGTTAGTGGTCGTTTTCACTCCAGCGTCGGCAGCGCACTTCGATAGACCTTCACAAAGACGCGCGGAACGTTGTTCGAGTTTCTCATAGATAGTCTTATCGTTTAGACGCCGCAAAGTCAGCAGGCCGGCCGTCATCGCCAATGGATTTCCGGAGAGTGTGCCCGCCTGATAGATAGGCCCGGTGGGCGCGATGTTGCGCATCAGCTCGCGACTGCCGCCGTATGCGCCGACTGGCAATCCGCCTCCGATTATTTTTCCGAGACAGGTGATGTCAGGTGTGATGTCATAAAGCTCCTGGGCTCCACCGCGCGCGACGCGGAAACCGGTCATCACTTCATCGAAGATCAATAACGCGCCGTTGCGACTGGTTACCTCACGAGCGAAATCCAGAAAACCCGGCTGCGGGGGCACCACCCCCATGTTGCCGGCCACAGGTTCAATAATTACTGCCGCAATGTCCCGGTGTTGTTTAAAGACATCTTCAAGCGCAGCCTCATCGTTAAAGGCTACAGTCAGCGTATGCTGGGCCAGCGATGCCGGAACCCCTGGGCTGTCAGGTAGTCCCAGCGTGGCAACTCCGGAACCAGCTTTTACCAGTAAACTATCCGCATGACCGTGATAGCAGCCTTCAAACTTCACCAGCTTGTCGCGGCCGGTGATCCCGCGGGCCAGGCGAATGGCAGACATCGTTGCTTCGGTGCCGCTATTCACCATCCGCACCATCTCGATTGAAGGCACCGCACCGACGATCTCTTCCGCGAGTTCAATCTCCAGCTCACTCGGGGCGCCGAAGCTGGTGCCGCTCCGAGCCACCGCGGCCAGAGCGCTGACAATCTCAGCGTCGGCATGGCCCAGAATCATTGGCCCCCACGACCCGACGTAATCGATAAACGTGCGGCCATCAACGTCAGCGATGGTTGGGCCGCTCGCGCTCTGGATGAATAACGGGGTTCCACCCACGCCGCGAAATGCTCGCACCGGGGAATTCACGCCGCCGGGCATGAGTTCGAGTGCGCGCGCGTAAAGCCGTGCGGATTTGTTTTGATTGTTTTCTGGAGTAGCCATGTTTCCCCAGCATACCAACTGGCGCGAAAGTTAGGTAGATCCTAAGACTCCACGGTGCACACCTGTTTGAAGATCGCGTGGGGTGTAATAGATTATGCGGCGATGATTAGTTCATTCAGGCATAAAGGCTTGCGTGAGTTTTTTGAGGCCAATAGCAAGCGCGGAATTCCGCCAGAACTGTCTACGCGCCTGCGTGATAGGCTTGACGTAATCGACGCGGCAACTACTTTGGAGGATATCGGCTTGCCCGCACTTAGATCTTCATGAGTTAAAAGGCGACCGCGCCGGTACGTGGGCCGTCAAGGTCAATAAGAATTGGCGGCTCACATTTACTTTTGCTGGCGGCGATGCCCACGATGTAAACTTCGAGGACTATCATTGAAAGAGAATTGTATGCGGGAAAAACCCATCCAACGAAAGGTCCGTCCAACCCATCCCGGCGCGATCTTAAGAAACATGCTTGAAGAGCTCGCGGCTGATGGAGGGGCTCAGTTACCCTCGATCACTCAAACGGAACTAGCAAGGCGGCTCGGGGTATCGCGCCGCACGGTGAATGATTTGATTCGTGAGCGGCGTGGCATGACCGCCGACATGGCGATTCGTTTGTCGCGAGTCTTCAAGACGACGCCGGACATTTGGATGAATTTGCAAAAGGCCGTGGATCTTTGGGACGCCGCCAAGTCAAATAAGAATGATTATGCGAAGCTCAGACCCATTGCGGCATAACAGCCCCAGGCCCGTAGTTCAGAGTTCAACCCTTTAGGTTCCTGGTTAAGACACTGGCTAAACTCTGAACTACCGATCTTACGCCAGCGAAGTGCTCAACCGGATGATGCCGCTGCCGGATTAAAGAAGCTGCGCGCGCTTCTAAAAACTTGCCGGAAGAACCTGAAGATCTTAGGCAGGATTATCGCCGAGACGACCAACCCAGCGGCCACCACAGCGAACAACAAAAAAGGCAGGAATGCCGCGAACAGCATCGAAACAATTGCGATTACATCTTCGGTGAGGCTAACAACGATGTTTGAGACTGGCTCGGGACTCGTATTGACGATTGCTCTGGTTGCGGCCTTGGTGCCATGAGAACTCAGCGCCAGACTGCCGCCCAGCAGGAACGCGATCACCTGCACTGTCTTATCAAAATCACCGAAAGCTGTGGCTGCCAGCACTGCACCCGCGGGAATCCGAATGAAAGTGTGAACCACGTCCCAGGCGCTGTCGACTACGGGGATTTTGTCGGCGATGAACTCCACGACGTACAAAGTCACTGCGATACCAATTACCCACCAACTCGTTAACACTTGCAGTTCGCCGGGAAGCTCCAGATTAGCAAAGCGGCTCAGCAAGCCCAGCATGGCCACCGAAGCATAAAGACTAATGCCCGATACCCAGGAAGCGCCCATGGCGATTGATAATGTGTGAATCAGATCCATCACTCGCATTATACGGTAGACTCAATCCACAGGTTCGCTCTTTTGGTGAGCGTGAATTAAACGACCTCGGTTGTGGTTGCGGCACTCGCTGGCTGATCGTGACGGCATCCTTCGCATGATTGTAGGGGCGGCACTCCGTGGCCGCCCCTCGGTGCGGTAGCTTCACCATCGAAACTATCTTGATTTTCAAACTCCGTCGAGCTGAGAATATCGCGCCCCTCGGTGCGGTAGCTCCACCATCGAAACTATCGCGTCCGCAACCGAAGGGGCGGCCACGGAGTGCCGCCCTTACAATCAGGCGAAGGATACCCACCACTCGGTTCGCCTTGCTTTTGTAAGATTGCCCGTGTTCAATTCTCCTAAAATCAGCTGACGAAGGTGATAACGATGGAAACAATGGAATCAAACTCCACCCGCGAAGCGCCGTCGAAATTTGTCGGCACTATGGCTGAGAAGTTGGGTGCGGCCGCGCGCGCAGCGACGATCTTCGGCGCTCCGGTCGAGCGAGACGGCGTCACAGTTATTCCGGTTGCCATGGCTCGTTGGGGTTTCGGCGGCGGCGCCGGGCGCAAACAGGATGAAGAGGGTGCGGGCGGTGGCGGCGGAGTGCAGGTTAGTCCAGTCGGATTTATCCAATTGAAGAATGGCGAGGCAGAATTCCGACCCATCAGAAGTGCGTCGCTTCCCTGGATGATTGCGGGCGGCCTGGCTACTTTGCTCCTCCTGCGTCGACTCTTCGTAAAGTAGCAACCCGTTGGGAGCGCTAGCATCTTGCCTGCTTGCTGGAAGGCACAGTTGAAAGGTGAGGTAGCTCCACCATCGAAACTTCGCGTCCGCAACGAAGGGGCGGCCACGGAGTGCCGCCCCTACAATCAGGCAAAGGAGATCCACCACCCGGTTGGCCTTGCTTTTGTAAGATTGCCCGTGTTCAATTCTCCCAAACTCAGCGGGTTAAGTAGTGAAGTGTTGGGAACGCAGATGGACCACTGGTTCATATTTGGTCTACTAAAAGGAGAACAAAATGGCAGTAACCAATAGTTTGGCAGGCAGAAATCTGGGTATGCTTTTACTTGGGCTATGGTTGATTCTGACGGGACTCCTCCCGTTGCTTAGCGTGCGGGTCTCGTCAACAGTCACCACGGGCCTGGCCGTGCTTGGGATTATCGCGGGCATATTGATCCTGCTCAAGCGGTAAGGGCTCAAGCGTTCACTTCTCATTTGTCTATCTGAAATGGCTCTGCCGCATATGAAGCGGAGGCGCCCAGCCTAAACGCGACTCGCGAGTCTTCCATAGCCCCGTGCCTTACCATTCAAAAACATCTTCAAAGTGGACCAGCGGCTCTGCCATCGTCTTGTATCTGGCTACCGGGAAGCTCTTACTCCACCTCTTCACGGCGGGGCGATATGGAATTTTTCGAGACGAGCTCTATTACCTTGCCTGCGCTGAACACCTTGACTGGGGTTACGTAGATCAGCCACCTCTCATCGCTCTAATTGCGTGGTTTGCCCGTCGTGCTTTCGGAAGTTCCTTACTTGGGTTACGTCTACTCCCGGCGATCGCCGGCGCGACCCTGGTGTGGCTCACCGGTAGACTCACGCGCGAGTTGGGTGGCGATCGGTTTGCGCAGGCGCTGTCTGCAGTGGCTGTCCTGGTAGCGCCTATGTTTCTCGTCTTTCATCACTGGTTGACGATGAACGCGTTTGAACCACTCATCTGGTTGGGCGCCGCGTGGTGCGTCGCCCGGGCTATCAACACTCAGAGACCGACATACTGGTTATGGTTTGGAGTGCTCATCGGTATTGGGCTTGAGACAAAGTACTCAATTAGCTTTTTCGCGTTCGGGATCGTGGTGGGATTACTCCTCACCGAACACCGCCGATTTCTTAAGAGCCCATGGATTTGGCTGGGAGCTCTCGCCGCCTTCCTGATTTTTCTGCCAAACTTGCTTTGGCTGGTGAAGCACGATTTCCCGTTTCTGGAGTTGATGCGCAACATTCGCGAGAGCGGGCGCGATGTCGTGCGCGGCCCACTGGCTTTTATCGCCGATCAGGCGCTGATCATGAATCCGGTCCTTTTTCCGCTCTGGGTTGGCGGACTGGTGTGGCTGTTCTTTGGTAAGACTGGACGAGTGGAAGAGTTACTGGGTGAAGGACCAGCAGCCAATAAGCTGACGAAGGGTCGGGGTCGTTACCGCATCTTTGGTTGGGCCTACCTGGTGATGCTGGTCACCCTGATTGCCTTGAAGGGCAAGAACTATTACCTGGCGCCCGCGTATCCGATCCTCTTTGCTGCCGGCGCAGTTGCGTTTGAGAGAGTCACAGCAAGGCAGGGACAGACAAGGCAGGAGCAGGAACCAGGAGCAGGCGGCAGGTACGCGTCGGAATCGGTTCACCTGCCGCCAGCTCCTGCCTCCTTCACCTGGGTAAGAGCGGTTTACGTCGCGGTGATCATCCTCGCCGGAGCCACCCTCGCACCTCTTTCCGTGCCAATTCTCTCTCCCGAAACTTACCTTCGTTATCAACGCGCGCTCGGCTTTGAGCCATCGAAAACGGAGCACCAGGATACGGGTCCCTTGCCTCAACATTTCGCAGACGAGTTTGGCTGGGAAGATATGACGCGCGCGGTGGCCCAGGTTTATAACAGCTTGTCACCCGAAGAACGGTCGCAGGCGGCGATCTTTGCGAACAGCTATGGCCAGGCCGGTGCGATAGATTTCTTTGGGCCACGGTATGGATTGCCGAAAGCGATCAGCAATCATCAGAACTATTGGTACTGGGGACCACGCAACTACACCGGGGCGATCGTGATCGTGTTGGGCAGCGACGGCGAAGGCGATCGCGAGCATTTCAAGACTGTCGCTGAGCCTGCTCGTACCTATCATCCCTACTCGCGCCGCGACGAACACTTCCCCATCCTCGTATGTCGCGAGCTCAACCAGGATCTCCACATGTTATGGCCCAGCATCAAGAGCTGGGACTGAGGAGGAAGAATAGGGCCTACAGGACATATAGCTCCTAATAGGTCCTAGATTCTTTCTGCCTACTGCTTTTTGCCTTCTGCCTTCTGCTCTTTTACTATTCCCCAATGTCCAACGCTCGAACTCGCACGATCACCTGGGACGATCCACGCGCCCTGGCAAAGGCTGCCGTCGGTTTGTCAGGTCTTGAATACTTGCAAAAGATTGTGGCCGGCGAACTGCCGCCGCCACCAATCGGTGTGCTGATGAACTTTCGCATCGCCGAGTTGAGTGAGGGCCATGCGGTGTTTACGGTGGAGCCTGCCGAATATCATTACAATCCCATTGGTGGCGTTCACGGTGGCGTCGCCGCTACTTTGCTCGATTCGGCAATGGGTTGCGCGATCCATTCAACGCTGCCTGCCGGCGTGGGCTACACGACGTTGGAAATCAAGGTTAACTACCTCAGGGCAATGTCCTCGGACACCGGCTTGGTCCGTTGCGAGGCTAACATCATTCACGTTGGTGGTCGCACCGCAACGGCTGAAGGAAAAATCGTCGACACCAAGGGCAGGCTCTACGCCCACGGAACAACCACCTGCATCATCTTTCGGCCCGGTGCGTCGTGACGGTAATGAGATCAGAAGGCAGAAGGCAGAAGGCAGAAGGCAGAAACCTATTGGGTGGTGACACCCGCGAGCGGCTCTGCCGCCTTCCGTGCGGAAAGGCTTTATGCCTTTCCGATAGCCTTCTTCCTTCTTCGAGGCTATGCCTCTGGAGAGGCATAGCTTCAAGGACTCTTTCAGACTGACGGAAAGGCCGAGCCTCTCCGCACGGAAGGCGGCGAGCCGCGATTGAAACCGCTCGCCTCTGGGCGCGGGTGGCATTTAGTGAAACAATCCCAAAAGCGAACAAGTATCTACAACCGCACTGAAGACATCTCGTAGTCGATTCAAAAACTCATGCCCGTATCAAGTCTCATTGGCCAGGTATTGGACGGTAAGTACCGCATCGACGAGCAGCTCGGCAAAGGCGGGATGGGTGCAGTCTACTCTGCGATCCACCTGGGGACCGAGCGACCGGTCGCTCTCAAGGTCATCGCGCCACAGTTGATGAAGCACGATGAGTTTGTCGAGCGATTCCGGCGCGAGGCGCGAGCGGCGGGACGCCTGCAACACCCGAATGTCGTCGACGTCACCGACTTTGGCTTTGCCCAGGTAGGAGCAGACCAGGTCGCCTACCTGGTAATGGAATACCTGGACGGCTATACGCTCAGTGAGATTCTGACTGAGGAGTCGAGCCTGCCACTGAACTGGGTGATAGATATCCTCGAGCAGACGTGTTCCGCGGTCGAAGAAGCTCATCAACAAGGGATCATTCATCGTGATCTGAAACCAGAGAACATCTGGCTTGAGCCAAATCGTCGCGGCAGTTACACGATCAAAGTTCTGGACTTCGGTATCGCCAAGCTGGAAGAGCCAGACCCGGTTCCGACCAGCGCAGAGTCTTCTCAAAGACGTCCCTTGGCCTCTGAACCCGCGGCCGCGTCGACGGGAACTGAGGCCCCAACTCTCATAACTACGAGTTTCGATCTTCCTGCCGCAGACGTGGAATTGGAAGCCGGGACTCAGATACAACCTGTGCCGCTGGCTGGAAGTCCGTTCTCAAAAACAGGCATTTCGATACTGCCGGAACTGGATCCTCCTGAGGCAGGGACGCGGATGCTACCCGCTCAAGACGACGCCAGCGTCTACGAAGATGGAACGCGCCTGCTGGAGAATCTCCGCACTGATCACCACCTGCCGACGCAGTCGAACTCAAGCAGTTCGCTCACGCGAGTCGGCTCCATTCTCGGAACGCCGCGCTACATGTCGCCTGAGCAGTGTCGCGGCGAGGCGCTTGACCCGCGCTCGGATATCTACAGCCTGGGTGTGATTGCCTATTCGCTGCTGTCGGGCCGGGCACCCTTCAACGGCGATCCGGCCTCGGTAATGAAGGGTCACCGCGAGACACCGCCGCCCCCGCTCGTAGTAAAACGGGTACCCAGGAAAGTGGCCGCGCTGGTGATGTCGGCGCTCGCCAAGAATCCGGATGATCGTCCCAGTAGTGCGGCTGGATTCGCCGGCGCACTGCGCGCACATTCCACCGGAACCGGCACGCTCCTGCGAAACGCGCTGACCGTTTACAGCGAGCATCTGCCGACCTTTATGCGTCTGGCCTTGCTGGTCTATGCGCCGTTGGTGTTCATGACGTTGGTGAAGGTGACGTTCATGTACCTGGTGAGCCGGAAGCTCATTCCCAAACCCTGGGACGCTGTAGCTACGACCACCGCTAATCTGTTAGCCATCATAGTAACTTTCTTTTCGGCGTCAGTAGTGGGAGGCATAACCACCTGGCTGGTGTCGCAACTGCTGGCGGTGCCGCTGCGCCCCCTGCTGCTTCGTCCCGCCTTCGCCGCGCTGAAGGCACGTCTGTGGCCGTTTATGTGGACCGGCTTCGTGGCTAGCCTGCTCGGACTCCTGGGCCTGCTGATGTGTGTGCTTCCGGGAGTGTACGTGTTCGCCAATCTGAGCTTGGTTGGCCCGGTGTTGATGATGGAAGGTCTGCGTGGGCGGGCGGCTATGAAGCGTTCGCGCGAGTTGTACAAGAGATCGCGCACAACGGTGATTGCGATCGTGCTCATTCACATTGGCGTGCCGATCCTGTTGAACACCATCGCTGCACTACTACTCGTCGCGGTGGTCAAGGCACTCAACCCGACGGGGTCACTGCATGCGAACAGCGTCGTGACGATCGCTCAACAGCTCATCTCGCTGCCGATAACTATTTTCTTCAGCTCGCTGGCCTCGGTGGTTGTAGGGTTGTTGTACTGGAAGACACGCCTGGCAGGGGGCGAGACAATGAAGCTGGCACTGATCCAGTTTGGCGCCGACGATGCGCCGGCCGGCCACGGGAAAAAGGGGTTGCGTACGCGAGCGCGGACATCCATGCGAACCCGCTGAAACCTCTAATGCATAGCTGATATCCGTAGAGAAACCATATGGCTGAATCCCAGGCTGACCCTCTAACTAGTTCTCGCCTTGTTTCGTTAGACGTGTTCCGTGGCATCACCATCGCTGGCATGGTCCTGGTGAATAATCCAGGAACGTGGGGTAGCATTTATTGGCCGCTAGCGCATGCTGAATGGCATGGCTGGACGCCAACCGATCTAGTCTTTCCCTTTTTTGTTTTCATTGTGGGCGTCGCCATCCCCCTAGCTTTTGGGCGTCGAATCGACAGCGGCGGTAGTAAACGCGACCTCTATTGGAAGGTCATGAGGCGCAGCTTAATTATTTTTGCGCTCGGACTGTTTCTCGCCGGATTTCCTTACTTCAATCTCTCCACCATTCGCATTCCAGGTGTGCTGCAACGGCTGGCGGTATGTTATTTTTTCGCCTCTATCATCTTTCTGAAGACCAGAGTTAGAACTCAGTTGATCATTGCGCTTGTGCTGTTATTAGCTTATTGGCTGTTAATGACGTGCTTGCATGCGCCGGGCTTCGCGGCTGGCGATCTGAGCAAAGAGGGAAGTTTGGCCTCCTTTATTGATCGTACTATCCTTGGCCCACACATCTGGAGACAGGGGAAAGTTTTCGATCCGGAAGGAATACTCAGTACCATCCCGGCAATTGCGACTGCTCTGTTTGGAGTTTTGACCGGCCAGTGGTTGCGCACGGACAAGTCGCCATATGAGAAAGTTGCCGGCATGTTTGTGGCCGGCGCTGCCTGCATTGTGATTGGCTGGTGCTGGAATCCATTCTTTCCTATCAACAAGTCTTTGTGGACGAGTTCTTACGTGTTCTTTACCGGCGGCCTGGCCCTCGAGTTTCTCGCCTTCTGTTATTGGTTGATCGACATCAAGAAGTATCAACGATGGGCCAAGCCGTTTGTTGTTTTTGGAGTGAATGCGATAGTCCTTTTTGTGGGGACGGGCGTGATGGGGCGTTTGCTGGGGCTGATCAAACTGCCTTGGGGCGCTACCAGCATCTCGCTGCAAGGTTGGATCTTCCAGAAGCTCTTTTTTTCGTGGGCTGCTCCGATTCATGCGTCGCTGGCTTACGCAATTGCGTTTATCCTGCTTTGGTTGGGACTCATGTGGATTCTTTACAGTCGCAAGATATTTATTAAGGTCTAGAAAACAACTATCCGCAGATTACGCAGATTTCAATACAGGGCTCAAAGCATTAGCAAAAAGCGTGGCCCCAACTGAGTAGTTTCTCAACGTCTCGATCGGTTTAATCTGCGTAATCTGCGGATGTTCAACTTGAAAGGAGCATCTCAAATGGCAACTTACATCACACTGCTTAAATACACACAACAAGGCGCGGCCAACGTTAAGGACAGCCCAAAGCGCCTTGACGCCGGACGAAAAGCCTTCAAGAAGCTGGGAGTCAAGATCAAGGATACTTATCTCCTGATGGGCCGGTACGATCTGCTTTGTGTGATTGAAGGACCGGATGACGAAACAGTGGCGAAGTGCCTCTTAACCCTCGGCGGTCAAGGTAACGTCCAAACCGAGACTTTGAAGGCCTGGGATGAGGACGACTTTCGCAAGATCGTGAAGTCGATCTAAAAACAGTCCAAAGTCCAAAGTCCAAGGTCCAAAGTCCAACGTCCGGGAAGGCACGATGGAGTGGTGGGCACACTGGATCGATATCCTTAATAGCCATCCAGAGTAGAGAAGTCGAACCGCGATCCGAAGACTTTGGACATTGGACTTTGGACTATTTCTTATACCCGGGTCCACGTAGCGGGCGGCCCGCTAACGCGGGCGTGCGCCTTCCATCTTCGACGCTGATCTGTCCGTTCACGATCACATACTTGATCCCTTCCGGATACTGATTCGGCACTTCAAAGGTGGCCCGATCCAGCACCCGTTTCGGATCGAAGATCGCGAGGTCTGCGTAGAACCCCTCGCGCAACAAGCCTCGCTGACTTAGTCCCACACGTTTGGCAGGCATACCCGTCATCTTATGAATGGCTTGCTCAAGCGTCAGCTGATGCTCTTCGCGCACGTACTTTCCCAGGATTCGGGGATAACTGCCCCAACCGCGAGGGTGCGACTTTGCTCGGGACAAGGGACCATCAACCGCGCGCGCCCCACTGTCCGTGCAGAAGCTGACGAAGGGCGATTTCATCGCTGCGCGCAGGTCGGCTTCGTTCATCATGAAATAGATGGCGCCGGTCTGGCCGTGGTCGGCGAGAATCAAATCAAAGAGCGCATCCAACGGATCCTTGTGCTGTTCCTCGGCAATCTGGGAAACACGTTTCCCCTGTAAAGCTTCCAGCTCTGGATTGACGACCGAGCTGATCAGGACGCCGGCAGCTCCGCCACTACCCAGGTAAATATTTTCCCAATCCTTCGAATCAGCCGTTATCTCCTTGTGGAGTTGCTGTCGAATGCGCAGGTCGCGAAGTCGCGAAAGCATTTTTTCCGTTCCACCCTCCAGCACCCAGGGGGGCAGGCAGGCGCTAAGTGACGTGCTGGCCGCAACGTAAGGGTAGACATCCGCAGTGATGTCCAGACCTTGTGCGCGGGCACGCTCAATTTTTGCCAGAACTTCAGGCATGCGCCCCCAGTTCTTCTTGTAGGCAGCTTTCAGATGCCAGATCTCGACCGGGATTTGAGCGCGGCGGGCGATCTCGAAAACTTCGGCCAACGATTCATCGAGCGCATTAGCTTCACTGCGTTGATGGGTGGCGTAAATTCCGCCGTACTGCTGGGCCACTTTGGCCAGCTCGACAATCTCGTCTGTCTTGGCAAAGCGAGCCGGCACGTATTGGAGGGAGGTCGACAAACCTAGCGCGCCGTCCTTCATGGCGTCCGCAACCAGCTGTTTCATTTGTTCCATCTCGGCGGGCGTTGGTGCGCGGTTGTCAAAGCCCACTACATAGGCACGTACCTGAGTTGCGCCCACGAACGTAGCCATATTGACGCCGATGCCTTGTTTCTCTAGTCGAGTGAAATAGTCGCCCAGCGTACGCCAATCGATGGACAGGTTATAACGGCGGTTAAACTCTTCCTGTTCCTTGATCAGTCTTTCGTTGACGGGCGCGATCGAATCGCCCTCGCCGGTTACTTCCGTCGTCACGCCCATCATCACTTTGCTCATCGCGCGAGGATCAATGAGCACATAACTCTCTGACTGTCCCAGCATGTCAATAAAGCCAGGCGCGACGACCATCCCCGCTGCATCCATCACGCGAGCGGCGGTCGCACCCTTTAGCTTGCCTATGCGCACGATACGATCGCCTTTGATGGCGAGGTCCGCCATGTAGCCTGGTCGACCCGAGCCGTCAACAATCCGACCGTTCTTGATTAACAGATCATACTGAGCTGCGGGCGTTGTCTTGGCGCTGGAGCTGAAAGAGAAGAGAAGCATGGCCGATAAACTGAGTGCGAGGGAAATCCTGATCATTATTTCACCATGAAGTTGGGTTAATGGAGCGGTGAATCGTAGTTGTTCCTTGCGAGCACCGCAAGGTTGATACTCTGCGGCTTTGCCGCCCTCCGTGCGGAAAGGCCATGCCTTTCCGGCTCAGATGCATTGGATGAGGCTATGCCTCCGACGAAGCATCGGAGGCACAGCCTCAAGATAATTAATGACAGATCGGAAAGGCAGAGCCTTTCCGCACGGAATGCGGCAAAGCCGCGATTCCAGGAGCGGGGACCCCGGGCTTGCCCCCGCTCTTTTTGAGGTTAAGTCGGATCATGTGACTTTCCAATCTCGCCTGCGTAGAATTCCTGATTGTGACCAAACAAGATTCAATAACCCTAAAACACATAGCTAACGTCGCCGGTGGAAAATTGACTGGCGACGGCAATGTTCCCGTTATCGACGCGACCCACGATTCCCGACAAGCTGGTCCAGGCTGCCTCTTTGTCGCCGTTCGCGGCGGACTTTTCGACGCCCACAAGTTTCTGCCACAGGTTATCGCCCAGGGTGCGGTAGGTGTGATTTCCGAACTCGAACCCTCGAAAGAAATCCTGCGGGGCGCTGAACCCGGCCCCACCGCCTGGATTCAGGTTGAAAATGTCCGGCGCGCGATGGCCTTGGCGGCGGCGGAGATTCATCATCATCCCTCTCGCGAATTGCAGCTGGTCGGGATCACCGGAACGAACGGAAAAACAACCACGGCTTACCTGGTGGCCTCAATTCCGGAAGCTGCCGGCGAACCCGTGGCCATGACTGGAACCGTGGAATACCGTCTCGGCTCCGAACGTCGTAAGGCTGAACGAACGACTCCGGAAGCAACCGATATGCAGCGGATGCTGCGACGTGCAGTCGAGATTGGCTGCCGGACTGCGGTGATGGAAGCCTCGTCCCAGGCAATGGATTTTCATCGTTGCGATGAGCTGGAATATGCAGTTGCGGTCTTTTCCAACCTCACGCGCGATCACCTCGATTACCACAAGACAATGGAGAACTATTGGTACGCCAAGCAGCGGCTGTTTGACGGAAGGCTGGGGACGAAGCCGAAAACCTCCATCATCAATATGGACGACCCCTATGGTGTCGAACTCGCCCAACGACTCGAAAGCGATGGCTTGCGAGTCGTTCGTTATGCCGTTAATGCTGAAGCGGACATCACTGCACGGGACGCGGAGTTTTCGCTCAATGGGATGAAGTTCACGCTGAACACACCGCTTGGCAGTCGCGAGTTTCATTCGCCATTGGTTGGCCCACCCCACATCTACAACACGTTAGCGGCGGTCGCGAGCGGGCTGGCGCTGGGTTATGAGCTTGATGTGATTACCGTGGCTTTACAAAGTTGCACCGGCGCACCCGGCCGCTTTGAACGAGTTCCGCATAATGGCGACTTCGCCGTGGTGGTTGATTACGCCCACAGTGACGATGCTTTACTAAACGTTCTGCGCACGGCCCGGGACGTGACCAAAGGGAAAATCATCACGGTGTTCGGTTGCGGTGGCGATCGCGATTCATCCAAACGAGCGCCGATGGGCGAAGCAGCCGGCAGTTTGAGCGATGTGGTGATTCTGACTTCTGATAATCCGCGCACCGAAGATCCCGAGCAGATTCTTTCGGACGCCGAGGCGGGAATCGTCAAGACGGGTAAGTCGTATCGAAAGATAGCGGACCGGCGCGAGGCAATTCACCAGGCCATATTGGCAGCGGGTACTGATGACCTGGTTTTGATTGCCGGCAAGGGCCACGAGGACTATCAAATCCTGGGTCGGGAAGTTTTTCATTTCGATGATAAGGAAGTCGCGCGCGAGGCACTTGCTCAACGACAATCAGAAGGAAGAGCATGAAAACAAAGGCTTGGAAGTTTCTCCTGTTGGCAGCGCTGCTGGCGCTCCCAACCGGATGCAATCACGGAGCGCAGGGTACCAAAGCCGGCCGGCGCAATCGTGACCTAAAAGCCGAGCAAAAAGCTGCATCCCAACCCAATGAAACCTATGGTCCAGCCACCAAAGTGGGAGTGCTCGAAGATCGCGCGGTAGACGAGAGCAGTGGGATCGTAGCTTCCCGGACCACACCGGGAATGTATTGGACCCACAACGACTCTGGCGATGGTCCGTTCATCTACGCCTTCGATGGCCAGGGCCACAATCGCGGCGTGTGGCGGGTGACCGGCGCGGTTGCCGATGACTGGGAGGACATCGCCGCGGGGCCTGGACCAACTGTCGGTACCAACTATCTCTACATTGGGGACATCGGTGATAACGGCGCGAACAGGTCGCAGATAATTGTTTATCGGATACCTGAGCCAACCATCACCGATGGCGTTGGGAGTAAAAAGAAGAGCAATGCGCAATCAACCGCGGCGGCTGAGGTTATCCGTCTTCGCTATCCTGATGGAAAGCATGACTCTGAAGCTCTAATCGTACACCCGGTGACCGGGAAGATTTATCTCGTCACGAAAATTCAGTTTGGAAATTCAGGTGTGTATGAAGGTGATCCAGCCGCGGCGTCGGCAGGGGTTACTATGCTTACTCGGGTTGGGGAGCTAAGCGTTCCCACAATTTTCGGTGGGATGCTCACCGGAGGCTCTATTTCACCCGATGGGTTGCGGGTGGCGCTTTGCGATTATGTGCAGGGATATGAACTTGTTTTGCCCACGTCGAACCCGGCATTCAACCTGATATGGAAAGAACCCCTACGACCGATCCCGCTTGGGCAACGTGAGCAAGGCGAAGCCATCGGCTATCGTTTGGACGGCAAGGGACTGATTGCTACGAGTGAAGGCAGACCCGCACCGCTGATTCAGGTTGAGCGGCGGTAATTACAGGTTGAAGGATGGCCTGCGGGGGGTCGTTAGCAACTTGTGAGTCCCTTTGCGGATCTTTGGGAGTACTTTGCGGATCTTTGCGGTAATCTTTTGTTAACCGGCCAGAATTAACCGCGAAGATCCGCAAAGTACTCGCAAAGATCCGCAGAGTTAGGACAAGCTTCGGAGAGTCTGAGTGCGATGTGGGTCGGGTAAACTCGACTAATTTCCGAACAGTATTATTACCCTAACTACGAATCGAGTCCGGACCGATTCCAGGCTCCTCAGGTGGAAGCGCTGGTCCCGGTGTCGGCGTTTCCGGATTCTTTGACGCGAAATACCAATACACCGGCAAGCCGGCCGCGATGATTATCAAACCAAGGAACGACAGGAATGGCGCGTTGTAGATAGTGAAGCCAATCAAATAGATGGTAACGAGAACGAACACCGCCGGCACGACCGGATAGCCCCAGGTACGATATGGCCGCGGCGCATCAGGTTCGGTGCGGCGGAAGATGAAGACCGAAGCGGTCACCATTCCGTAGAAGAGCCAGAAAGCGAAAATCGCGAGATCTGTAAGTTGATCAAACTTACCTGAAACTGCAAGTACCCCAGCCCAGACGCCCTGCACGATTAGCGCCATCACCGGCACTCTCGTGTTCTTTGAAACACGAGCCAGGCTTTGAAAGAAAACGCCATCGCGAGCCATCGCATAAGGAATTCTTGCCGTTCCCAGGATGGACGTCTGTAGCGAGCCCCAGGAGGAAAGCATCATGACTCCGGCCATCAAAGTCACGGCCACGGGTCCGAGAACTCTCCCGATCGATTCAGCGGCAACCGACGATGTGGCTGAAACACTCGCGACGAGAGTGGGATCCATCACGTAGTAGTAGCTGACGTTTACGATCACGTAAAGCGCGATAATGATCAGCATGCTGGCGATTAAGGCCAGCGGCAGGTTACGTTCGGGGTGCTTTACCTCGCCCGCCATATAAGAAACATTGTTCCACCCGTCATAGGCCCAGAGCGCCCCCAGCATGGCTGCCGCAAACCCGGCAAATCCGGCCCCAGTTACTGCCACGTCTTCGCAAGTGCCACCGTTGTTGGCCGCCATCAAGTTGCCCCAGCTGCCATCCTGATAAAAGAAAGCCGCGACTCCAACTCCCAGGACCACGACGACCTTTATGATAGTGACAAAGGAGGCGACGTGTCCGGTCGCACCCACGGCGGCGCAGTTGATCAAAGTGGTAACCGCCAGGGTGATCAGCGCAACGACCTGAATGTGGCCGAACGGAATCTCGATTCCGAAGATAGGGATGGGAACTTTGAAGTAAATCACATCGAGTCCGCCGCGCGTGAGGTCGTTCATGAAAATCGCGAAGCCGACTGCCAGGGCCGCTGCCGACGCTGTGCGCGAGATGAGAAACTGCGACCAGCCATTGAGAAATCCCCAGACCCGCCCATATGCATCTTTCGTGATCACATATTCAGCGCCGGCATGCGGACGCATCGTGGTCAGTTCGGCATAAGTGAGTGCTCCTGCCAGTGCCAACAGTCCGGCAGCAATCCAAACTACGATGACGCGCATTGGCGTACCGACATTGCACGTCATCACACGTGCCTTCAGAAAGATGCCGGTGCCGATTATATTGCCGACGTTGATGGAGATCGCCGCGATCGGCCCAAGGCCGCGGACTAATTCATGATGATTTGTGCTCATTGGGTTCTCTTAGTCCAAGGTCCAAAGTCCAAAGTCCAAAGTCCAAAGTCCGCCTGATTAGCGGTATTTGCTTCCTCTTAGTTCTGACTTACTTAGGTACTTCATCATGCCGGAGATCAATCGGCCAATCTCGGCGGTGTTTGTGGATAGTTCGTCAAA